>CAYQYG010000051.1:0-29640 GCA_964421485.1 uncultured Polyangiaceae bacterium | reverse complement strand
CCCGCCGCCGACGGCCGCGCGGCGACCACGGTGGACGCCGCGCCGCTCGGGCCGCGGCGGCGCGTCTGGGCGGCCGTCACGGCCCTCCTGGTGCTCGCCGGGGGCACCGTCGCCGCGCTCTTCGGCACCGGCGTCCTGCCGCCCGGCAAGGGGCGCGGGAGGACGCCGGAGGTCAGGGCCACCGCGTCGTCCACCGCGCCCCGGCCGAGCGCCGCCGCGCCGCCGGCGCCGGCCGCGCCGCCGCGCTCGCCGCTCGAGGAGCTCACCGGCCGCTGGATCGGCAACGGCCGCGAGCTCGACGCCGTGCTGGCCGGCGACGCCCTGGAGTTCCGCGTGGTGCGCGCGGAGCAGTTCGCGCCGCAGGACTACGCGGTCGGCGAGGCCCGCTTCTCGCTGCGCGCCGTGCCCGGCGAGCCGCGCGTCTTCGCCGTCGAGGACCGCATCCGCTTCATCGCCCCGAGCGGCGCCGAGTTCGACCCCGCGCGCGCCCGCGGCACCTGCCAGGACGTGCGGACCAGCGTGTCCGGCCGCCCCCTGCGCGCGACCTTCGACGGGGCCCGCCTCAGCGTCGACTTCGCGCGCATCGAGCCGACCCACCAGAACTTCGTCATCGAGAAGGGCAAGGTGGTGAGCTGCAACGGCCTCGGCGCCCTGCGCGCCGCCAAGGTCGTGAGCACGCTCGACCGGCCCTAGAGCGGGCGGCGCGGCTACAGGCCGCCGACGGACGGCACGGGCTGCGGCTTCGCCGCGTTGACGACCGCGCACTTCACGGTCGTCGACGCGCTCGGCGCGCTCGCGCGGCCGCCGCCGAGCAGCAGCGTCGAGAAGATCGCCCTCGCGGCGCCGTCGATCTCGCCCGCGCCCTTCTGGGGCACGGGGTTGTTGCTCGCGTCGAAGACCGAGGACGCCTGCACGACGCCCGACGAGATCGCCCCGTCGGGGAAGGACATCGTGACCGCGATCCGCACCATGGCCGACGACCCCTCCGCGAGCCCGAAGCTCAGGGGGCGCTTCGCGAACGCGCCGCAGAACGCGCTCGTGCCCGCGCCGCCGTTCGGCCCGTAGTTCGCGTAGGCCCACTGCGCCACGTTGACGACCAGCTCGTCGGAGCCCGAGCCCTGCGCGTACTGCACGCACTGCGCGAGCGTCGGATCCCAGATCGACCCCGTGGGGCACGCGCCGACCTTGGCGCAGACCTGGCCGGTCCAGGTCTCGTCGCGCGCGCACGTCTGCGACAGGGGCACGCACGCCGCGGTCGGCCCGTCGATGATGAGCTTCTGCCCCGCCGGGCAGCCGAGCTGCTGCCCCGCGCCGAGCGGCACGCCCATGTTGCTCGCGACCTGGTTCACCTGATCGCGCGGGATGCACCAGCCGGTGCTCTGATCGAGCTCGTCGCCGGGCTTGCAGCGATCGGGGGCGCAGCCGCCGTTCTCGTAGTGGTTCCCCTTTCCGCAGTACGCGTTCGCGTCCTGCGGCGTCAGGCACTGGCCGGCGATCGCGAGGTAGCCCTTGAGGCACCGGCAGCGGTTCTGGCTCACGTCGAACGCCGCGCCGTCGCCGCACGACGAGATCGAGCACCGGCAGTCCCTGCCCTGGCAGACCTTGAGCAGGCAGGTGCCGCTGCGGCACCCGCCGAGCGCCGCGAAGGCGATCGCAGCGAGCCCGAGCGAGATGAACAGAGGGCCGACGCGAGCGGTCCGCATGCGACGACGGTACTCCACCCCGCGCGCGGATGGGACCGGCGGCTCGCGTGACATGCACCGGAGCGGACCAGCGGGTCCGCAACCCCCTCCTTAAATATACAGCGAGCGGGCGGTCGTTCCCACACCGCGGCCCCTGTGGTACGGGGGTGTGCGCTCAAGGCGCCGTGTCGCGCTCCCTGGGTGGAGCCCGGCCCGGGCCGAGCCGCCCCCGCCCCATGCTCCGCATCCACATCGATGGCACGCCGGGCTTCGACGCCGCGCTCTCCGCGCTGCGCGGTCGAGGCGCCGGCGATCTCTCGGCGGTCGAGCCGGCCGTGCGCGCGATCGTCGACGAGGTCCGCCGCGGCGGCGCCGCCGCGGTGCTGCGCTGCATCGAGGCCTACGAGCGCCGCGTCCCGCCCGCCCTCGTGCGGAGCGGCGGCTTCGGCGGCGCCGAGGCCCTCGCCCGGCTCCCCGCCGAGGTCCGCGGCGGCCTCGAGCTCGCGGCCGCGCGGATCACCCGCTACCACGAGCGCCAGCGCGCGGCCGAGATCGGCGCCGCCGCCACGGACGCGGGGTTCCCGGGGTTCGCTTACGAGGAAGACGGCGTCCTGCTCGGCATGCGCGTCCGGCCGCTCGGGCGCGTGGGCGTCTACGCGCCCGGCGGCAAGGCCCGCTACCCCTCGAGCGTGCTCATGTCGGCGATCCCCGCGCGCGTGGCGGGCGTCGCGGAGATCGTGCTCGCCAGCCCCGCGCCCGACGACGCCACGCTCGCCGCCGCGCACCTCGCGGGCGTCACCGCGGTCCTCGACGCGGGCGGCGCGCACGCGATCGCGGCGCTCGCGTACGGCGTCGAGGGCCTCGCGCGGGTCGACAAGATCGTCGGCCCCGGCAGCGCCTACGTCGCGTGCGCCAAGCGGCTCGTCTACGGCGACGTCGCGATCGACGGCATCGCGGGCCCGAGCGAGATCCTCGTGCTCGCCGACGAGGCGGCCGATCCGCGCCTCGTCGCGGCCGAGCTCCTCGCGCAGGCCGAGCACGACGAGGCGTCGTACGCGCTGCTCGCGACGACCTCTCTCGAGGTCGCGGAGGCCGCCGCGCGCGCGATCGAGGCCGCGCTCCCGGCCATGGAGCGCCGGGCCATCATCGAGGCCTCGCTCGGCGCGCACGCGGCCGCGCTCGTGGTCCCGACGCGCGCTCGCCTCGCGGCGCTCGCCGGCGAGATCGCGGCCGAGCACGTCGCCTTCCACGTCGCCGAGCCCGAGGCGCTGCTCGCCGGCGTCGGCGCGCTCGGCGCCGCGCTGCTCGGCGCGCGCACCCCGGTCGCCGCGGGCGATTACCTGGCCGGCCCTTCCCATGTCCTCCCGACCGGCGGCTCCGCGCGCTTCGGCGCCCCGCTCGGGGTCCACGACTTCGTCACGCGCGCCAGCGTGATCCGCTACACCGAGGCCGCCCTCCGGTCCCACGCCCCGGCCATCGAGGCCCTGGCCCGCGCCGAGGGCCTCTTCGCGCACGCCCGGGCCGTCGCCGCCCGCGTCGACCCCGGGGGCTCGGGGGCGCCAAATGCCTAACCTCGGGGGTCAAAGAGCTAACGAAGAGGGGTCGCCCCTCGCGCCTCGTCATCGCAACTAACGGATCTTATTCACTTTCAATAGCGGCACTCATTTTGCTTGAGCAGGACTGATCGGGGCGCCCGGCGGGCGCGCATGCTTTCCGCGGTTGGAACTTCGGTTCGGCTGTGAAGGAGGAATCTCGATGAGATGGATGTGGAAGCGAGCACTCCTGGTGGGGGCCCTCGGCCTCGCCACCGGGAGCGCCGGCGCCGGCTGCGCTGAAGAGCGCCCGGCCGTCAACAAGGTGCAAGCCAACGCGCTGGCGAAGTCCTTCTTCGTCGGGGCGAGCCTCCAGGACTCGGCCGACGATCCGGAGTTCTGGACCCGCACGATGGTCGTGGACGTCGGCTACGGGGCGAGCCAGGACGGGCTGTTCTCGGCGTCGTACGGCCAGGCCGAGCTGACGCGCATCAAGTGGGTGATCCAGGAGGACCTGCTCATCGGGCGCATCACCTACGAGCGCATCGACGGCTCCGACGGCAAGGGCGTCGGCGCCACGAGCAAGGACGGCGTGATCGCGGTCGCCTTCCCCATCACGTCGCACTTCGACATCCGGCGCGACTACAACCCGACGACCGGCGAGGAGTCGAACGTCGTCGTCGAGAACACCACGGATCGGCCCTGGTACGAGCGCGAGTACATGCGGGTCGACTGGTCGAGGAACCTGAACACCGACTCGTACGACTTCGACACGCTGAGCCTGATCGGCATCTACGGCGGCGTGACGTACGAGCCGCTGGCGTACGCGGTGAACGATCCGAACGACGAGGACGCGCCGCATTTCGATCCGGAGAGCGGTTACTTCGACATCACGACGAAGGCCTTCGCGCAGCCCGAGACCATCGATCTCTCGGCGTTCGGCTGGGGCATCGACACGTTCCCGGCCTGCTATCTCGACAACGATTTCCTCGGCGGCGACGCCCCGTACGGGAACTGCAACCCCGTGGAGATCACGCTCAGGCACTCGTTCCGCCGCGTCGTGAACCGGGACTACGAGCCGGTCGACTGGGACGGCTACCGGTTCCAGGCGTACGGGCCGTTCCTCAAGGAGCGGCACGGGTACGCGCGCAACTACGGCATGAGCGACACGAAGTGGCACCGCTTCATCACGCGCTACAACATCTGGGAGCGCAGCCACTTCTACACGAATCCGGCGGCGATGACCGGCGAGGTCAAGTGCTTCACGCCGGAGACGACCCCCGTCGGCGCGGACCCGCACCGCGACGACAACGGCGACGGGACCGAGGACGAGTGCGCGGCCGTGGGCGGCGGCTCGCGCTGCGATCAGTTCTCGCAGAAGTGCACGCTCCCGTACGCCCTGCGCACGCCGGTGCCGCAGGCCTGGTACACGACGTCGGGCAGCAACGACGAGTACTTCGACGGCACGAGCTGGGCGACCCACGAGTGGGACGTCGCGATGCGCAGCGCGGTCATGGTGGCTCGCTACGCCGAGTGCATGCGCACCGGCGGCGCCGACTGCCAGGGTCGCTTCCCGGTCTACCACGGCCAGATGGACGACAACCAGGACGCCATCGCGCTCGCGCGCGAGGTCGACCACTGCCGGAAGGGCCTGCCGGAGAGCGAGATCTCGCGGTGCGACCACATCGCCGACGAGGTGGGCGGGCAGCGCGGCTACGATCCGGGCGTCATCGCGCTCGCGAAGATGCCGGAGATGATCGTGCTCTGCCACAGCCCGGTGGAGGCGAACGATCCTTACGCCTGCGGCGGGCCGCGGCTCCCCGAGGACATGACGGCGGCGCAGTGCAACGCGGCGCGCGAGGCCGGCGACGACGCGACGCTCGCGGAGTGCAAGAAGGCGCTCAACGTCCGGATGGGCGACCTCCGCTACCACACGGTCAACAACTTCAAGGCGCCGCAGACGCCCTCCGCGTGGGGCATCTACACGGACTCCGAGGACCCGCTCACCGGCGAGAAGGTGTCGGCCTCGATCAACGTCTGGACGCACATCAACGACCTCTTCAGCCAGGGCATCGTCGACCAGGCCCGCTACATCAAGGGCGAGCTGACGACCGAGGACGTCACCGACGGCACGTTCGTCCGCGACTGGGCCGCGGCCAGCGAGGCGGCGGCCAAGGGCGGCTCGCTCCCGATGATGAGCAAGGCCGAGATCCACCGGAAGATCGGCAGCCTGTCGGGCAAGACGGGCGCCGGCGAGATCGATGTGAAGCAGCAGAAGATGCTCTCCGACTCGGCCCTCATGGGGAAGGTGCGGGAGCTCCATGCGGCCTTCCGGCACGTCGCGGCCGACGCGCAGACGACGGGCACGAACCAGGCGATCTACGGGGCGCGCCGGAACCACGCGGTGGGCACCGATTTCGAGGCCCAGCTCATGACGAAGCCGATGCAGCAGTACGCCGGCGTCGACGGCATGCCGATGAGCGAGGGCGTCATGAACTACGCCTCGCCGCTCCGGGGGCTGAACCCGACGGTGCAGCGCCAGATCCGGCAGATGAAGGAGCTGGCCCTGGCCCAGCGCGGCTCGTGCGTCCTCTCGTCCGACGCGGCGGACGCGCCGCTCTCGCTGGCCGGCCTGGCCGACGTGCTCGAGGACAAGTTCGAGCCGTTCAACCCGGCTGACAGCAAGGATGTCCAGTTCGCGCGCGCCGAGCGCATGCGCAAGTTCATCGCGCAGCGCGCCCACTACGCGGTCATCATCCACGAGATGGGCCACTCGATCGGCATGCGCCACAACTTCGTGAGCTCGTACGACGCCTGGGGCTTCCGGCCGCAGTACTGGCAGCTCCGCACGAGGAACGGCCACGTCACCAGCGAGTGCACGGACCTCACCGCCGACGGCGAGTCCTGCGCCGGCCCGCGCTACTTCGATCCGGTGACCTCCGAGGAGAGCGAGAACATGATCTGGATGTTCATGCAATCCTCGACGATGGACTACGCCGGCGAGACCACGCAGGACCTGCTCGGCCTCGGCGCGTACGACTTCGCGGCGGCGCGCATGTTCTACGGCGACGCGGTCGCCGTGCACGAGAGCCCCGAGTACGCGTCCAACAAGGACCGCGGCAAGGGGATGATCTCGTGGAAGATGGACAGCTTCGGCGGCCTCCTGGGGATCCAGCCGGAGTACCAGAACGAGCCCATCCACTACTCCCAGCTCGGCAAGGTCTACAAGCTGCTCGACTGCGGCGCGGACGGCAACGGCGTCTGGTCGGGCGACGAGAACGCCGTCCAGATGTTCAAGCCGGCGGACTGGAACGACGAGCGCGACGGCAAGTGGCACCCGGTCGTCGACGGGCTCATCGTCAAGGTCAACGGGCAGTACACCCGCTGCAAGCAGCAGCGCGTGGACTACACGCCGTGGACCGCGCTGCGCTTCCCGAAGGCCTCCGAGTTCGCCTATCCGCCTGCGGCGGCGTACTACCGCGGCGGCCCCGCCGTCGACCTGCAGAACCGCGTCCGCGTGCCCTACGGCTTCGCGACGGATCGCTGGGCGGACCTCGGCAACCTCTCGGTCTACCGGCACGACAACGGCGCGGATCCCTACGAGCTGTTCAACTTCTTCATCACCTCGCAGGAGGTCGGGCACATCTTCGACAACTACCGCCGGAACCGCATGGCGTTCAGCGTCCGCTCCTCCGCGAACCGGACGCTCGAGCGGTGGAACACGAAGATGCGCGACGGCGCGAAGGGCCTCGGCCTGCTCGCGAACATCTACAAGGGCGACTTCGCCTTCGAGAACGGGTACGACCCCGACGACCTCTGGAAGTTCTTCGCGGGCGCGAACTTCAAGGAGAACATCCTCGCGTCGGGCATCGCGTTCGATCAGTTCACCCGGATGACGGCTCGGCCGTCGCCGGGCGATCACTACCTGCCGACCGGGGACACGGTCCTCCGCGCGCTGTCGGACGCGTACGGCGACGGGCTGCCGAAGGTCACGATCCCGAACGGCGCGACCGGCTACTACGGCAACATCGCGTACGGCGGCAAGCCGCTCGAGAACGCGCTCGCCGACGACAAGGGCGAGTACGAGTCCGAGTACACCGTCAACGCGGGCTGCTACTACGACAAGATCTGGGCCCCGATGCTGATGGCCGAGTCCGAGGACAACTTCATCAGCGATTCGCGGCACGACTTCCTCGACGCGCGCTACCGCTCCGTCTCGCTCGCGGACGTCTTCCCCGACGGCTACCGCCGCTGGCTGGCCAACAACCTGACCGGCGACGACGAGATCAAGGGCGTGCGCCTCGAGGCCGACCCGACCGGCAACCCGATCCGGGACCCCGACGGCTTCCCCGCGAACGCGATCGGCTGGACCTCGTGGTGGACGCCTCAGCCCGAGGTGTGCTTCCCGGGTGACGGCAGCATCGTCTGCAGCACCTACAACGCCGATCCGGGGCCGTTCGGCGCCGACGCTCCGGCGAACGTCGCGATCGTCGACCCGCAGGTCGGCTGGGAGCAGCAGAAGTTCCTGATCGCGATGACGCTCCAGTACCTGCCGGAGAACGAGAAGCGCCACTGGCTCGACCAGATGTACATCTGGGAGCTCCAGCAGGACGTCGACCCCGCGTGGGTGAACCGGATCGAGTTCCACCACCCGAACGGCCTGGCCTACGTGGCCAAGACCTACGGGACCGAGGACATCTTCGGCAAGACCGTGCAGAAGGGCGTCGGCGCGCGCATCCTCGAGTGGGCCAACGTGCTGCTCGAGAAGGCGTACGTGGTGACGCCTGTGACGGAGAACGGCGTGACCTGGTACGTGCCGGTCCTCAAGGCCGACGGGCAGCCGATCGTGAAGTACGCCCCTCTGCAGGGGATCGACCCGATCGACGGCACGTTCCAGTCGAACGCCAAGCCCGGGTGCGAGCCCCTCGATCCGGCCGATCCGGCGGCTGACACCCCCGAGGAGGCGTACGGGCAGTGCTCCTGCGACGAGAGCCCGGCGTGCTACGCGCTCGCCAACTACGTCGAGGTGCCGTTCTTCATGCGCCAGGCGATGGCGGCGTACGGCCTCTGCGTCGACGACGACGTGAAGGGCATCTACGACCTCCCGTCCTGCGACTGACGCGCAGCCAGGAAGACCGTAGAGAAGCAGCGAGCGGCCACGGCGGCGGGTTCACCCGCCCCGTGGCCGCGGCGCTTTTGTGGCGCTCCGGTACCACACCAGGCGCCCAGCGACGGCGTCGGTGAGGCCCCTCGGCTCCTCGAGGGCTGCGGGCGCGCCGACGGGCGCCGAAGCGGCGCCCGCAAGCGTGCACGAGGTGCGTCGGCGCGTGGATCTCCGCCGCGCAGCCTTGCGCAGGCGGCTTTGCAGCGTCACGACGGCCCGCGCAGCCCTGCGCGGGCTGGTTCGAAGTTCCCAGAAGGTGCGCGTACCGGGCGCGGCGGCGAGGTTCGAGCGTCGAGGGCTCCGTGCAGGCCTGCGCGGGCGGCCGCGGCGCGCCGCCGCGGCGCGCGCAGCCCTGCGCGAGCCGCTTCGAAGCGCGGCTGCGGCGTGCGCACCCTTGCGCGCGGCGCTGCGGAGCGTCGAGGTGCGCGGTGCGCTCGTTCAGCGGGCGCTCGCGAGGACCTCGAGGCCACCGGCGCGCGCGTCTCCGGCCGGCGGCGGATCCTGGCGGCGCCGGCGTTCGACGCGCCCAGTACGCGCGAGCCGCGCAGGAGCCTCCGACCCCACGTCGCTTGCCTCGACCGCGAGCGCCGCATCCGCGAGCTCGTCTCAGCTCCTCGGCATGCGTGCGAACAGGATGCTGCTCGTCGACATCGCCGCGGATCGCAAGGTCCGTGCCACTGGCAGACGCGCCGCCGCCGTCGACGCGCAGAAACGAACCCCGGTCGGGATCGGTCCGATCTGCGGATCCGCCGACAGCGCTCCGCGAGCAGAGAGACCGCAAGGGCGCAAGGGGCGCAAGGGGATTGGGGATTGGAGAGATGCGGTGGTTCCAGCGACGTTCGTTCGGTCTCGGAGGAGCACGCCTCCCTCTCTTCCCCTTGCGTCCCTTGCGCCCTTGCGGTCCTCTCTTTCTCCGAGGATCCACCTGCTTCGGTCAGAACCAGCCCTTCGTTCTCGCAACACTCCGAGATCGCAGGAGAACACCGTCGTCGCAGAAGAGCAGCACCCGAAGCCGCGTGCCCGCGCCTCTCACGGGCGCCGGAGCCGCTCTGAACGCAATGCACCCGCGAGCGTCGCCTCGTCGCGCCGATCGCGGCGGCCCCTGCGTCGTCCGCTCGTTCTACGGCCTGTCGTTCCCCGCGCCCGAGGAGGGGATCGTGCGCGTGACTTACCGATCGTGCTCAGCAGCGGCGGCTGATCGCCCGGCTCGCTGCGGCGACGCCCTCATGGCGAGATGGTGTAGTTCTTCCAGTTGTCCTCCTTGCCATAATACGTGTCCCCGTTCATCTCGGCGAAGGCCGCATACTGGATCGTGGGGACGCCCAGCGAGTAGCTCCTGCCCGTGATGTTCAGCCCCCATCGCTCGTAGCCTCCGCCGATGTCGGCCTCATACGAGGCGTAGCTGACGTGGCTGGTGGTCCAGTCATCCGCGGTCCAGATCACTCCCACGGTCTTCTCGTAAGCGAGGTTCTGCACCTGGAGATCGATCCAGTAGCCCCAGTCGTTGTAATAGTACTGGGTAGGACCGCTCTCCGTGATCCGCACCTCGATCCCATAGATGTTCTGGTACAGGCCGTCACCCAGGCGGCTCACCACGGTGTTGTCGTCGTACGATGCGGCGGAGGCGGCCTCTTCCGTGTCCTCCGGCTCGGTCAGGTCGCCGGCCGCCTGGCAGCCGCAGACGAAAAGCGTGGAAGTATACACCATCAGTCCCAGGAGGAAGAACGATTTCATCGGTCCGTGATCCATTTCGTGACCTCCGTGATCGAGAGGGCAAGTGAGCCGATCTGCCCCGCCCCCCGAGCCACTTCATGGCTCGTCGGGCCGAGCGTAGCGGTGGACCGGGCGGGTCCGTCGTCGTCGAGCCGGACGAGGAGGCCGCCGCGCAGCGCGATGTCGGCGCACGCGTCGAGGGCGCCGGCGTCGAGCGCCTCGTTGCCCCGGCCTCGGCGCCGGAGAGGCCGGCGCGGCGCTCGCGGTCGGCGGCGACCTCCTCGAGGCCGCTCAGGTCGCCGGCGGCGCAGGGGTGCCGGTCGGCCCGGCGCGCTCGAGGATCGCGGCCCGCAGTCGTTCGAAGTCCTCGCGGCGGAGCTCCACGCAGTCGCCTTCACCGCCCTCGACGCGAAGGCCGGCTTCGAGGTCGGTGGTGACGGCGAGGGTCGCGATCTCGATCGCCCGGGCGCCGGGGGCGGAGCGGGGCTTGTGGCCCCTCTGGGCGTCGGGTGCGGCGCTGCGGACGCGGAGGCGGCGCTGGCGCCAGGCGCCGAGGCGGCCGGCGTAGATGTCGACGAGGCGCTCCGAGACGGCGGCGCCTTCCAGCGCGACGCGCGAGCCGTAGCCGCGGCCCCAGATCCGGAGCTCCCCGTCGCTGGTCACGTCGATGACGATGCCGCGGGCGTGGGCGCCGCCCCGGCGATGGCGCGCGCGGAGGCCCAACGTGAGCAGGGCGGGCAGGGCGAGGCCGACGATCACGCCGACCCTGGCGCGCGCGGAGCGGCCGCGGGCGAGCTCGACGCGGGCGCGCTCGGTGCCGTCCGCCTCCACGGGGACGTGGGGTCCGACGAGCGCGCCGAGGGCGACGGCGAGCGCGAGGCAGACGAGCCAGATCGCCAGGACGCGGGCCTGCCGGCCCGTCTCGCCGGGGAGGTCGAGGTCGGCGCGGACCTCCACGGCCGGGGGCTCCGACGTGCGAGCCGGCTCTACCTCGGGCCCCCCGAGCGCGGCGGGGGCCTTGCTCGGCGGCGGCGCGCTCACTCGGCTCGCAGGTACCCGCCGTGCAGGAGCTTGAGCACCGCCGCCGCGGTCTCGAAGTCGGTCGAGGGGCTCTTGTTGAAGACCGCGGTCATCGTGCCGTGGTTGTACGCGATCTGGAAGATCTCGAGCTCGGCGGGGGAGAGGTCGCGGAGCGCGCCCTTCAGGGGGTGCGGCACCGCGAGGCGCGCGGCGAGATCCGGGAGCTGGTGGCGGATGTTGTTGAGCTCGTCGACCTGACGCAGGCCCTCCATGAGGAGCTCCTGCACCGTCGCGCTGATCTCGCCGGTGATGACGCGGTCCTCGGCGGGCTCGAGATCGAAGGTGCCGCCGGTCCACGTCAGGATCCGGTAGACGCTCTTGAGGGGCGGCATCTCGGCGAGATCGTTGATCGTCGCGTACGTGACGATGCCCTTGCGGAGGTAGATCTTGCCGACGTCCTCCTCGGAGCGGACGATGAGCACGCCGCTCTTCTTCGAGGTGCCGAAGAGCTGCAGGAGGTCCGGCAGCGGGATCTCGTCGATCGAGCCGGACATCGAGCGGGTCTGGCCGCTGCGCAGCGAGTGCTCGTCCATGCGGCGCCGCGCGGGCGCCGCGCCGGGATCGGTCGAGACGACCTTGAGGATGCTCGTCCCGATGAGCACGCGATCGCCCTCCTTGAGCGTCGCGCGCTTGATCTTCTCGCCGTTCACGAACGTACCGTTCGTGGAGCCGAGGTCCTCGATCACGATCTGCTGGTCGCTGCAGGCGATCCGCGCATGGCGGCGCGAGACCATGTCCTCGACGAGGACCATGTCGAGGTCGCTGGAGCGGCCGACGACGATCTCCTGGTGCTCGCCGAGCGGGAACTCTCCGCCCTGGTACTTCCCGGAGATGAAGCGCAACGCCAGTTGGCGCGGCGCTGACACCTTGGGAGCATGATTGTCCATCGCAGGGAGCGGAAGCCTTGACCGCGCTCAGCGGTACGCGAGCGTCAGCAGCGTGCAAAGTGTAGTTTCACCCCGCAAAACTGGTCAAGCGCTCCGGCAGCAAAGGTCGATCCTTCTTCTTACCCAGACGTTTCCGAGGGCCGGAGGCACAGCAGCCCAGGAAATACCTTAGAAATTTTCCACAATAACGGAATCCATGATAAGGCGGCCCGATCGTGAGCTCGTCCTCTCTCCAGGCATCCCCCTCTCTCCACTCCCCCGTCCTCGAAGCGACCGCGGGCGACCCGCTCGGGACGCATCGGGTGCTCGAGCCGAAGGGCGCGCTGCCGCAGCCGGCCGAGCGGCTCGACGCGGATGTGTCGCGCGCGTTCGCCACGGAGATCGTGGTCGACGTGGAGACGCTGAACATCGACGCGGCGAGCTTCCGGCAGATGGAGGAGGCGTCGGGCGGGGATCCGGATGGGGTCGCGCGGCTGGTGATGGAGACGGTCGCGAGGCGGGGGAAGCAGCACAACCCGGTGACGGGATCGGGGGGGATGCTGCTCGGGGTCGTGCGGCGCGTGGGCGAGCTCGTGCGGGACCGGGGGCTCTCGGTCGGGGATCGGGTGGCGACGCTGGCGTCGCTGTCGCTGACGCCGCTCGCGCTGACGCGCGTGCGGGCGGTGCGGCCCGCGTCGGCGCAGCTCGACGTGGAGGGGACGGCGATCCTCTTCGCGTCGGCGCCCGCGGCGCGGATGCCGGGCGACATGCCGGAGCGGCTCGCGCTCGCGCTGCTCGACGTGGCCGGCGCGGCGCCGCAGGTGGCGCGGCTCGCGGGGCCCGGGGACACGGTCGTGGTGCTCGGCGCGGGCGGGAAATCGGGCCTGCTCTGCGCGGCGGAGGCGCGGCGCAGGGTGGGCAGGTCGGGGCGCGTGATCGGGCTCGAGGCGTCGCCGGCGTTCGCGGAGGACCTGCGCGAGCTGGGGATCTGCGATGAGGTCGCGGTCGTGGACGCGCGCGATCCGCTCGCGGTGCGGGACGCGGTCATCCCGCGGACGCGGGACGCGGGCGCGGATCTCACGCTGTCGTGCGTCAACGTCGGCGGCGTGGAGCTCAGCGCGATCGTGGCGACGAGGGACCGCGGCAAGGTCTACTTCTTCGCGATGAGCACGAGCTTCACGGCGGCCGCGCTCGGCGCCGAGGGGATCGGCAAGGACGTGGATCTCTACATCGGGAACGGCTTCGCGCACGGCCACGCGGAGCACACGCTCGCGCTCGCCCGGAGCGAGCCCGCGCTCGCGAAGCTGCTCGCCGCTCGCTACGGCTGAGTCAGGGGGAGTCAGCGCGGCTTTCCGCTTTGCCGGCGGCGGCTTTCGTCGCAAGCTCGGTGCTCGCGCCGCGCGGCGGGGGCGGCATGGGGGCCGCCGGGATCGCCGGAGCCGCGGCGCGCGCCAGGGAGAACGAGAACGCATGTCGCAGAGCGCCGCCGTCCGGACCTTCACGCCGCAGCCGATCCTCGAGGTGGCCCACGAGCTCGGGCTCGCCGAGGAGCACGTCGAGACCTACGGCCGCGGGAAGGCGAAGGTCGATCTCGCGGCGCTCGCGCGGCCGCGCTCGGGCGCCGGCCGCGTGGTGCTGGTGAGCGCGATCAACCCGACCCCCGCGGGCGAGGGCAAGACGACGGTGTCGGTCGGGCTCGCGATGGGCCTCCGGCGCCTCGGCAAGCGCGCGGCGCTCTGCCTGCGGGAGCCGTCGCTGGGCCCGGTGTTCGGCGTGAAGGGCGGCGGGACGGGCGGCGGGCGCGCGACGCTCGTGCCCGCGGACGACATCAACCTGCACTTCACCGGCGACATCCACGCGATCACGACGGCGCACAACCTGCTGTCGGCGATGATCGACAACGCGTGCCACTTCGGCCTCGCGCTGGGCCAGAAGGGGGCGCTCGACGCGCGGCAGATCACCTGGGGGCGGGCGCTCGACATGAACGACCGCGCGCTGCGCAACGTGGTGCTCGGCCTCGGGCGCAAGGTCGACGGCGTGCCGCGGCAGGACCGGTTCGACATCACGGCGGCGAGCGAGGTGATGGCGATCGTGGCGCTGGCGAGCTCGTACGAGGACCTCGAGGCGAGGCTCGCGCGGATCGTGGTGGGCTCGTCGGCCACGGGCGCGCCGATCACGGCGGGCGACGTGGGCGCCGCGGGCGCCATGACGGCGATCCTGCGCGACGCCCTGAAGCCGAACCTGGTGCAGACGGCCGAGGGCGGGCCGGCGCTGGTGCACGCGGGGCCGTTCGCGAACATCGCGCACGGGTGCAGCTCGGTGCTGGCGACGCGGCTCGGCGCGCTGCACGGCGACTACGTGGTGACCGAGGGCGGCTTCGGGCTCGATCTCGGGGGGGAGAAGTTCCTGGACATCAAGTGCCGCGCGGCGGGGATCTGGCCGCGCGCGCTGGTGCTCGTGGCGACGCTGCGCGCGCTCAAGGTGCACGGCGGCGCGGCCGTGAAGAGCGCGGCCGAGCCGAACGCGGAGGCGCTCTCGCGGGGCCTCGAGCACCTGGAGAGGCACCTCGAGACGGCGGCCGCGTTCGGGCTGCCCGTGGTGGTGGCGATCAACGTCTTCCCGGCGGACACGGCGGAGGAGCTCGCGCTCGTCGAGGGCGCGATGCGGGATCGCGGCGTGCGCGCGGCGCGCTGCGATGGGTTCGCGCGCGGCGGCGAGGGCGCGCTGGAGCTCGCGGAGGTGGTGGCCGAGGTCGCGGACGCGACCGACGCGGCGCCGCCGGAGCCGCGCTTCGCGTACGAGCTCGGCGATCCGATCGCGGAGAAGGTGCGGAAGATCGCGAGGCTCGTGTACGGGGCCGACGACGCGGCGCTGACGGCCGCGGCGGAGCGGGACGTGAAGCGGATCGAGGAGCTCGGCCACGGCGGCGTGCCGGTGTGCATGGCGAAGACGCAGCTCTCGCTGACCGACGATCCGAAGGTCGTCGGCAGGCCGCGCGGGTTCTCGATCACGGTGCGCGAGGTGCGCCTCTCCGCGGGGGCCGGCTTCGTCGTGGCGCTGACGGGCGACATGATGACGATGCCGGGTCTGCCGCGGGAGCCGGCGGCGCTGCGGGTGAAGCTGCTCGCGGGCGGCCGGATCCGCGGGCTGATGCAGAACGACGACTGAGGGAGCTCAAGGCGCGGCCGAGGGCGCCTCGGCGGCGCCCTCGGGCCCCTCCGAGACGGGCCCCGGCGCGGGCGTGCCGGCCGCGGCGGGGAGGATGACGGCGAAGGTGCTGCCCTTCCCCTCGTACGAGCGGACCTCGATGCGGCCGCCCGCGCCCTGCACGATGCGCTGGCTGATCGCGAGGCCCAGGCCCGTGCCCTTGTCCTTGGTGCTGAAGAACGGGACGAAGATGTTCTCGAGCACCTTCTGCGAGATGCCGGGGCCGTTGTCGGTCACGTTGATCTCGACGAACGGCTCGTCGGCCTGGCCGGCGCCGGGGCGGGTGCCGCGGCCGAAGCGGACGCGGGTGGACACGACCACCTTGCCGCGGCCCTTCATGGCCTGCGCGGCGTTGCGGAAGAGGTTCATGAGGACCTGGCGGAGCTGCTCCGGATCGATCGCGGCGCGCGGCAGCGCGGGATCGAGGGTGAGGTCGACCTGGAGGTCGTCGCCGCGGCGCTCGGTCGAGAGGACCTGGAGGGTGCGGCGGATGACGGCGTTCACGTCCGTGGGCACGACCGTGCCCTGGGCCGGCCGCGCGAGGTCGAGCACCGATCCGACGACGCGATCGAGGCGGTCGACCTCCTCGAGGATGATGCCGAGGAACTCGCGCGAGGCCGGATCGATCGACGACTCGGGGACGGGATCGGCGAGGAGCTGCGCCGCGCCCTTGATGGCGCCGAGGGGGTTCCGGATCTCGTGCGCGAGGCCGGCGGCCATCTGGCCGAGCAGCGCGAGGCGGTCGCGCTCCTTCATCTGCGCGTAGAGGCGCGAGTTCTCGACGACGACGCCGACCTGGGCCGCGATGGTCTCGAGCAGGCTGATCTCCTCGGGCGAGAACGCGTCGCGCACGCGGGTGTCCGCCACGACGAGCAGGCCGATGAGCTCGCGCGGCTCGTCGCGGACGCCGAGCACGACGCCCGCGCGGAGGCTGCCGAGCACGGCGGCCGCGGCGAGCACCGCGTCGTCCGGCTCGTGGCCCCGGCCGCCGAGGGCGCGGCGCTCGCGCGCCTCCCGGTCCAGCGACTCCAGCGCGATGGGGCCGCGCTCGAGGCGATCGAGCAGCGCGCGGGCCGTGGCGACCTCGATGCGATCGGGGACGCGGGGGCCGAGCGCGGCGAGGCGGTCGAAGCCGGTGCCGTCCTGATCACGGAGGTAGAGCGCGGCCGCGGTGACGCGCCGCGACTGCTCGAGCGCGCTCATCACGATCGCGCCCATCTCGTCGACCTCGAGGATGTGCACGAGGCGGCGCCGCGCCTCCGCGACGCTCCGCTCGAGGTCGAACCGCTCGCGGAAGAAGAGGCGCTGGATCTGCTCCTCGACGCGCTCCCTGAGCGGATCGAAGAGGACCAGGATGACGATCGCCGCGAGCACGGCGTTCAGGTACATCGTGTTGAAGCCGCCGATGAACGTGAGCAGGAGGTAGAAGATCAGCGCGATGAGGAACGCGACGGCGGTGGCGACGAGCAGCCGCGCGAGCATCTCGTAGACGTCGAGCAGCCGCTCGTGGCGGAGCGCCTGCGCGAGGATGAAGAGGAAGACGATCGAGATGGCGGCGCCGACGGGCGGGGGCTCGAAGCCGAGGAACCAGGCGAAGTCGGCGACGCTGGCGAGGCCGGCGAGCGCGCCGATGACGACGAGGAAGCGGACGCGCCGCTGGGTGGCGCGCGAGGGGCTCCGCTTGCCGCGCTGGCCGAGCGTGTAGAGGCCCGCCGTGAGGAGCGCGAAGACGTAGAGGAAGACGCCGCCGCGGGCGATGCGGTCGAGCCAGGAGCCGGGATCGCGCCGGACGAGCACGAGGATGAAGAGCGGGACCGCGAGCAGGCCGGCGAAGCGGAGCAGGCGCGACGGGCGGTTGCCGTCGCGGGGGATCATCGCGTCGAAGAGGTGCAGCGCGAACTGCGGGAGCAGGACGGCGAGCACGGCCGTGAAGCGCTCCCAGATCGAGGCCTGGAAGAAGCCGAAGAGGGACTGGGAGAGGTACCAGAGCCCGATGTCGGCCGCGAACGCCGTGAAGAAGAGGTGGACGCTGCGGACACGGCCGCGCAGGAGCGTCGAGGCCGCGATCGCGAGCGCGAGGAACCCGCAGACGAGGGTCGTCCGCGTGCGGAGATCGAAGAGCGGCGGCACGCCCCCAGGCTAGCGCGGGGCCTGGGGCGCAGGGCGCCGCCAGGCGTCCCGGAGCCCCCGAATGCCAAGCGGGGCAGGCGACGTCAAGGCTTGGAGGTCGAGGGTCCTCCGGCTTTCATCTCGTCGTCGCCGTGGAAGGTCCACGGGATCGGGTCCGGCTCGCCGCTCGCCTCGGGCTCCGGGACCGGAGCGCCGGAGACCGCGGCCTGGGCGCTGCCGGGCCGCCAGGGGACCGGATCCGGCCCCTCGTCCTGGCTGTCCGTGGACTCCCCGGGATGCTCCGCGCCGACGTCGCCGGGATCGTCGCCGTCCGTCTCGATGTCCAGATCAGCCGAGACCTCGCCGGTCTCCTCCCTGTCATCGACCGGCGAGACGGCACAGCCCGCAAGGCACGGCAGGACGCCGAGGGCCGCGGCGAGGCCACCGAAAAGGAACGCTCTCGTCCAACCTCGCATCATCAATCCTCCGAAACGCCCCCGAAGCCGTACTGCTTGACGAGCTGGGACAGGCGCGGCCGCTTCATGCCCAGCAGCGCCGCCGCTCGCGTGATGTTGCCACGACTCTCCTCGAGCGCCCGCGCGATGCACTCGCGCTCGATCTCGCGCTTCATGTCGCTCAGGCTCGTCCCCGCGCGCACCTGCGCGTAGGCCACCTCGACGGGCGTGCGCCGGTCGCCGTCGTCGGCGGCGCCCGCGCCCGAGGCGGGCGGAGCGCTCCCCCGCGCGCTCGGCGCGCTCGACGGCGGACGGCCTGGATCCGACGGCGTCGGCTCCGAGGCCGCGAGCCACTCGAAGCCGTCGACGTTCGAGGCGAAGTGCTCGACCTCGATCGTCTCGCCCTCCGCGAAGAGCGCCGCGGCGCGGAGCGCGTTCTCGAGCTCGCGCACGTTGCCCGGCCAGGCGTGGCGCGAGAGCGCCGTGGCGGCGCGGCCCGAGAGGCGCTTCGGCGCCGTCCCCAGGTCGGCCGCGATCCGCGCGAGGATCGCCGCGGCGATCTGCGGCAGGTCGCCGATGCGCTGCCGCAGCGCCGGCACCTCGAGCACGACCTGGCGGAGCCGGTAGTAGAGGTCCTCGCGGAACTCGCCCCGCGCGACCATCGCGCGGAGATCGCGGTGCGTCGCGCAGAGGATGCGGACGTTCGCGCGGAGCGGGGTCACGCCGCCGACGCGCTCGAAGGTCCGGTCCTCCAGCACGCGGAGCAGCGCGACCTGCGTGCGGGGCGAGATGTCGCCGATCTCGTCGAGGAAGATCGTCCCGCCCTCGGCGACCTCGAAGCGGCCGCGCCGCCGCGCGGCCGCGCCGGTGAACGAGCCCTTCTCGTGGCCGAAGAGCTCGGAGAGGAGCAGGGTCTCGACCAGGGCCGAGCAGTTGACCTTGACGAGCGGTCCGTGGCGCCGCGGGCTCGCCTCGTGGATGGCCTCGGCGACGAGCTCCTTGCCCGTGCCGCTCTCGCCGTGGATGAGGACCGTCGCGTCGCTCGCGCCGACCTTCTGGATCAGCGAGAGGAGCGCGCGCACGGCGGCGTCGCGGCCGATGATCCGCGAGCTCGCCGGCGCCGCGAGGCCCGGGGCGCAGGGCACGCGAGGCTCGGCTGCGCGCCCCGGAGCCCCGAACATCGAGTCCGCGGCGCGGCGCGACGGCAGCGAGGGCGCGGAGGGGCGGCCGCAGGCCCGGCAGCCGGCCTCGCCGCAGAGCTCGCAGGGCCGCGCCGCGTCGGCGTCGCGGCGCGCCTGCGCCTCCAGGCGGGCGAGCGCCTCGACGTCGCGGCGGGCCAGGAAGCGGAGGCGCAGCTCCTCCGGGAGCGAGGCGGCGACGCGGTCGCGCAGCGCGAGCGCGGCGTCGAGGTGGTAGCGGGCCGCGCGGGCGTCGCCCGCGTCCGCGGCCGCGACGTGCAGCAGGGCGTGCGCCTCGCGGAGCCGCTCGCTGTCGTCCGCCTCGCGCGCGAGATCGAGGCCGCGCTGGGCCGCCGCCTCGAAGGGCGCGCCGCCGGCCCGCGCGAGCATCGCCTCGAGCAGCGCGACCTCCGCCTGGGCGCGCGCGGAGCTCGCCTCGGCCCGCGCGCGGGCGATCGCCTGCTCGGCGCGGGCGAGGTGGCCGTCCTCCAGCGCGATCCGCGCCGCGACCGCGTAGCACTCGCCGAGCTTCGCGCCGTTGCTCGAGCCGGACGCGGACGCGATCGCGCTGCTCACCTCGGCGGCGGCGTCCATGGTGCGGCCGCGCGCGAGGTGGATCTGGGCGGCGACGAGGGAGAGGTGCGGCGCGCGGGTGCCGGGGATCACCGGGCCGCAGACCTTGCGGCCGAAGGCCAGCGCCTGCTCGGCCTCGACGACGAGCCCGATCTGGAGGCGGAGCTCGGCGAGGTTCGTGATGAGGTGGGCCAGCGTGGCCTTCTCGCCCATCAGGCGGAAGACCTCGAGCGCGCGCTCGGCGAGGCGGACCGCGTCGAGGTACTCGTGCTTGAGCAGCGCGATGACCGAGAGGTTGGAGAGGGCGAGCCCGCTCGCGCGGAGCTCGGAGCACGCCTCGCCGTCCTCGAGCACGCCGTGGAGCATCGAGCGCGCCTCGTCGAGGCGGCCGCTCGAGAGCAGCGCGATCGCGCGGTTGAGCTGCGCCCGGAGCTCGCCCACGCGGTCGCCGCCGCAGGCGGCCTCCCACGCGTCGGCGGCGAAGTGCTCCTCCGCCTCGGCCCAGGCGCCGCTCGCGAGGAGCAGCTTGCCGAGCACGTTGCGCGCCCCGAGCCGCGCGGCGAGGTCGGGCGCGGCCGCGAGGGCCTCCGCGGCGAGGCGCTTCGCGTCGGCCTGCTCGCCGGACTTGTAGCGGACCTCCGCGAGCTCGACCGACGCGCGCGCCCTCGACGCCGCGTCGGGCGCGGCGGCCATGGCCTTGCCGAGCACGATCGCCGCCGTCGTCAGATCGCCGCGCGCCGTGGTGGCGCGGCCGAGGGCGAGCAGCGCGTCGCAGGACTCGCCCTCGCGCGCGACGGCCGCGCGCGCGAACTCGATCGCGCGCTCGACGTCCCCCGCGCGCAGCGAGAGATCGGCGGAGCGCAGGAGCCGCGCGCCCGACGACTCCCGCGGGAGCACGTCGATCGAGCGCCCCCACCGGCGGCAGAAGTCGGCCCGCGCGGTCACGTCGCCCACGGCGCCGATCGCGCGGATCGCCGCGGCCTCGGCGCGATCGGCGAGGCCGAGCGCCGCGAAGAGCTCGCTCGCGCGCGCCCACGCCCACGGGTCGGCCGGCATCTGCTCGAGCGCCTCGGCCACGACCATGAGATCGGGGCGCGCGCCGTCAGGCGCCCCGGAGCCCCGGACGTCAGCCGAGGGCTCCGGCGCGGGCGCGGGGGCGCCGGCCCCGGACGCGGTGATCCAGCCGCGATCGTCGGCCGTGATGAGCCCGAGGGCGAGCAGCTCGTCCGCCGCGTCGGACGGGCCGAGGCGATCGAGCTGCGCGCGCTTCCAGGGCCGCTGGCTCGCGCAGATCCGATCGAGGAGCCTCCGCGCGGCGGCGCCGAGCGCGGGCGGCTCCGGGCGCTCGTCGAGCGGCGTCGCGATCGCGGCCGACCACCAGCCCTCGAGCGCCTCGATCCGGTCGAGCTTCGATCCGAGCCTGCGCCCCGCGTCCTCCGCGGCGGCCTCCCACCACACGCGGAGCTCGGCGGCCGAGAGGGTCCCGCCGATCGATATCGACGTCTCCCAGGCCTTCGGCGCCGCATCGCTGAGCGCGATCACCAGCGCGGCGCCCGCGCCGCTCGCGGCGAGGCACGCGACCTCCTCGGCGACGGCGCGCCCCCAGGCCGTCGCGGCGCCCTCCGCGACGAGCAGGATCGCGCCGCCCGCGGCGGCGAGGATCTCCTGCGCCGCGGCGAGCGGATCGGCGGTCAGGACGCCGCAGCGGATCGCGAGATCCCGCCACGGGCAGCTCGCGGCCGCGCGGCTGGCAGAGAGCAGCGGCCTCCCGATCGCGCGGGCGCGCCGCGCGACGTGCCTCGCGGCGGCGTCGAGCGCGGAGCGAGGCCCGCGGACCGTATGGAGCCCGCGGGCCGTCCGGTCGCGGGCGAGCGCGTCGAGCGCGAGAAGTCCCCCCGCCTCGTCGGTCGTCGGGGCAGGGCAAGCAGCGGCGAGGTGTGCCAAAGCGCCTCCGAGGATAACGCCCCCGCGGCTCTCGCATCAACGCGCGCGGCGCGGCCCCGCGAGCGATCTCGCGGGATTACCGTCCATGTCGCTATTGGGTGGTGTCATTGCGCTCGAGCGCCGCGTCGATCTCGTCGAAGGCGGCCGGCGGCGCCTCGCCCAGGGCGCGCGCGAGCGGGAGCTGCGTGCGGGCCGCGGCCACGTACAGCGCGACGAGGTCCGGCGCGAGGCGGCGCAGCGTCTCCAGGTGGCGCGCCACGCCGGCCGCATCGCCGCGGCGGACGGGCCCCGTCAGCGCGGTCGGCAGCCCGAGCGCCTCGACGTTCTCGGCGACGGTCCGGAGCAGCGGGCCGAGCATCGCCGCGGCGGTGCCGCGATCCACGCCGGCGCGCTCGAGGAGCTGCGATCCCGCCGCGGCGAGCGCCGCCGCCCCGTTCGCGACGAGGCCCGCGGCCGCGTGGTACGCGACCCGATCGAGGCCCGGGATCGTCCGCGGGCTCATCCCGAGCCGCCGCCCGATCGCCCGCGCGACGCGCGCGGCGCGCGGATCGCCGTCGACGTGGAGCTGGCCCCGATCGAGCGCCGGCGAGAACGACGTCGACGCGAACGAGATCATCGGGTGCATCTGCGCGACGCTGACGTTCGGCCCGCGCGCCGGAGCGAGCGCCTCGGGCCCGAGCGCGCCCGCGCAGTGCACCACCGCGACGCGCCGGTGCCCGATGAGCCCGCGCGCGCGCAGCGCCTCCGCGCACGGCGTGATGTCACGGTCACGGAGCGCGACGACGACGAGGTCGGCCTCGATCCGCCGCTGCGGCAGGCCCTTCCGCGCCGCCCGCAGCGTCACCGGGACGCCCGCGGCCCGGAGCGCGCGCGCGAGCCCCCGCCCCACCTTGCCGCCGCCGTAGATGAACACCGCCGGTCCGGCGCCCTTCGGACCTGCCGCGCCTGCCCGCTTCATCGCCCGGATACCCCGTAGAGCCCGCGCTCCATGATGTAGTCCACCACGGCGCGCGGCAGCCGCCAGCGCACCGCGTCGAGGTCGCCGGCTGCGAGCGCGTCCCGCACCTCGGTGCTCGACACCTGCGGCAGGCTCACCTCCGCGATCTCGATCGGGTGCGCCCCGCCGGCGGCGAGCGGCGCGTAGCCGCCGCGCCCGAGCACGATCGGCGGCGCGATCGCCGCGACGCGATCGAAGCGGTGCCACTTCGGCAGATCCGCGACCACGTCCGCGCCGACGAGCAGGCGCATCGCCCAGCCCGGGTTCACCTCGGCGAGGTGCTCGAGCGTGCGCAGCGTCCGGCTCTCGCCGCCGAGCTCGCGCTCGACGTCCGAGATCTCGACGCGCGGCAGCCAGCCGACCGCGAGGCGGCACATCGCGAGCCGGTCCTCGAAGGGCGCGAGCTCCTTCGAGAACGGGTGCTGGAACACGGGCACGACCAGGACCTCGTCGACCGGCGCCGCCGAGAGCGCGTAGGCGACGGCGAGCACGTGCGCGACGTGCGGCGGGTTGAAGCTCCCGCCGAAGATCGCGATCCGGCGCGCGGGCGCCGGCTGAGGGTCAGCCGCCTGAGCCACCTTGGATCCGCACCTTCGCGCCCTGGACCGGCGCGCCGATCGAGTCGCGCGCCGTCACCTCGCCGCGCGCGTTCATCACCTCTATCCGCACGCCGCCGCCGCCGTCGTCGAGCAGCGCCGCGCCGCCCCCGTCGGAGCCGAGCGGCCCCGGCGAGAGGAACATGCGCGTCCCCACCTTGCGGATGAGCGGGGCGGAGCTCTTCCCGAACACGAGGAGCGAGGCGGCCACGATGTCCTCCTCGTCCAGCGTGCCCTTGTCGAAGACGAAGAGCACGACCCGCCCGTCGAGGATCTCGATGGTGCGCTGCCCGTGCGGCAGGCTCACCAGCACCTTGAGCCGCTGCCGGGCCCGCTCCGACGCCACGAACGCGTCGATCGCCTCCGGCGCGGCCGAGGCGCACCGCGCGGCGCGGTCGAAGAGCGCCCCCTCCGACGGATCCGATCCGACGAGCTCCCGCGCCCACCCCGCGACGACACGGTCGAGCGCGTCGTCATCCGCGAGGTAGATCACCTTCTCCGCGTGCGCCTCGTCCAGCAGGTGCTGCGCGCCGCGCGCGAGGGCGCGCAGATCTCCCTGGGCAGGACCGAGGATGCCAAGCCGCACCGCGTCAGCATAGATCACGGATGGAAAGCGCGGACCACCGTTCTCGTGCAGCCCGCCGCGGAAGGGCCCGCCCGCGCCGCGCCCTCCGCCCCAAACCCCGGGAGCGCATTTACGGCTTTGGGGCACCGGGTGGGCCGGCTAGGTTGCGCCCATGCTCCGGCGCACGCGCGCGCTCCGCGATCCGGTCACGATCTATCTGGACGGGGAGGCGATCCCTGCGGAGCGGGGCGAGCCCCTCGCGGTCGCGCTCGCGGCCTCGGATCGCGTCGCGCTGGCGCGCAGCCCCAAGCTGCACCGGCCGCGCGGGCCGAGCTGCCTGCGCGGCGGCTGCGACGGCTGCCTCGCGCGGGTCGACGGAGTCCCGAACGTGATGACCTGCCTCCGCCCGGCCCGCGGCGGCGAGCGGATCGAGACCCAGAACGTCGTCGGCTCGCGCCGCGCCGATCTGCTCCGGGTCACGGACTGGTTCTTCCCGAACGGGATCGACCACCACCACCTGATGGCCGGCGTCCCGGGGCTCTCGGAGGTGATGCAATCGTTCGCGCGCAAGGTCGCGGGCCTCGGCCGGCTGCCGGCCGACGCCGAGGCGCCGCGCCCCGCCGCCCGGATCGAGGCCGACGTCGCGGTCATCGGCGCCGGCCCGGCGGGCGTCGCCGTCGCGTCGCGCCTCGCCGCGCGCGGCCTCGATGTCGCGCTGATCGACGACGGCCTCGCGCCCTGCGCCGCGCTCTCGGCCGCGCGCCCGGCCGGCAAGGCGCACCCGGATCGCGCGGCCGAGGTCCTCGCCGCGCACCCCCTGGACCGCGTCCGGGTGCTCTCCGAGCACGTCGCCGCCGGCGTCTACCTCGGCGAGATCCTCGCGGCCGGCGACGCCGGCGCGCTCGTCCTCCGCGCGGCGGCCAAGATCTTCGCCACCGGGGCGCACGACGGCATGGTCGCCGTCACCAACAACGACCTCCCCGGCGTCTTCTCGGCCCGCGCGCTCTGCCGCCTGCTCGCGCACGGCGCCCTGCCCACCGGCCCCGTCGTGCTCGCGGGCGACGGCTTCTGGGCCGACGAGCTCGCCGCCCGCCTCGGCGATCGCCTCGCCGCGCGCGTCCCGCTCGCCGCGCTCGAGGCGGTGAAGGGCTCCGCTTCCGTGAAGGGCGCCTCCCTCCGCGAAGCCGCCGCGCCGGCCCGCACCGTGAAGGCCGTCGCCGTCGCGATCGCCGCGCCCGGCGCGCCGTCCTTCGAGATCGCGGCGCAGGCCGGCGCCGCGGTCCGCCGCGACGCCCGCCTCGGCTACGCGGTCGCCGCCGACGCGCGCGGCCGCGCCGGCGAAGGCCTCTGGGCCGTCGGCGAGTGCACCGGCGCCCCGCTCGATATCCCCGCCCTCCTCGACGCCGCCCGTGCCGCCGCCGACGACGTCGCCGATCACCTGCAACGGCCCTGATCGTGCGGCCGCCCTAGCCCTCGATCATCGAATCGAAGAGCCCGATCCCGCCCGCGACGAAGATCGCGTCGAAGACCCCCATCAGCGCGAGGTAATCCGTCAGCTCGGCGAGCTCCCCGCCCCCGAACAGCTCGCGCGTCCCGGCCACCGCCGCGAGCAGCGTCGGCGCGAGCAGCGGGAAGAGCACGCTCGCGAGCACCAGATCCCGCGCCCGCGTCCGCACCGTCATCGCCCCGAACAGCGTCCCGCTCGCGGCGATCCCCGGCGTCGCCGCGAGGCAGATCAGCAGGAGCCCTCCCCCCACCTCCCCGAGATCGACCGCGAAGAGCAGCGCCGCCACGGGCACCACGATGAGCTCCACCAGCGTCACGAACACGAGCACGCCGAGCGCCTTGCCGGCGAACACCGCGCTCCGCTCGACCGGCATCACGAGCAGCCCCGACAGCGCCCCCTCCTCGCGCTCCCGCTGCCAGGTCCTGCTCAGCGCCAGCACCGACGCGAACGCCACGCTCACCCAGATCACCCCCGGCGCCACCCGCTCCGTCGCGTCCTGCCCCGCGAAGAACGCGAGCGACCCGATCACCGCCACGAGCACCGCGAAGAACCCGCTGGTCGTCACGATCTCGCCCGTCGCGAGCTCGATCGCGAGGTCCTTCTGCGCGACGAGCAGCGCCTGCCTCCCCCACCCCGGCCGCCTGGCGCTCACGACGGCGCCTCAGAAGCTCAGGTAGGTCTGGTCCTTGAGGCCCCGCTCGTAGTCGGCGAGCAGCCGCATCCCCTCCGTCGGCTTCATGAGGTCCTGCTTGATCGCCCCGTCCACCTGCGCCTTCACCTTCGAGACGAGGTCGTGCGTGTCGTACTGCGTCATCCCGAGCACCTCGCGGATCTGGTTCCCCGCGATCGTCTCCTCGATGTAGTAGCCGGACTCCTCGTCGTCATCGAGGAACACGTGGACCTCGTTCACCCGGCCGAAGAGGTTGTGGATGTCGCCCATGATGTCCTGGTACGCGCCGGTCAGGAAGATGCCCAGGTAGTACGGCCTGTCGCCCTTGATCCGGTGCAGCGGGATCGTGTCCTTCACGTCGCTCAGATCGATGAACTTGTTCACCTTGCCGTCCGAGTCGCAGGTGATGTCGACGAGCGTGCTGTCCGCGGCCGGGCGCTCGTTCAGCCGGTGGATCGGCACGATCGGGAACAGCGCGCCGAGCGCCCAGTGATCGAGCAGCGACTGGAACACCGAGAAGTTGCAGATGTACTGATCCGCGAGCTGGTTCCGGAGCTGGCCGATGTCGTCCGGGACCTCCTCCGGCTCGAAGGAGGCCGCGATCCCCGCCATCCGCTCGGCGATCTCCCAGAACAGCGCCTCCACCCGCGCCTTCACGTCGAGGTTCAAGAGGCCCAGCTCGAACATCTTCTGCGCCTCCTCCTTGACCTGGAGCAGGTCGTGCCACGACTCGGCGAGGTTCTGCGGCGACAGGTTCTCCTTCGTGTAGAGCAGGCTCTGGATGAGCTTGTGCTCCTCGGCCTGGATGTCGATCGGCACGACCGGCGTCTTCTCGATCGAGCCGAACGCCTGCACCACCAGCACCGAGTGGTGCGCCACGATCGCCCGCCCCGACTCGGACACGATGTTCGGGTGCGGCACCCGCTCCTCGTCGCAGATGTCGGAGATGTTGTGCACGATGTCCCGCGCGTACTCCTCGACCGAGTAGTTCATCGACGAGTGGAACGTCGACCGCGAGCCGTCGTAGTCGATGGCGAGCCCGCCGCCGACGTCGAGGTACTCGATGCGGTGCCCCATCTTCCGGAGCTTCGCGTAGTACCGCGCCGCCTCGCGCACCGCGCGCTTGATGATCAGGATATCGGGGAGCTGCGACCCGATGTGGAAATGGAGGAGCTTGAACGCCGAGCTCATCCCGGCCTCGGTCATGATCGCGACCGCCGCGAGGATCTCCGCCGTGGAGAGCCCGAACTTCGCGTGCTCGCCGCCCGAGGTCGCCCACTTGCCCGCGCCCTCGGTCACGAGCCGCACCCTGAGCCCGATGTAAGGCTCGACGTTCATCTCCTTCGCGATCCGCGCGATCGCGCGGACCTCGGAGAGCTTCTCGGCGACCAGGATGACCTTCTTGCCGAGCTTGCGCCCGATCATCGCGGTGCGGATGAAGTTGTCGTCCTTGTAGCCGTTGCACACGATGAGCGACTCGGCGTCCGTGTGCACCGACAGCCCCGCGAAGACCTCCGGCTTCGACCCGACCTCGAGCCCGAAGTGGTAGGCCCGGCCCGCCTCGAGGATCTCCTCGACGACCTCCTTGAGCTGGTTGACCTTGATCGGGAACACGCCGCGGTACACGCCCCGGTACTTCATGTCCGCGATCGCCTTGTTGAACGCCTCGTTCAGCGCGCGGACGCGGTGGTGCAGGAGATCCTGGAAGCGGATGAGCAGCGGCGTGTGCAGCCCCTGCTCCAGCGCGGCCTCGACCACGTCGGCGATCGCGATCTTGCGCCCGCGCTCCTGGAGCGGCGCGACGGTGATGTTGCCGTCGTCGCTCACGTCGAAGTAGCCCCGCCCCCAGCGGTCGATCATGTAGAGGCCCTTCGCGTCCTCCGCGGTCCACGCCTCAGGCTCGGTCTCGTGCGCGCTGCTCAACTTGCTCTCCTTGAGGGGAAACAGCGGAGGCGGATTGCCGGCCCGCGTGGGTGCGTAGGTGGAGCTCGAGGCGGAGGTCACTGGTCCCACACGCCCCGCGCAGGAATCGTAGGCAGGACGGTGCGCGGCGGGAGGGCCCGCGCCGCGCGGCGGCTCATACGCCAGCAGGGCTGGTCATTCAAGGAGAGCGAGAGGGGTCGAGAGGGGTCGAGCGCGCTCGGCGAGCGGCTATGCCTGGCTCTTCGGCGCGGCCGCCTTCGCCCGCTTCGAGGCGGCGCGGTAATGATCGAAGAGCCGCGGCACCGGGTGCGCCTCGAGGCGCTTCCGGTAGCCCTGATCCTTGCCCCGGCTCTCGGCGGCGATGATCGCATCGATCAGCTTGGCGCGCGTCCCGAACTTCTCCTTCACCTCGGAGAAGATCGCGTGGAGCCGGAGCAGCTTCGCGTTCGAGACGTGCTCCAACCCCTTCGTCGTGCCGCGATCCGAGCTGACCCTGCCGAGCCAGAGCTCCTCGGTCGCGAGCCCCTTGACGGCCTCCACGAGCTTCGCCTTGTCCCCGAAGCGCTCCTTGACGATCGCGAGCGGGCTCTTGCTTGCCATGACGTATTCTCCCGAGGGCGGTGGCCCCGCCCGGACGTGCGCGAGATCACTCGCGCGGTGATAAAGCGGAGCGCGATCTAGCAGAGCCACCCCGCGCCCCGCAAGCGCGCAGGAGGCGCCGCGCCGTTTTCGGCCCCGCGCCCGGGTCCGTGGTAAGTGCGCGGCGATGCACGATGCGGGCAGGTGGCTCCTGGCGCAGGCCGCCGCGATCCAGGAGCCGCCTTTCAGCTTCCTGGAGCCGGACTCGCCCCCCCTGGCCGACACCCTCCTCAAGGCCTTCTTCCCGATCGCAGCGTACGTCGCCCTGGCGCCGGTGCTCTGGCTCTTCTTCGGGCGCACCTGGCGCGAGCTCGACGTCGAGGCGCACGAGCACCAGCGGCGGACGCTCGCCGCGGGCCTCTACGACTACCGGCCCGCCGTGCTGTTCACCATCACCGCGCTCGTGCTCACGCTCCAGTACTACTACGGCGGCCGCGACTTCTACGCCGACCACATCAAGCCGTGGCTGCGCAGCGTGGAGCTCGCCCAGGCCGCCTCCCCCGGCGGCCTCGGCCAGTACGTCTCGCTCCGGCGATACAACGAGCTCTACAGCTACGCCTGGTGGTCCTTCACCCGCGTCGCCGGCTACGTCGCGCTCCCGATGGCCGCGTGGAAGATCTTCTTCCCGTCCGACAGCCTGCTCGACATGGGCCTGCGCGCGCGCGGGCTCCTCAAGCACGCCTGGATCTACCTGCTCTGCCTGGCGGTGGTCGTCCCGGCGCTGCTCATCGTCTCGCGCTCGCCCGACTTCGGCACGTATTACCCGTTCTACAAGCAGAGCTCGCGGTCGTGGTTCGACCTCATCCTCTGGGAGTCGATGTACTTCGCGCAGTTCTTCGCGCTCGAGGTCTTCTTCCGCGGCTTCTGGCTGTCCGGCCTCCGGCGCACGCTGGGCTCCGGCGCGATCTTCGCGATGGTGGTGCCGTACTGCATGATCCACCACGGCAAGCCCTACCTCGAGGCCGCCGGCGCGGTCGTCGCGGGCATCGCGCTCGGATCGCTCTCGATGCGCACGCGCAGCATCTACTCGGGCTTCCTCGTGCACGTCACGGTGGCGCTGCTCATGGACCTCGTCTCCCTGGCCCACCGCGACGCCCTCCCGCGCGTCTTCTGGGCGACCTAGTATCGCGTCCCAGGTCCCTCCCTGGATCGAAAGGCTTTGATCCGGCAGGAGGCCCCGGGGACCGAGGGTGTCCTCACCGGAGGGGCCGGACCGGAGGCGCGCCACGCAGTGGCGCGC
>CAYQYG010000050.1:19374-29918 GCA_964421485.1 uncultured Polyangiaceae bacterium | reverse complement strand
GGCGGCGGCGGCTCCGGCGGCGGCGGCGCGGCGGGGGGAAGCGGCGAGGGCGAGGGCGGTGACGGCTGCGCCTGCCGGGCCGTGAGCCCGGGGCCCGCGCCGCGGGCGCTCGCCCTGGCGCTCGCCGCCGGCCTCGGGCTGGCGCTGCGGCGCCGGGCTCGTGAGAATCGACGCCAGGACGCGGAGGCGCGGCGCTGATCCTGAAAGAAGCGAGGTCGCGCGCGAGCGAACGGTCGCTGGACCTGCCCGGAGAAAACGTGAGATGCACAGGGAGGCGAGGAGGCGGGGAGGTGAGAAAAAATCAGAAAATTCTCGCCTCCCCGCCTCCCCGCCTCCCTGTGAATTCTCTCTCTCTCTCCCTCCCGCTCCGTCAAGGAACCTCGCTTCTTTCAGGACTAGCCGGCCAGGGCGCAGGCGGGCGCGTAGGGGAGCGTGAAATGGAACCGGGTGAGCGCGCCCGGCGCGCTCTGGACCCCGATGCGGCCGCCGTGGGCCTCGACGAGGCCCTTGCAGATGTACAGCCCGAGGCCGATGCCCGTCACGCCGGCGCTCGTGCTGGTGCGCTTGAATCGACTGAAGAGCGTGCCGATCTCGCCGGCGGGGATGCCCCGGCCCCGGTTGATCACGCTCACCAGGGCGGCCTCGCCCTGATCCTCGAGCGCGATCTGGATGTCGGTCCCGGGCTCGCCGTACTTGACCGCGTTCGATAGGAGGTTGCCGAGCACCTGCTCGACGCGATTCGAATCCACCAGCACGGGCCGCAGCGCGCCCTCGCGCGTGACGGCGACGTGGTGGCCCGAGATCACGGGGGCCAGGTGCTCGAGGATGCGCTCCAGGAGGGCCGGCAGCTCCTCGGGCTCCTTGTGGAGCTGCAGCCGGTTGGCCTCCAGGCGCGAGGCGTCGAGCAGGTCGTTGATCATGGCCTCGAGCCGGACCGTGGCGTTGTGGACGCGCTCGACGTGCTTGCGATCGCGCTCGGGCAGGGCGCTGCGCTGGAGCAGCGCGGCCGAGAGCCGGATCACCCCGAGCGGCTGGCGCAGATCGTGGGCGATGACCGAGATCCATTCCTCGCGCCGGCGCTCGAGCTCCTTGAGCACCGTGATGTCCTGCATGACCAGCGCCGCCCCGAGCAGCGCGCCGGCCTCGTCGCGCACGGGCGCGGCGCTGGCCACGATGGGGACGGTCTCGCCGCCGGCGGTCCGGATCTGGAGCTCCTGGCCCTGGATGACCTCGTGGTACTGGAAGGCCCGCGCGAGGGGCAGCTCGTCGAAGGGCAGCGGCTCGCCCGTGGTGCGCCGCACGTCGAACCGATACGCATTGCCCCACGGATCGGTCCTGGGCTCGGGGCTGGAAGCGAGCCCGAGCGCCGCAGCGTTGATGGCCGCGACGGCGCCGGCCGCGTCCAGCACGATGACGCCCTCGGGGAGCTGGTCGATGACGGTCTGGAGCCAGGCGCGCTTGATGGCCTCCTGCTCGTAGATGGCCTCGATCTGCTTCCGGAGCCGCTGCTCGGTCGCGTAGGCCTGCTGGAGCTTGGCCTCCGCCTCCTTTCGATCGGAGATGTCCCGCACGAGGCCCTGCCAGACGCCGTTCGGCAGGATCTTGGCGCTGACCTCGACGGGCACGAACGCGCCGTCCTTGCGCCGGAGCCGCCACTCGTCGACGTCCACGCTCCCCTGGAGGAGCCGCTCGCGGGCGGCCGCGAGCCTCGGCACGTCCTCGGGCGGGATGAGATCCATGATCGTCTTGCCCAGGATCTCGTCGCGGCTGTAGCCGAGCAGCGCGCAGCCGGCGCCGTTCACGTCGGTGTACGTGCCGGTCAGGTCGGCCACGAACACGCCGTCGGCGGCTTGCTCGAAGAGCTGCCGGTACCGCACCTCGCTCTCGCGGAGCGCCCGCTCGGCGCAGACCCTGGGAGTGATGTCGCGCACGATGGTCGAGATGCCGATCACCTCGCCGCCCTCGCCGAGCATGGGCGAGAGCGTCAGCGAGGCGTGGAAGCGCTGGCCGTCCTTGCGCACGCGCTCGGTCACGTGGCCCGTGACGCGCTCGCCCCGGCGGATCCTGGCGAGCAGCTCCGCTACCTCGCCGCGGCGCTCCGGGGGCACGACCCGCATGGCCGTCCGGGGGTCGCCGAGGATCTCCGCGGCCGAATAGCCATAGATGTGCTCGGCGGCGCGGTTCCAGGTGAGGCCCACGCCCTCGGGCGTCGCGCTCATGATGGCGTCGCTCGAGGACTCGACGATGGCCGCGAGCCGGGCCTGCTCGAACGTGGCCAGCCTCCGCGCCCTGTCGAGCTTGTCGAGCTTGAGCCCCGTGATGATCGCGACCAGGGACCCGATGACGAGCCCGCCCGTCATGATCGCGGCGGCGGCGACCTCGGCCTCGTAGAGCCCGCTCCTGAAGCCGCCCACGATCACCAGGCCGAACGCCGGAAAGATGATCACGGAGACGAGCATCCGGCGGATCACGACCCCGCCCATGTACCGGCCGAGCAGCAGGGCCGCGAGCCCGGCGGAGGGCCGCGCCAGCACGAGCGCCGCGCAGAGGAGCAGCAGCGCGAGGGCGGTCGGCAGGGCCATGGCCGGCTCGGCAGGCTCGCCCGGGATGCCGTACACGGGGGCCACGCCGAAGACGTAGCTGGCGAGCCCTGCCAGGCCCATGACGCCGGTGATCGCGGCCGCGTAGTCCGAGGGCTGAATGCTCCGGCTCGACCGGACGCGCAGGAGGAGCAGCGAGGCGCCCGCCGCCGCGATCGCCACCGCCGTGGGGAGCGCAGGGCGCCCGGGGTGGCGCACGAACGATTCCGGGACCGTGAACAGGAGCTGGTCCACGCCCAGGGGCCCGATCGCGTACTCGAGCACCGTCAGCGCGCCTATCCCGGTCACGAGGGCCGCGGCGAGCTCGCCCGCGCGGATCCGGGCGCGCGAGCGGCCTTGCGCCGCGAGCAGCCACCACGCGGCCGACGCCAGGCAGAGCGCCAGGGCCGTGTTGGGGACCATGGCCGGGAACGCCGGCAAGACGCTCGTGAGGCGCGCGCTGCCGGTGGCCCAGCCCGCGAGCGCCACCGCCCCGATGAGGCCGGACAGGGCGATGCAGAGGCGGCCCAGCCGCGCGCCGAGCCGCCGCAGGTGCGCCGGCGGCCCCTCCCCGTCCGCAGCGACCGCGGCCGGCGCGGCGCGGCGCTCGCTCGGGCTCTTCAATTTGTCGCCCGTCCCCCTGCTCATCCCCACAGTCACTTCTGTGAGCCTCTCACCCCCTGCACGCCGCGGGCGCACCTCGACAATAACACCTCGTGAGGATCGTGCATGACCCGATACGCATTCATGACGCATCGAAGAATGATGACCTCGCTCGCCCCGACGCCGCTCGCGGGAGCGGGCGCAGCGGGGAGACGAGGGCCTGTCCGGCCGCGCTCGTCCGGCGCGGCTGGTACATCGCTTGATTGTCGGCGCGGCGGGACGCCGGGCGTGCCGTGACCCGGCCGCCCGGCGGCGAAATGGAGCGGCGCAGCCATGCGAGTTGGAGACATCATGACGCGGGTGGTGGAGACGACGACCCCCTGGACCACGCTCCAGGCGGCCGCGCTCAAGATGCGGGAGACCGGCGTGGGGATGCTCCCGGTGGTCGAGGAGGGGCGCCCGATCGGGGTCGTCACCGATCGTGACATCACCGTCCGGGCGACCGCGAACGGCATGGATCCGAGGACGGGCCACGTCGCCGACGTGATGACCCGCGCCGTGCACTCTTGCCGTGACGACGAGACGCTCGCCGAGGCGGTGCACAGGATGGAAGAGCGGACGGTCCGGCGCCTCGTCGTGCTCGATCGCGACGAGAAGATGGTCGGTGTCCTCACGCTCGACGATCTGTCGGCGCTGCCCGCCGAGGAGCGGGTCGTGTCGACGCCGGAGGACGCGCTCTCCACGCGGGGGGACGCGCCGGAGCGCTCCGGGCACCGGCCGTGATCGGCGCGGAGGGCTCCGAGCGCCGCGGGAAAAACACGAGAGCGAGGGTATTCACATGGTCAATTCATCCGGGGGCGCCGGAGGCACGACGCTCTTCGGGCAGGTCCACGTCAACGCCGTGCGGAGGGGCCGCGCGTGGTTCATGTGGCTGGGCGCCGTCTTCGCGGTGCTCGGCGGGCTGGCCATCTTCCTGCCGGTCGCCGCCTCGCTGGTCACCGCGATCGCGATCGGCTTGCTGATGATCGTGGGCGGCATCTTCCAGGGCCTCCACGCGATCCAGAACCGCCGCTGGGGCAGCTCCGCCTGGGCGATCGTGAGCGCGGTGCTGTACATCGCGGCGGGCGCGCTCGTGGTGGCGTTCCCGGTGACGGGGACGATGACCCTGACGCTGGTGCTCGCGACGTTCTTCGTGGCCAATGGCGCGCTCAAGATCATCCGCGCCGCGCAGCACCGGACGATGGCGCCCTGGGGCTGGATGCTGTTCGATGGGCTGCTGTCGGTGGCGCTCGGGGCGCTGATCTGGCTGCACTGGCCCGCGACGGGGGTGTGGGCGCTCGGGCTGCTGGTGGGGATCGATCTGATCATCGGGGGGCTGTCGATGCTGTTCCTCGGGCTCGGGGCGAGGCCCCTGGCCGGCGCGCGGCTGTGATCCCGCGGGAGGCGGGGAGCGGGAACGGTCGCGGAAACGGTCACGGAAACGGTCACGGGAGCGGGAGCGGGAACGGTCACGGGAACGGTCACGGGAGCGGGAGCGGGAACGGGGATCGCTCGCCCGGAGGGGTAGCGCCGCGGGCGCCGATCGGCGACAAGCGGGTGGATGGCCCTGATACCCCGGAGGGCGGCGGCCCTCCTCGTCGCGATCGCCGCCGCGGTCTGGTCCACGCAGGCACCTGCGCAGCCGGCCGAGGAGGAGCAGGCGGCCGCCGCGGCCCGCAGCCAGGCCCTGTACGATCAGGCCAACGAGCTCCTGGACCGCGGCCGATATGGCGAGGCGGTCACCGCGGCCGAGGCTCACCTGGCCGGCGGCGACCCAGGCGACACGGGTCCCACGCCGCGCCTGCTCGCGATCGCCTACAACCGCCACGGCGATTTCCTGCGCGCCGAGTCGGTCCTCCTGCGGACGATCGCCTTCCACGAGAGGTCCGACGGGCTCCCCTCCGAGGAGGCGGTCTTCATGCGCCATCTCCTCGGGCGCGTGTACCTGAGCCTGGGGGATGACGCGGCCGCAGAGCAGCTCCTCTCGCGCGCGCACGCCGTGGAGAGCTACCCATTCGCCGCGCTGGTGACCCTCGAGGCCATGATCGAGCTCTCCCTGGAGCGCGGCGAGCACCAGCGCGCCCGGGAGCTCCTCGCGCAGCTCAGGAGCATCCGGGAGCTCTCGTTCAGCGGTCAGGTCCTCCTGGACGAGGTGCCCGAGCGGACCCTCGGGGAGATCGCCCTGAGGAAGGGAGACACCGCGGCCGCGGAGCCGCTGCTGCGCAAGGCGCTCGAGAGCGTGAATGCCTGGCTCGACCCCGAGCACCCCCACCGGGCCCGCATCCTCGACGATCTCGGCGTCCTCCTCACGCGCAAGCGGGCGCACGCGGAGGCGGAGGCGCGGCTCTCACAGGCGCTGGCCATCCGCGAGAGGCACCTCGCCGCGCACCACCCGGACACCGCCCGGACGCTCGGCCACCTCGCGGATCTGCGCGTCGAGCAGGGCGACGTGGAGGGCGCGGTGCGGACCCGGGAGCGCGCCGCGGCGGTCTGGGACCAGGGCGCGCGCGCCTACCTCGCGGGCGGCTCGGAGCGCCGGAAGCTGGCCTTCATGGGGCTCGTGAACGAGGACACGGACGCGGTGGTCTCCCTCCACGCGCGGGCCGCGCCGCGGAGCCGCGCCGCGGCCCGGCTCGCGCTGGCGACGATCCTCCGGCGCAAGGGCCTGGTCCTCGACGCCGTGGCCGGCGCGCTGTCCACGCTGCGCCGGCGGCTCGATCCCGGGAGCCGGGCGCTGTTCGACGGGCTCGCGGCCGTGGACGCGGAGCTGTCCGGCATGCTGTCGCGCGGCCCCGTCGACGTGCCGCCGGAGGAGTACCGCGCCGAGATCGACGCGCTCGAGGGGCGGCGGCGCGCGATCGAGGCGGGGCTCGCCGCGCGGACCAGGGACCTCGCCGCCGGGCCCGGCGCGGACGCGCCCGTGACGGTGGATCGCGTGCAGGCCGCGATCCCCGAGGGGGCCGCGCTCGTCGAGCTGGTCCAGTACCGGCCGCACCACCCGTTCGGGCCGCCGGTGAAGGCGACGTGGGGCAAGCCCAGGTACGCCGCCTACGTGCTCCGCCGTCAGGGCGAGGTGGCCTCGGTCGACCTCGGCGACGCGGGGGTCATCGACCGGATCGCGCGGGGGCTCGTCGCGGATCTGTCGACCACGCGGCGCGATCCGAGGCCGGCCGCGCGCCAGCTCGATTCGCTGGTGATGCAGCCCATCCGCGCGCTGATCGACCGGGGCGCCGGGGGCGCGGCCCGGTGGATCCTGCTGAGCCCGGACGGGGCGCTCCACCTCGTGCCGTTCGGCGCCCTGGTGGACGAGGACGGGCGGTACCTGATCCAGCGGACGTCGTTCACGTACCTGACGAGCGGCCGCGATCTCCTGCGCCTCGCGGAGCGATCGCCGGAGGCCCGGCGCGGGGCGCTGATCCTCGCGAATCCGGAGTTCGGCGCGCTCGGGGACGATCCGCCGACCGCGGGCGCCGGCGCCGCGCGGCGATCCGTGGACATGGCGGCGCTCCGGTTCCAGCCGCTGCCCGGGACCGAGGCCGAGGGGCGGGAGGTCTCCCGCGCGCTGCCTGGCGCCACGCTGCTGACGCGCGGCGCCGCGACGGAGGAGGCGCTCAAGGCCGCGCCGGGGCCGCGCGTGCTGCACATCGCCTCGCACGGGTTCTTCCTCCCGGACCTGCCGGGGGACGCCGGCGCCGGGGGCCAGGTCGAGAGCCCGCTGCTCCGGGCCGGGATCGCGCTCGCCGGCGCCAACCGGCGGCAGAGCGCGACGGAGGCGGAGGACGGGGTGCTCACGGCGCTCGAGATCTCCGGGCTGGACCTGCGCGGCACGCGGCTGGTCGTGCTCTCCGCGTGCGAGACGGGCGTGGGCGAGGCGACGCGCGGGGAGGGCGTCTACGGGCTCAGGCGGGCGCTGGTGATGGCCGGCGCGGAGGCGCAGGTCATGAGCCTGTGGAGCGTGGACGACGAGGCGACGGAGGCGCTGATGGCGGCGTACTACCGCGGGCTCGCGGCGGGGGGCGGGCGGAGCGAGGCGCTGCGGCAGGCCCAGCTCGCGATGCTCGCCTCGGGCGAGCGCGTCCACCCCTACACGTGGGCGAGCTTCATCGTGTCCGGGAACGGCGCCGCGCTCGACGGGAGGCAGGTCGCGCCGGGCCTCGCGCCCCCCCGCGGGCCCCGCGGGTGCGCCTGCACGGCGGCCGGCCGGGGCGCAGGCGATGCGCCGGTGATCGCCGCGATTGCAGTGTGGCTTTGCGTGACCGCGCGGCGGAGAGGGAGCCGGCGCCGGTGGATCGAAAATTGATAAGTTGCCCGCCGCCCCCGCGCGGGGGTGTTCTCGTCAACCCACGTGGAGATCGCCATGCGTCAATCGATTCTCGTCTTGATTTCAATCCTCGGCCTGTCGGCGTCCGCCTGCGGAGGGGCCCCGGCGCCGGACGCCGAGATGCCGGGCGCGCCCGGCGACGGCGCGGGCGCCGCGGCGCGGGGCGCGGACACGTGCGTGACGCCCGAGGGGGCCAGCGCCGAGGCGCCGCCGGACTGCGGGCCCGGCTGCGAGTGGAAGCCCGAGGAGCTGAAATGCTCCATCAAGCGGGGGATCATCGTGGACGACCAGGCGCCGCCGCCGACCCCGGTGCCTCCCCCTCCCACGGAGTGAGCCGCGGGGCGCGGCGCTCTACGCCGGCGCGCCCTCCAGCCAGCGCTCCGCCTCGATCAGGATGCCGCGCGGGAGCGAGGTCAGCGTGACGTTCGCCCCGCGCACGGCGTCGATCGTCCGGCGGAGATCATCGGAGGGGATCTCACCCCGCTGCGCGAGCCGGAGCTTCTCCCAGAGCAGCGCGCCGGAGGCGATGTTCTGATCGCCGTGCCGCTCGGCGACGCGCCTCGCCGCCCGCGCGTCGTCCAGCGCCTCGTCCGGCCGGTCCATCGCGCTCAGGAGGTCTGCGCGGCGGAGCAGCGTCAGCGCGCGGTGCCGATCCTCCCGCTCGCGCTGGAGCCGCTCGGCCTCGTCCGCGCTCGAGAGCGCGGCGGCGAGATCGCCCGTCCTGTGCAGCGCGGCCGCGCGCAGCGAGAGGGCCGTGGCCCGGAGCGCCGGATCCCCGGCCTCGGAGGCCAGGTCCGCGGTCCGCCGCGCCGTCTCCGCCGCCTCGGCGGCGCGCCCCTCGCGCAGCAGGAAGACCGAGAGGTTCTGCGAGAGGAGCCGGAGCTGCCCGCGCATGCCGCGGCCCTCGGCGCGCTCGATCAGCCCGCGCAGCCGCTCGATGGCCGCGCCGGTCCGCCCCGCCTCGGCCTCGAGCACCGCCAGGTCCCCCTCGAGGTCCACCTCCTGCCAGGCCGAGAGCAGGGGGCCCGCGACGGCGATCGCCTCCTTGAGATCGCGCTCCGCCAGCGCGGCGTCGCGGCGGTTCTGCGCGTAGTTCAGCTCCAGCCGGCGCACGCGCGCCGCGAGCTGGATCGCCGGCCCGCACTGCGCCGACAGCGCGACGGCCTCGCTGGCCAGCTCCACCGCGCTGTCCTTGGGCGCGACGCCGGCGAGCGCGAGGCGGGCCTCGCAGCGGAGCGCCGGATCGCCGAGCGCGTCGGCGTCGGCGGCGAGCGCCGGATCGCCGGGGGCGAGCTCGCGCAGGCCGCGGGCCACCTCGAGCGCGTAGATCCTGCGCCGGACGCCGGCGACGCCGGGCGCGCCGAGAGAGAGAGGTGCGGCCGCGCGCCCGGCGAGCCGGCGGCGCGCCTCGACGAACTTCCGGCCGCGGATCAGCGCCTGGATCGCGTCGAGCTCGATCCCGACGCGCGCCTCGGGATCGGGCGCCACCGCGGCGAGCCGATCGCCGAGCTCCGTCGCCTCCTCGAAGAGCCCCGCGGCGAGCGCGGCGTCCGCCGCCCGCCGGAGCCACAGGCGCGCCCGCTCGACCTCGCCGAGCCGCTCGTAGCCCGTGGCCAGGAACGCCGCGTCCGCGCCCCCGCGCGCCCTCTCCGCGATCGCGTCGAGGAGGCTCCGGTGCACCCGCCTGAACCACGGGCGCGGCCGCAGCAGGTTGAGCGCGGCCTGGCGCACCATCTCCTGCGCGAAGGCGTACTCCTGGCGTTCAACGTTTGTCGGGACTCCGCATTCGCGGGTCCCTCGATCCACGTGGGTCGGGGCTCCGGCGGACGGCCCCGCGGCGACGAGCAGGCCGCCGCCGGTGAGCGTCTCGAGCGCCGCCTCGGCGCCCTCGTCGTCGCCGGCGACGCGCACGAGGACGTCCGCGTCGAGCGGCCCGCCGAAGAGCGCCGCGGCCGCGAGCGCGCGCCGCGCCGCGCGCTCGACGGCGTCCCCGGAGGGGAAGTACGCGGCGAGCCGGGCCTCGAGGAGGTCCGCCACGCCGGGCACCTCGGCGCGCAGGATCCGCTCGTCCGCGTGGCGCCACATTCCCTCCTGCCAGACCATCGCGCCGCCCTCGCGCCACGCGTGCAGCGCGTGGACGATGAAGAACGGCACGCCGCCGGATCCCGCGACCACCGCCCGCTCCACCTCGGGCGCGAGGGGGCTCACCGCCTGCGCGAGGCGCGCGGCGTCCGCGGCGGTGAGCGGCGCCAGGGCGAGGTGCTTCACGCCGGCGCAGGCCCTGCCGCGCACCTGCCCGAGCAGGGTCCGGAGCGCGGCAGGGGGGCTCGGCTCCGCGCGGGCAGTCAGCACGGCGAGCAGCTTGCCCGGAGCGTCATGCGAGGCGCGATCGACGAGCAGCCCGAGGAGCTCCAGGGTGGGCGCGTCGCTCCAGTGGAGGTCATCGACGAGGAGGAGGAGGGGCGCCGCGGCGCTGGCCCGGACGAGCGCATCCTCGATGGCCTCCACGGCGCGCGCGATCTCGTCCGGTCCGGGCAGCAGCGACGGCGAGAGGGCCCGCGCGACGGCGCCGGAGAGCGGGCCGAGCGCGGCCTGGTCCTCGGGCAGGAGGGCGTCGAGCGCGCGGCGGAGCGGGTAGAGGGGGCTCCGTCGCTCGGGGAAGCAGCGGAGCCAGAGGATCCGCGCTCCCCCCGGGCCCGCGGCTCCCCACCGCTCGGCGGCGGCGTCGAGGAGCCGCGTGCGCCCGATGCCCTGGGGTCCCCGCAGCAGGACGATCCGCACCCGGCCCGCCCTGGCCTCTTCCGCGGCGCGGTCGAGCGCCGCGAGCGCTTCGTCTCGCCCGGTGAGCGGCGGCTCCAGGTTCAGCTCGCGCGGGGAGCCGGGCGCGGACACGGGCGCGGACGCGGACGCGGACACGGGCGCGGACACGGACACGGGCGCGGACACGGACGCGGGCGCGGACACGGACGCGGGCGCGGGCGCGGGCGCGGGCGCGGGCGCGG
>CAYQYG010000050.1:0-19274 GCA_964421485.1 uncultured Polyangiaceae bacterium | reverse complement strand
CGCGGGCGCGGGCGCGGGCGCGGGCGCGGGCGCGGAGCCGGGGATCCATTGCGCCGACGTCAGGATCGCCTCGAGCTCGCGGGCCACCCACTCCGCGTGGCGCGGGCGCGCGCTCGGGTCCGGCTCGAGCAGCGCGGCGGCGAGGCGGGAGAGCCGATCGGCCGCCGGGGTCCCCTCGGCGAGGAGCGACTCCACGCGGGCCGCCGGCGGAGGGAGCGAGCCCGCCCCCGGCGCGGCCGTCTCGGCGACCTCGTGGGGCATGCGCCCCGACAGCAGCCGGACGATGGTCACGCCGAGCGCGTACAGATCGCCGGCCGGCGTCGCGGGATCGCCCCGCAGGTAGCGCTCGGGCGGGATGTAGCCGAGCGTCCCCACGAGCGGCTTGCGGATCCCGTCCGGATCCGCGGCGGCGGTGACGGTCCGCGTGCGGCCTCCGTCGGGCACCTCGACCGTCGTGCCGCCGGCCTCCCACTGCGAGGGCGGGAGGGCGGCCTCCGGATCGATGTCGCTCAGCGCGGCGATGCCGAAATCGATCAGCTTGTACCCCGACGCGCCCTGCACGATGTTGCTCGGCTTCACGTCGCGGTGGACGAGCCCCGCCGCGTGCACCGCCGCGAGCGCCCACGCGACGGCGAGCGCGGCCTCGACGACCGTGCGCGCGGCGAGCCGGCCGCCGGGGCCCGCCAGCACCTCGAGGTTCTTGCCGGCGACGTGCTCCATCGCCAGGCCGATGACGCCCCACGCGTCGTCGCGCTGCAGCGCGTAGAACCGGACGACGCTCGGGTGCTCGACCCGGCAGAGCGCGCGCGCCTCCTCGAGGATGCCCTCCCTCCAGCGGAGCGACGCCTCCGGGGACGACGCGATGCGCTCGGGGACGAAGAACAGCTTGATGGCGACGTCGCGGAGCTTCCTCCCCTCGAAGATCTCGTCCGCCAGCCAGACCGGCGCGGACACGCCGTGATCGAGCTGCCGGACGAGGTGGTAGGGACCGACGTATCGCCCGCCTTCCGGGAGCTCCAGGAGGCGCGCGAGCGCGGTGGGTCGGGCGTGCATGCGGGGCCGGGATGCTACCGTAGCTTGACGCTCCCGAGGGATGGGCGACGATGCCGCGCATGCGGCCTGACGAGGCGCCGGCCTTCACGCTCACCGACGGCGAGGACAGCGCGGTCCTCCTGCCCTCGGTGCGCGTCCGCGTGACCCCGCCGCAGGGCGCGCCGGTCGAGGCGGCGCTCGGGATCTCGCCGCTCGTCGTCGGGACCAGCCCCGACTGCGATCTGGTGATCGCCGACGCGCGCGTGTCGCGCCGCCATTGCGAGCTGCGGCTGACGGAGCGGGGCGTCCTGCTGCGCGATCTGCGTAGCAAGAACGGCACCACGATCGGCCAGGTCCACGTCCACGAGGCCTTCCTCCCGCGCGACATGATCGCGACGATCGGCGGCTCGCGCCTCTCGGTGCGCGTGGAGGGGAGCCCCTCGATCCTGCGCCTGTCCGCCTCGGACCGCTTCGGCGAGGTCATCGGCCAGAGCATCGCCATGCGCGCGGTGTTCGCGCGGCTCGAGCGCGTGGCCGCCACCGCGGAGACGGTCCTCCTCCTCGGCGAGTCAGGCACCGGCAAGGAGGTCGTGGCCCGGGCCATCCACGCGGCGAGCCCGCGGCGGGGCGGGCCGTTCGTCGTGTTCGACTGCAGCGCCGTCGCCCCGAGCCTGGTCGAGAGCGAGCTGTTCGGCCACGTGCGCGGCGCCTTCACCGGCGCGGTGGCGGCGCACGCCGGCGTGTTCGAGCAGGCGGAGGGCGGCACGCTCTTCATCGACGAGGTGGGCGAGCTGCCCCTGGATCTCCAGCCCAAGCTCCTGCGCGCCCTCGAGGCGCGGCAGGTCCGCCGGGTGGGCTCCGCCGACTGGCGCGCCGTCGACGTGCGGGTCGTCGCCGCCACGCACCGCAACCTGCGCGCGCGCGCCGCCGAGGGGCAGTTCCGCGAGGACCTGCACTACCGGCTGGCGGTCGTCGAGGTGCACCTGCCGGCGCTGCGCGAGCGCAAGGAAGACATCCCCGCGCTCGTGGAGCGCTTCCTCTCGGCGCACACGCCGCCCCGCGCCGCCGCCGATCTGCCGCCGCACGCGATGGACCTCCTGACCGCGCACGACTGGCCCGGCAACGTCCGCGAGCTCCGCAACGTGGTGACCCGCCTCCTGCTCTTCCCCGAGCTGGGCCTGGAGGCGCTCGGCGAGCGGCCTCCGCCGCCCCGCGCCGCCGGCGCCCCGCCCGCGCCTGCGGGTGGAGCGCCGGGGGCCCCGCGGCCGCGGGCCGACCGCGAGGTCGAGCCGCTGCTGGAGCTCCCGCTCCGCGAGGCGAAGGAGATGCTCCTTGAGCATTTCGAGCGGCGCTACCTCGCGACCAAGCTGCGCGACCACGGCGGCAACGTCTCGCGCACCGCGGACGCGATAGGCCTCTCCCGGCAGCAGCTCCACCGCCTCATCGAGCGCTACGCGCTCCGGAGCGGCGAGGGCCGGTGAGGCCGCGCCGCTCCGCCGCCGCGGCGCCCTGAGCGCTGTCAGATCGACGCGACACGCGCTGGAACATCGACGCGACACCTGTCGCGCGCGCGCTCCACCTCCTGGGTTGACATCCGGGGCTCCGGGTCGCGCTCCACGTGGCGCGCCCTGCGCCCCAACCCGCCGGATCCCGCGGCCAGGCGCGTGATCCCCCTCCGGCACGAGGATTGAAAAGGCCGGACGCGCGGCGCTCCCCCACCGCCGCGCACGTTAGGAGGTTCCATGCGAATTCACCGATGGTTGACGGGCGCCCTCTTGCCGGTCCTCGGGACGACATTGCTGTTCGCCGGAGAGGCGCGCGCTGCCCTCAACGAGCTCACCGTGTACGGCATCGCCAATTTCGGCGGCACCTCGAGCTGCGGCACTCCGGAGATGACCCACAGCGTCCACGTCACGACGGCGAGCACGTTCAAATCGATCTTCGATCTGCTGGTGCCGGGGGGGAGCTGGGACGTCGCCCGCGGCGCCTACAACGGCTCCGCGAAGGGCACCCTCTGGACCGACGCCACGCAGAGCATGCCCTGCAGCGGCTGCACCGCCGAGGACTCGACATCCTGGGGCGTCGACGCCGCGGACGTCATGTACGTCCACACGCACGGCGACCACTCGTCGGCGCAGAGCTTCCTCTGGATGGGATCGGCCTATTACGGCTGCACCGTGGGCACGGCCAGCAACATGCTGTTCAACAGCGACCTCGAAGTCGCCGTGATCAAGGCCTGCCAGTCGGGCGACTACAACGTCTGGGCGAACGGCGGCTATTACCAGCTCGTCACGAGCGACAGCGTGTTCAGCATGTGGAACGCCTTCCACGGGGACTCGTCCTGCGGCGATCACGTCACGGACTACGTGAGCGATTACTCGGTGGGGTCGCTCAACGACGGGATGGGCGAGAACTGGCTCGACGCCGCGTACGATTACAACGGCAACAACGACGACGACTGCCCCGTCTCGATCACGTTCGGCTCGACCGCCGCGAGCCGGGAGAACCAGTACCGCTACGGCGGCTGGATCGACCGCAAGTCCACGGGCACGAAGACCGGCTCGACGATCTTCTACATGTCCGGCTGCAACCCCTACAACGGCGTCACGCTCCCCGAGTGAACGGGCCACGAACATAGAGCTGTAGAAGGTGGAGGAAAGCTATCATGAAGAAGAACACGCTCATGGGTCTCGTGGTGCTCCCGCTCGCGCTGCTCGCCGGCTGCGCCGCCGAACCCCCGGCCGATGTGGACGAGGGCGCGCCCCCGGGCGAGGCCGAGCCGCTCGGCGCCGCGCTGGATCTCGATCTCAGCGCGCTCGAGCCCCTCGCCGACGCCCTGACGGCGCGCGGCGGGCCCACGGCCGCGGCGCCGATCCAGATCCCGGCCGATCGGCTGACGCCCTCCGCGTTCCGGAGCGACGCGCTGCAAGCGGCCCTGCTCCGGACGGAGGAGCCGTTCAAGACCGTGCTCGACCTCGGCATCCGGGAGCGGCGCGAGTCCGCGACGTGGGCGCTGGAGATCGGGACGAACGGCAGCGTGCTCGCGCTCCGCAGGGCCCCGAGCCTCGGCGCCGCGGCGCCGCAGGACGAGGGCGCGCTCCAGGCGAGGGCGATCGCCCGCCTCAATGGGTGGGGCATCCCCTCCGGGGAGATCGGCAGGGTCCTCTCGCGCAGGGCCATGGCGCAGAGCGAGACCGGCGGCGTCCTCGAGGCGCCCGTCGTCGACCGCTACAAGACGTTCGTGCACCGCGCCGTCGGCGGCGTCGAGGTCGAGGGGCACAGGGCGGTGCTGAGCCACGCGCCCGACGGCTCCTTCGACCGGGCGTTCATCGTCTGGCCGCCGCTCGCGGCGCAGAGCCACCTGCTCCGCACCGGCCTCTCGCTGGACGAGATCGGCGCGCGCGCGAGGATCGCGGTCGCGGAGGACGCGCACGGGGGCCTCGCGGCCGGCGCGGTGAAGCTGCGGTGGAAGTACGTCGCGACCCCGCTCCCGAGCGGCGAGGTGGCGCTGACCCTGGCCGTGAGCGCCCGGACGCAGCTCGTGACCGAGGAGGGCGCCGGCGAGCCGCGCGAGGTGACCGTCGACGTCTCCGCGGAGCCGTAGCGCGCTCCCGGCGGGCGGCGCCCGCCCACCCGCCCCCGCCGCTCGCCGCGCCGCTCGAGACCATTTCTCGACACAGCGCGCGCTGGTAGGCTCCGCGCCATGTCGGACGAGGGGGCCCACCGCGGAGACAGGTCCACGGAGCGTTCCAAGGGCGGCGCCGACGCGCCCGACGGCCGCCTGCGCCGCGGCGACGTCATCGGGGCGCGCTGGCGCCTCGAGGAGTTCATGAAGAGCGGCGGGATGGGCCGCGTGTGGCGGGCGACGGACCTGCGCCTCGGCGAGCCCGTCGCGGTCAAGCTGATGGATCCGGGGCTCGTGGAGACCGAGGCGGCGCGCGCCCGCTTCCTCCGCGAGGCCCAGACCGCCGCGAAGCTCAGGGGCCCGAACGTCGTCCAGATCCTCGATTCGAACGTCGACGAGGCCACGCGGGTCCCGTACATCGCCATGGAGCTGCTCCGGGGCGAGGATCTGGCCGAGCGGCTCGCGCGCGGGGCCCTCTCCCAAGACGAGACCGTCGCGATCCTCGGCGACGTCTGCGGCGCGATCGGCAGGGCGCACCGCCTGGGGATCATCCACCGCGACCTCAAGCCGGCCAACGTCTTCCTGGTCGACGACGAGGACGGCCCGCTCTGCAAGGTCCTCGATTTCGGGATCGTCAAGCTCAGGGATCTGGGCCTCCACCGCAATGACACACCCCAGACCGGCGCCGGCGCGACCCTGGGGACCGCGTCCTACATGAGCCCGGAGCAGATCGCCGACGCGCAGCGGGTCGATCCGCGCGCGGATCTGTGGTCGATCGCCGTGATCGCCTACGAGTGCATGACCGGGCGCCGCCCCTTCCGCGGCGAGACGTTCCACGAGCTGGTCCACGCGATCTGCTATGGCGCGCCGATCGCGCCGTCGCGGCTCGCCGACGTCCCGAGCGGCTTCGACGCCTGGTTCGCCAGGGCCACCCACCGCGACATCGAGCAGCGCTTCGCCTCGGCCCGGGAGCTCTTCGACGCGCTCCGGACCCTCGCCGGGCGCGCCGCGGAGGCGCCGGCCCCGCGCGGGCAGAAGGGACCTCCGCGCGACGCCGCGCACACCCCGACCTGGGCCTCGGACGCCAACCAGATCGATATCGGCGCCCTCAAGGCGCTGACCTTCAAGAACGCCGTCGTCCGCGAGTTCCTGGACGACACCAGCAAGCATTTCGTGACGGGCGCCAAGGGGCTCGGCAAGACCCTCCTGCTCACGTACAAGCGCACGATCCTGGGCGAGCATTACCTGTCCGCGACCGGCCGCGACCGGCGCCACGCCGCGGTCCAGTTCATCCCCGAGGGGCGGCCGTACCTCGACCTGATGGGCGATCTGCCGAACATCGATCAGAGCCGGATCGATCTCCTCTCCAGGCTCCACGAGTGCAAGCGGCTCTGGGGCTTCGCCTTCCGCATGTCGATCGTCTCGCACCACCCCGCGCTGATCCGCGACTGCGATCCCAGGGATCTCGCGCCCCTCCCGCGCCCCCTCCGCGCGCTCCTCGAGGGCCGGCCGGTCGAGCCGACGATGGTGCTCAAGGAGCTCCTCTCGCTGACCGTCCGCCAGGTGAACCAGGTCATCGACGCGATGGAGGGCACGCTGGAGCGGCGGATCCGCTCGCTCCACAGCGGCGTCTTCGTCTTCATCGACAAGCTCGATCAGGCGCTCCGGCGGCTGCCGCGCGCCGTGTGGGTCCACGTGCAGGCGGGGATGATCGAGGCGGCCTGGGACCTCATGAACGCGAACCGCCACGTGAAGATCTACGCGACCATCCGGGAGGAGGCGTTCTCGTCCTACGAGTCCGACATCAAGACGAACCTCTACGGCGCGATCTCGACCATCCGTTACGCCAAGCACGAGCTCGTCGACCTGCTCGAGAAGCTCACCCATTACTACGAGGGCCTGACGCTGCGCGATTTCATCCTCCTCGACGTGGTGAGCAGCGGGCGCTCGGTCCGCAGCGAGGGGACCTTCGATTTCCTCTATCGCCACACCCTCGGGAGGCCGCGCGACCTCGTCATCCTCGCCTCCGAGATCTCGCGGAACCGGAGGGCCCTCGACGAGCAGACGCTCGCGCGCCTCGTGCAGGACACGAGCGCCGGCCTCCTGGTCGCCAACGTCTTCGACGAGATGCGGGTCTTCCTGGAGGTGCTCTGCGACCGCGACAGGCGCGCCCATTTCTTCTCCCTGCTCCCGCACGACGTCCTGTCGCACGACGAGGTCGTCGAGGTCTGGTGCGCCTTCCACGGCGTCGATCGCGCCTACTTCGACGCCCACGGCCGGAGCGCCGACGACGTCTATCACCCCTTCCGCGAGCTCTTCGAATGCGGCCTCCTCGGGGTCATCGGCCCCGATCCGGCGGGCGAGCGCCAGGTCCAGCGCTTCCGCCAGCCGCACGACCCGGTCGGCGGCTCGCGCCACGATCTGCCGCGCTCGCGCTATTACCTGCTCCACCCCTCGCTCCGCGCATTGATCGAGCCGCTCCCCGGCGGCGGCCGGTTCCGCGCGATGCGCCACATCGTCATCGGCCACGGGGAGCCCTGGCCCCGCCACTGGGATCTGGTCGTCGACATCCAGCGCGAGCTCTGCCGCCGCCCGGACGCCGGCGAGCAGATCGGCGAGGCGGTGCTCGCCCTCCTCGACCGCCTCGGGGCGGACGTCACCGCCGGCAAGGGCGAGGGCGCCGCGCGGCGCGCGATCGCCGCCTCCCCGGATTTCGCACGCCTGAGCGCCCACCTCGAGCGGATCGGCTGGGACGACCTCCACATCCTCCTGCTCGACCTGTTCCCGGGCGCGCCGCCGGAGGGCGCGGCCCCGACCGACCGTGTCCACGCGGCGATGCTCCTCATCGATATCGTCCGCTCGACCCACATGGTCCGCGCCCTGGGCGACACGGGCTTCGTCGATCACCTCGAGAGGCTCCGCGGCGCCCTCCGAGGCGCGACGGATCTCCGCTTCCTCAAGGGGACCGGCGACGGCTACCTCGCCGTCTTCACGACGGTGGACGGCGCCCTCGCCGCGGCCCGCGCGCTCCGCGGCGCGCTCGAGGACCCGCGCCAGATCCGCCTGGTGATCCACTGGGGCCCGGTGCGGATGAGCGCAGAGGACGTGCTCGGCTCCGAGGTCCACCGCCTGTTCCGCATCGAGTCGGTCGACGAGCAGGATCGCGTGGACGGTCCGGCGTCGTGGGCCGCTCTACCGCTCCAGGGCCGGGTGACGCTCTCGAAGGCGGCGCTCGCCGCGCTCCCGGACGCCGCGCGCGCCGGCTTCCGCCGGGCCGGCGCCTTCCGTTTGAAGGGATTCGACGACCCCGAGCCGATCTGGGTGGAGATCGCGGATTGAAGCCCCCGCGGCCCGCTCGGCTCGGGAGGGTCGATATCAGCGCGTACGGAGCCGATGAGGTATCAATACGAATATCGCGCCGGCGGCGTCACTGCGGCGCGGGCTGATAATCGATCCCGTCCCACACGAGCGCCTGCGTCGCCGGGTCGTAGGTCCCGGCATACGGCGCCTGCCCGCTGACCTGCGACTGCCCCGTCAGCACGCCGTCCTGGCACTGGACCGGGCCGGTCTCGCCGACGTCGGAGTATTGCCAGACATAGGTGAGCCCGCCGCTCGCGCTCCCGCTGAACGAGATGTGCCAGTGGCACAGCTCCGGCCCGTTCGGGCCAAGCCCGCACTCGTGCTCGCCGACCGAGTCGAATGCCTTGCCCGCGAGGTCGGCGCACGCAGCATCGCTGCCGCCGCCGCTTCCACCCTCGCCGGCACCGCCGCTTCCACCCTCGCCGGCGCCGCCGCTTCCACCCTCGCCTCCACCCCCGCTCGTGCACCCCGCGACGCCGAGCGCCGCCACCATCACCAGTCGAAAGATCGTCTTCATGCGGTCCATCCAAGCAACCATCATGCCTCGCTGCGCACTGGCCGCGCCGCGAGAAACCACGATCACGCGTGCGCCAGCGTGTGCCATACTGCCGCTCATCGCGACTCCTGAGACCGGGGCCGAGACCGGGGCCGAGGCTGCGCCCGGATTCGAGGCCGCCACCGGAACCGGGGTCGGGTCAGACGGTTCGAAGGGCGGGCGGCGTGGCCCCTCGAGCATCCGATGCATCCGACGAAATCCTTGTATTCGAGCAGCGCGCCGAGGCGGCCGGCGTTCACGTCACGGCAGCTCCTCGAACGCCGCAATGGTGAGCCCCCGCGGATCGCCCCGGATCGCCCGCACCGGCGCCCCCACCCCCCGGAGGTAGCGCCACCCCTCCCCGTCGTGCGCGAACTCCGAGAGCTCCACGAACGACAGGTCCTTCCCCTTCTCGAACACCCGCGCCAGGAACAGCACCCGCGCGATCCCGCCCTCGTCGGGCCCGTCGCGGTCCAGGATCGCGAGCCCCATGTACTTCAGGGCCCCGGCCGACGCCCGCAGCTCCCGCACCACCTCGGCCTCGGGCCGCGCCCGGTCCTCGTGGTCCGGGTGCAGCGTCCTCCAGAGGTAGGCCGCGTCCCTCGTCGCGAACGCCGCGTAGCGCGACCGCATCAGCGCCTCCGCGCCCTCCGCCTCCCGCTCCCCGCGGTGCAGCGGCCCGCAGCAGCGCGCGTACGCCCGGCCTGACCCGCAGGGGCAGTCGCTCACCTTCGCCACGGCGGCATGCTAGCGCGCCCCGGCGCGAGGGCGCTCCGACATCCTGGCCATCCTCGGCCAGATGGAATAGATCCCCGCCATGCTCTCCGAGACCCGCGAGAAAATTTTGGACCTCAAAAGGCGTTTCGAGGCGCTAAGGGGGCATCTTTGACGCCCCGAAGCTCGAACGCATGCTCCAGGACCTGACCCAGACCACCCTGTCCGCGGGGTTCTGGAACGATCAGGAAAAAGCCCAGTCCGTCCTCCGCAAGCGCGCCCAGGTCGAGGCCAAGCTCGAGCTCATCCAGAAGCTCGGGCGTGAGCTCGACGACCTCGCCGAGTACCTCGAGCTCGGCGCCGCGGAGAACGACGAGGGCGTCATCGCCGACGCCGAGGCGCAGGCCGAGGCCATCTCCGCCCGGCTCCGCAAGGCCGAGCTCGACCGCATGCTCTCCGGGCCGGCGGATCGCGGCAACGCGATCGTCAGCATCCACCCGGGCGCGGGCGGCACGGACGCGAAGGACTGGGCATCGATGCTGATGCGCATGTACCTCCGGTTCTGCGAGCGGCGCGGCTACAAGGCCGAGATCGTCGACTTCCAGGAGGGCGACGAGGCGGGCATCGACGCGGTCACCTTCACGGTGGCCGGCGACTCCGCGTACGGGTACCTCCGGTCCGAGGCCGGCGTGCACAGGCTCGTGCGGATGAGCCCGTTCAACGCCGACCACACCCGGCAGACCGCCTTCGCCGCCGTCGAGGTCACGCCCGACAGCGACGAGGAGATCAACATCCAGGTGAACGAGAAGGACATCGAGATCACGACCATGCGCGCCGGCGGCAAGGGCGGGCAGAACGTCAACAAGGTCGAGACCGCGGTGCGCCTGAAGCACATCCCGACGGGGCTCAACATCGTCTGCCGCGCGGAGCGCAGCCAGCACCAGAACCGCGCGATGGCGATGAAGGTCCTCAAGGCGAAGCTCTACGAGATGGAGCTCCAGAAGCGCGAGGCCGAGACCCAGGCCTACAACGCCTCGAAGAGCGCCATCAACTTCGGCAGCCAGATCAGGAACTACGTGCTCGCCCCCTACCGGCTCGTGAAGGACGTGCGCACGGGCACCGAGACCGGCCAGGTCGACGCGGTGCTCGACGGCGATCTCGACCCCTTCATCGAGTCCTACCTGCTCGCGGCCGCGGGCGGCGCGCTCAGGAAGGGCGGCGCGATCGAGGAGGACGTGTGAGCCACGAGGGCGGCGCCCAGAAGGGTGGGATGAACCGGGGCCTGGGGCGCAGGGCGCCGTCAGGCGACCCGGAGCCCCAGATGTCGAAGAAGGCGGAGCGGGAGGCGAAGGCCGCGGCCGAGGCGGCCCACGCCGAGGAGACGCTGATCGCGACGCGCAAGGCCAAGGCCGCGCGCGTCCGCGAGCGCGGCGAGAACCCGTTCGCCAACGACGTGGGCGGCAAGCCCGGCGACGGCGGCGAGCCGCTCGCCGAGCTCGCCGCCGTGCGGGCGCGCTTCGAGGGCGCCCGCACGCCGGAGGGCCGGTACGACGCCGCGCGCGTCGAGCCGATCCCCTTCCGCGTCGCGGGCCGCGTCCTCTTCGTGCGCAGCTTCGGCGGCGTCACCTTCGTCCGCGTCCGCGACCGCACGGGCGAGCTCCAGCTCTACTGCGACGCGGCCACGATGCGCGATCTCGAGCGCCTCGAGGACCTCGACCTCGGCGATTTCGTCGAGGCGCGCGGGCCCGCGATGGCGACGCAGAAGGGCGAGCTCAGCCTGCGCGTCGAGGCGCTCCGGCTGATCACCAAGGCGTACCGGCCGCTGCCGACCAAGACGAGCTTCAAGGACGTCGAGGCGCGCTACCGCATGCGGTACGTCGACCTCGTCGCGAACCCCGGCGTGGCCGCGGTCTTCCGCGCGCGGACGGCCATCGTGGCCGCGCTCCGGGAGTTCTTCGACGCGCGCGGGTTCCTCGAGGTCGAGACGCCGACGATGCACACGCTCATCGGCGGCGCCGCGGCGAAGCCCTTCGTGACGCACCACAACGCGCTCGACATGCGCCTGTTCATGCGCATCGCGCCCGAGCTCTACCTGAAGCGCCTCGTCGTCGGCGGCTTCGAGCGCGTGTACGAGATCGCCCGGTGCTACCGGAACGAGGGGCTGTCCACGCGGCACAACCCCGAGTTCTCGATGCTCGAGTACTACCAGGCGTACGCGACCTACGAGACCCTGATGGACCAGACCGAGGCGCTGCTCCGCCACGTCGACGCGCGCCTCGCCGAGCGCATGCCGGAGGAGCACGCCGCCTGGGCCTCACCGCGCACCTGGTCGTTCGATCGCTTCGACCGCGTCCCGATGGCCGAGGGCCTCCGGCGCGCGCTCGAGGCCGCCGGCCTGCCCGCCGACGTGCCCGCGCGGATCACCGCGGACGACGCGCCGATCAAGGAGTGGGCGAGGGCCGCGAAGGCCGCGGGCCGCGAGATCGACTGGGCGAACTTCCGCGCGGGCGCCAAGAAATGCGACTCGCCGGGGGAGCTCACCTTCTGCGCGTACGAGTACGTCGTCGAGCCGTTCCTGACGCGCGATCACCGCACCGCGGACGGCTCGAAGAGCGTCCCCGTCTTCGTCATCGACTACCCCTTCGAGGTCTCGCCGCTCGCGCGCAAGAAGGACTCGGACCCGACGCTCGTCGACCGGTTCGAGCTCTTCATCGACGGCCGCGAGCTCTGCAACGCGTTCAGCGAGCTCAACGACCCCGAGGACCAGGCCGCGCGCTTCCGCGCCCAGGTCGAGAAGAAGTCCAGGGGCGCCGAGGAGACGATGGACTACGACGAGGACTACATCCGCGCGCTCGAGCACGGCATGCCGCCGGCCGCCGGCTTCGGCATGGGCGTCGACCGCCTCGCCATGCTGCTCACCGGCGCGCCGTCGATCCGGGACGTCATCCTGTTCCCCTTGATGAGGCCCGACCCGGCAGGGCCGGGGGCCCGTGAGGGGGCTTCGCCCCCTACGCTCCCGATGGTCGCTACCCCAGCAGCTTATGAGCATTTGCTCAAAGATGACCCCTTCGAGTGAGGCCAGAAGCGAGTGACGCCGCTCCCCAAGCCCGTCTACGTCGTCTTCCTCGCCGTCGTGCTCCTCGTGAGCGCCGGGCTCATCGTGCGCGGCGTCCGCCGGCTCTCGAGGGGCCTCTCCCGGGCGCTGTTCTGGTGGATGGGCGGCCTCTTCGGCGTGGGCTTCGCGGCGCTCTCCACGCTGGCCGCGCGCCTGCCGAACCAGCGCGGCTCCGCGCCGATCGTGCTCCGCGACGAGCTCATCCGCTTCGGCGCCCTCGCCACGGGCGTCCTCTTCCTCCTCATCGCGCTCGCCGCGCTCCTGCCGATCATCCTCGACGCGCTCGAGGCCCGCGGCTTCTCCTCGTACGTCGGCGCCCGCCACGTGCGCGCGACGAAGAGCGGCTTCCTGACGGTCATCTCGATCCTCTCGATGGCCGGCGTCGGCGTGAGCTCCTGCGCCCTCTGCTCGGTGACGAGCATCATGGGCGGCTTCGGCCACGACCTGAAGCGCAAGATCCTCGGCAACAACGCGCACATCGTGCTCGACGTCACGCGCACCGGCGGCTTCGGCGACTGGGAGGACAAGCTCGCCGAGGTCCGCGTCGCGCTCGCCGCGAAGGGCGGCGCGGCCACGCCCATCGTCGCCGGCGACGCGATGGGCTCGAGCTCGTCGAACACGGCCGGCGCCCTGGTCCGCGGCATCGATCCGGACACGATCGGCCAGGTCATCGACCTCAAGAACAACATCGAGGTCGGCAAGTTCGAGTACCTCACCGATCCGGAGAGGCTCATCGATCTGCCGCCCGAGGAGATCATCGGCCGCGGCCCCGGCGGCGAGCCCTACTACAAGGGCCCGGACTTCCGCTTCGCGCCCGACGTCGATCCGACCGTCAAGGATTTCGTCAAGAAGCAGACGCGCACCTACCCCGCCGTGATCATCGGCCGCGAGCTCGCCAAGTCGCTGCACGTGCTCGTCGGCGACGAGGTGACGCTCCTGTCGCCGATCGGCGAGCTCGGCCCGACCGGCGTGATGCCCCGCTCGCGCAAGTTCCGCGTGGCCGCGATCTTCTACAGCGGCATGTACGAGTACGACGCGTCGCACGCGTACATCCTGCTCGACCAGGCCCAGCGCTTCTTCGGCCTGGAGGACAGGATCACCCACATCGACATGCGCGTGCCCGACCCGGAGCGCGTGAAGGAGCTCCGCCCCGGCGTGGAGCAGGCGATCGCGGGCATGGAGACCGACGCCGTGGCCGGCGCCGAGCTGCGCGTCCGCGACTGGATGGAGATGAACAAGAACCTCTTCAGCGCGCTCAAGCTGGAGAAGATCGCGACGTTCATCATCCTCTCCATCGCGATCGCCGTGGCGAGCTTCTGCATCGTCTGCACGCTGCTCCTCATGGTGACCGAGAAGGGCAAGGAGATCGCCATCCTGAAGGCGCTCGGCGCCTCCGACGGCGCGGTGATGCGCATCTTCATGCTGGAGGGCGTCATCATCGGCGGCATCGGCACCATCTTCGGCGTCGGCACCGCGCTCGCGACCTGCACCGGGCTCTCGTGGTTCGGCGTGCGGCTCGATCCGGACGTCTATTACATCGATCGATTGCCCGTGAACGTGAACGGCGCCGACTACGCGATGGTCGCGATCGCGTCGATGCTCATCTGCACGCTCGCGACCCTCTACCCGGCCCGCGCGGCCTCCAGGCTGTCCCCGGTCGACGGCCTCCGCTACGAGTAGCTCCCCCATGCCGACCAACCTCGTCGTCGTCGAAGACCTCCGCAAATCGTTCGTGCACATGGGGCGCGAGCTCCACGTGCTCCGCGGCATCGACATCACGATCGATCAGGGCGAGATCGTCGCGGTGGTCGGCCCCTCCGGCGCGGGGAAGAGCACGTTCCTCCACTGCATCGGCACGCTGGATCTGCCGACGAGCGGCAGGATCCGCCTCGGCAACGACGAGCTGACGGGGCTCTCCAGCTCGCGGCTCGCGGGGATCCGGAACCGCACGATCGGGTTCGTGTTCCAGTTCCACCACCTCCTGCCCGAGTTCGACGCGCTGGAGAACGTGATGATGCCGGGCCTGATCCAGGGCAAGAGCCGGCGCGAGATGGAGGGCCCCGCGCGCGCGCTGCTCGCCGAGGTGGGGCTCGCCGAGCGCGCGACGCACCGCCCCGGCGAGCTCTCCGGCGGCGAGCAGCAGCGCGTCGCGCTCGCGCGCGCCCTCGTGCTCGCGCCGAAGCTCATCCTCGCCGACGAGCCCACGGGCAACCTGGACACGGTGACGAGCGGCTCGATGCACGAGCTCTTCTTCGAGGTGAACCGGAAGCACGGCACGACGATCATCGTGGTGACGCACAACATCGCGTTCGCGGAGTCGATGCCGCGGCTCGTCACGCTGCGCGACGGCCGCGTGGAGTCCGACGAGCGGACGCACAAGGACTATCGGTAGAGCCCGCCCCCGGTGCGCGCCGCCCTCGCCTTCCTCGGCCGCCGCGTCACCGCCCTCCTCGCCCTCTCGGCCGCGCTCGGCGTGCTGCTCTTCGGCGCCGAGCTCGCGCTCGCCCACGGCCTCTCGGGCTTCGCCGCCGCGCTCGGCCTCGCGCCCGCGGCGCCGCCCGCACCCGCCGCGCTGCCCGAGGGCTCCGGCTCGGCGCTCGACGTCCTCCGCCCCGGGGCCCTCTTCGATCCCGCGCGCCCTGCCCTCGGCGCCCTGCTGCTCGCCGCGATCGCGGCCCTGCGCGGCCTGCTCGCCGGCGCCGGAGCCTACGCGCAGGGCGCCGCCGCCGAGCGCTTCAAGCGCGACCAGCGAGGCCGCGTGGTCCGCTGGGCGTTCTCGGGCGGCCCGGTGTCCGCGGCGCGCGCCGCGGTGCTCTTCCACGAGCAGATCAGCCAGGCCTCGTTCGCCGTCGCGCAGGGGCAGGCGGCGCTGCTGGAGCTCACCGTCGCGCTCTGCCTCCTGCCCGGCCTCGTCTACCTCGCCCCGGGCCTCACGCTGGCGGTGCTGCCGCTGCTCGCGATCCCGCTCCTGCCCCTGCGCCTGCTCCGCGCGAGGCTCGGCCGCCGGAGCCGGGAGCTGCTCGACGAGTGGACCCGCGCCGCGGGGCGGCTCACGGTGGGGATCAAGAACCTCCTGCTCCTGCGGGTGCACGGCACCGCCGCGCGCGAGCGCGAGCTCGCCGAGCGGAGCCTCGACGCCTGCCGCGATCACGCGCTCGGCTATCACCGCCTCGCGGCCGCCGAGATCGCGTATTCGCAATCGCTCGCCATCGCGATCGTCTGCGTCGTCGGCCTCGTCGCGCGCTCTCGCGCCGCGCTCCCCCCTGCGGCCCTCGTCGCCTATTTCTATCTGCTCTACCGGTTCCTCCAGCAGCTCGCGCGGCTCGGCTACTCGGCTACCTCGATGGCCCTCGGCATGCCCCACCTCCGCGGTCTGATGGCCTTCGAGGCCGAGGCCGCGGCGCGGATCCATCCGCCGGCCCCGCGGCCCGCGCCGGCCGCGCCCGCGCCCGCCGGCCCGATCGGCTGGTCGCTGCGCGGCGTCTCGTTCGCATTCGAGGGCGCTCCCACCCCCGTGATCCGCGATCTCACGCTGGAGGTCCCGCCCGGCTCCGCGCTGGTCATCACCGGCCCGTCCGGCGCCGGCAAGACGACGCTGCTCTCCCTCCTGGCCGGCGAGATCGCCCCGACCGCGGGAACGATCGACGTCCGGTATCCGGGCCAGGAGGGCCCGCTCGCCGGGGGCCGTGCCTCGTTGCTCTCCGCATTCGGCTACGTCGGCCCGGAGAGCTTCCTCGTGGAGGGCTCGCTCCGCGATAACCTCGTGTATGGCCTCGGCCGGGACCCGGACGCCGCGGAAATGGATCGGGCCCTCCGCGCGGCCGGATGCGATTACATCGATTCGCTCCCGGGCGGCCTCGAGCACCGGCTCGACGATCAGGGCGGCGGCCTCTCGGCCGGGCAGAAGCAGCGGCTCTGCCTGGCGCGCGCGCTCCTCCGCGCGCCCCGCGCGCTCCTGCTCGACGAGGCCACGGCGAGCCTCGACCTCCGCGCCGAGGAGGCCGTCGTCGAGGCCCTGCGCGCGCTGAAGGGCGAGGTGACCCTCGTGATCGCGACCCACCGCGCCGCGCTGCTCTCGCTCGCCGATCAGCGGGTCGATCTGGAGGATCGAGGGCCCCTGCCTCGACGGGAAGCGACGCTCAGCTCGCGCTCGCGTGCTGGGCCTTGCGACGCCTGAGCATTCGATACACCGCGTATGCCCCGGCCGCGCCCACGAGCGTCTCACTGATCCCGGCGGTCGCGGCCGCCACGACGATCGCGGCCCCGATGGCGACCGCGCCCACGCCGGGTCGCTCGAGCTCTTGCTCGATCCAGTGCGCCCCGCGCCGGAGCGCGCTCGCCCGCGCGGCGCCCGGAGGCGCGGAGGGCTCCTGACGATGTGGCTCCCCGCCCGCGGTGATCGGCGCCGGCGCGCCGCCGGCGGGTGGGCTCGGCTGGTCCCGATGGCTCTCGATGTCGTGGGCCGGCGCCCCGGAGACGTGGTGTGGCATGTGCTCCTCCCGCCGGGCGTCGATGCAACGACGCCGCCACCTCGCAGACCCGAGCGCCCGCTCGGCCGGCGCGTGACCATGACGTGAAGCGCAGAGGGCACGAATCTCGCTTCGAGCCCTCGGGGCGCGATCCGGCGCGCGCAAGGAGAGCTCCATGCCTGTGTACGAGTTCAAGTGCAAAGTCTGCAACACCGAGTTCGAGGTGATCGCCTCGCTCGCAGAGTACGAGCGGATGAAGCAGGAGCGAACGGTCAAGTGCACGGCCTGCGGCAGCGAGGACGTCGTGCCCGAGATCGTGGCGTTCGAGGTGCGGACGGCGCGAAAGAGCGCGTAGCCCCGGCCGCGCGCTCCGACGAGGCTGGCTGTCAGCCGGCCCGCGCGAACAGGGCCTCGAGCGGCGGCACGACCTGGTTCTTCCTCGACATGCACCCCGGGACGTGCACGGCGCCGTCCACGAGCGCGCCGAACGCCTCCTCGAGCACGTCGGGGCGATCGCCGACGAACCACAGATCGCTCGCCTTCGCGCCGACGTCGGTGACCATCAAGATCACCTGGAGGAGGCCCGCCTCGTCGCGGAGCGCGCGCATCTCGCGCAGGATCTCGTCCCTCCGGCCCGCCAGCGCGCCCGGACGCTGGAGCGCCACCTGCCCGATCCCCACGCGGTGCCCGTCGAAGCAGAACACCTTGAAATCGCCCCTCACGATGTCCGCGGCGCTCTTCTGCTCGGCGGCCGCCGTCTTGATCCGGAGCATCTCCTCGCCGAACGCCGCCGGATCGATCCCCGCGAGCGGCGCCAGGCGCGAGGCCACGAGGCGGTCCTTCTCGCTCGTCGTCGGGGAGCGGAAGACGACCGTATCCGAGAGGATGGCGGCCAGCATGATGCCCGCCATGGCGCCGGTCGGGGCGACGCCGCGGGTGAAATACAGATCTCCGATCAGCGTCGCCGTCGCGCCCACCGGCTCGCAATGGAAGAAGATCGGCTTGGGGAGCCGGAGATCGCCGACGCGATGGTGCTCCCATATCTCGAGGATGTTCGCCTGCTCGATGTGCGGGAGCGCCTGCCCGACCTCGCTGTGGTCCACGAGGATGAGGTCGAGCCCGGCCGCGTCCGTCACGCGCTCGGGCGAGGGCACGCCGAAATGGCCCAGCACGAGCTCGGTCTCGGCGTCGAGCTCGCCCGCCCTGGCCGGCCGCACGCTCTCCTCGCCGAGGCAGTTCTTGAGGTGAGCGTAGGCGATGGCCGAGCAGATGCTGTCCACATCCGGGTTCCGGTGGCCGACGACGTAGATGGGCGTCCGATCGCTCATCAGGCCCTCCTCGTGGCCTGCCCAGCCTGCAGCTCCGACCGGACTTCCATCTCGTCCACGACCTCGTCGACGCCCCACACGCACCAGGCGTCCCGCTCCGCCATCCGGCGTTGCTCCTCGCTGGCCGCCGTCCCGGAGAGCCGCACGACGGAGCGCTCCGTGCGCACGCCGATCTGCACCGCGTCGAGGAATGGGTCCTTTTCCATCACCAGCCGCACCGCGTCGCTGATCTCCCCGTCGTCATCCTCCTGCGGCGGCACGATCTCCAGGATGTTGACGACATCGCGCGTCCCCGGGACCCACCAGGCCAGCACGCCGGCGATGCGCTTGTGCGAGAGGCTCGGCACGCGTCCGTCGAGCGTGACGACGCCCTCGCGGACGTGAGCCTCGACGGCGCCGCGCGCGCCCGCCGGGGGCTCGCGGAGCAGGCGCGCCTCGCCCCCCTCGCGCTCGCTGATGGAGCACTCCTCGAACGCCGGCTCTGCGAGCAAGGCGTCCACGACGTGCGCGCGGATCTCGCCATCTTCCATGTGCACTGCCGGAGCGACACGCAGCTGGTCGGCGACCGCGCGCACCTCGGGCAGCGCCGCCACGGCTCTCAGGATTCGCTTCTTCGCGGCGACCGTCGGCGCGTCCCCCTCGATCGTCAGGATTCCCTCGGAGAACCCGATACCGAGGTGCGGATGCTGCACGTCGAGCCCGGGCACCCGCACCAGCGCGGCTCGCGCGCGCGTCACGACGTCATCCCTCTCATGGTCCATGGGCTCTCCTCGCTGGCTCGAAGAAAGGCAAGGTGCGTTCCCCCCTGCGCGAGCCGCCGATGACGAGCGTGGGTCAGGTGGGTCGCGGGACGGTGGCTGGAGGGCGCGGGCGGTGACGGCCGAGTTGACTCATCCGGATCGAGCAGCGCCGCCGCCCGGCTCCTCGAGATCGAAGCTCACGAGCACGTTGCCCGGCCTGGTGATCGTCTCGAGCCGGTGGTCGTCGTCATGGTCCCACGAGGTCGGCGCCGGCCCGGTCGGCAGCGCCGGCGGGTCGTAGAGCTCCAGCCGATCCACCGGCGTGTACCCCAGGAGATGCGCAGGCTGCCCGGGCG
>CAYQYG010000049.1:0-30086 GCA_964421485.1 uncultured Polyangiaceae bacterium | reverse complement strand
GCGGGCGCGGGTACAGGCGCGGGGTTCGGCGACCCGGAGCCCCGAGTGTTGGAGGGGTTCGGGGCGTAGGGCGCCGGAGGCGACCCGGAGCCCCGAGTGTTGGAGGCCGCGCCGGAGGCTCGGGCGGGCCGATCGGCTGCGGCCGCTCTGGGCTTGGTCGTCACGAGACCCTCGGGGCTAGCAGGCGCTGCGCCCGCTGTCACCCCGGCGAGGGGACGTCGGCGTGGGCCGCGGGAGCCGCCGCGGGGAGCGTGAAGAAGAACGTGGCGCCGGCGCCGAGCGCGCTCTCCACCCAGATGCGGCCGCCGTGCGCCTCGACGAGGCCCTTCGCGATCGAGAGGCCCAGGCCGGTGCCGTGGCGGGCCGTCTGCCGGGCCTGCCAGTAGCGATCGAAGATCCGCTCGTGGTCCTCCGGGGCGATGCCCGGGCCGGTGTCGCGCACGTGGAAGAGCACCTCGGCGCCGGCGCGCTCGGCGCCGATCGCGACCTCGCCGCCCGAACGCGTGAACTTGATCGCGTTGCCGATGAGGTTCGCGAGCACCTGGAGGATGCGGTCGCGATCGCAGCGGGCCCTGCCCGCGCCGGGCGCGACGCGGCTGATGAGCCGGAGCGCCTTCTCCGCCGCCGCGTCGCGGTGGCCCTCGACGGCGTCGACGACGAGCGCCGAGACGTCCTCCGGCCCCGGAGTGATCGCGAGGTGCCCGGCGTCGATCCGGGCCTGATCGAGCAGGTCGCGGATGAGGCGCGCCATGCGCTCGGCGGCCCTCTTGATGCGCTCGGCCGGGGCGCGGAGATCGCACGCGTCGTCCGATGCCGGCAGGCGGCGCAGCAGGAGCTGCGCGTTCATCGCCGCGGTCGCGAGCGGGCTCTTGAGGTCGTGCGAGACGACGGCCACGAGCTCCTCCCGCGCGCGGATCGCGCGTTGCGCGCTGTCGTAGAGGCGCGCGTTGTCGATCGCGAGCGCGGCGCGGCGGCCGAGCTCCTCGAGCAGAGACTGGTCCACGGCGGGGGACCTGCGCGGGCGCTCCGGCTCCCCGTCGCCGCACAGCCCGGACGCGGGGCAGGCATCGTCCGGGCCCCACGCGACGGTGAGGACGCCGAGCGTGGTCCCGCGGCTGACGAGCGGCACCGAGAGGCACCGCGTGACGCCGAGCTCCGCGAGGATCGCGGCGTCGCTGCCCGGCGGGCCCCCGGACAGGGGGCAGACCGCGGACTCGTCCGAGCGGAGGACCCGGACGACCGAGGGCGGGACGACCTCGTGGAGCGGCGAGGCGCGCTCGAGGCGGCGCGCGAGGTCCGCCCGCGCCGGGTCGGCGTGCACGACGGCCGCGCGGTGGAGCGACGTCTCGGACCCTCGGGGCTCCGGGCCGCCGTCGGCCCCGTGCGCCCCGAACCCCTGGCGCTCGACCATGTCGACCCATGCGAGCGGCGCGACGAGCGGCACCGGGAGCCGCGCGACGCGGGCGAGCGTGGCCTCGTAGTTGAGCGAGCCCGAGAGCCGCCGGCTCGCCTCCGCGAGGAACGCGGCCCGGCGCTGCGCGTCCTCCGCCGCGGCGCGCGCCGCCTGCTCGGCGGCGAGGCGGCGCGCCCGCTCGCGCTCGCCGTCGAGCGCGCGCGCGTAGAGCGTCCGGTGCGCGAGCGCGACGCCGAAGATCGCGGCGAGGCGCCGCATCATGCCGCGGTACAGCGCGGCGCGCGCCGGCTCCCCGTCGAAGCAGAGCAGGAGGCACGAGCGCACCGCGGGCTCGACGTCCGCGGCGCCCAGCGTGAAGCGCCACGTCACGACCCCGGAGCGCGAGAGCTCCGGGTACGGCAGGCGCGGCGGCTCGTGCTCGAGCGCGCCCTCCGCGATCGGCGCGGCCCGCGCGGCGGTCGAGAGGCCGGCCGCGTCGAGCAGGCGCGGGGCGCCGCGCTCCGGCACGTCGATCACGAGCGCCGCGACGCAGCCGAGCCGCTCGGCGACCCGCTCGAGGAAGAGCTCCATCGACCGCCCCGGATCGAAGAGGTCGAGCGCGGCCACGGTGAGCTCCTGCAGCACGCTGAGCAGCGCGAGCCGCTCCTCCTGCGGGTCCTGGTCCGCCGTCATCGCAAAGCCCGCGCCTAGCGCCCCCCCATCGCCAGCACGACGGCGGTCTTGTTGTGGAACTGCGGCACCCCGCGGCCGAGCGCGCCGACCTCGCCGAAGGTCAGGCACCCGAGGACCGGCGCGCCGGGCCCGAGCTCGTCCGCGAACGTCGCGAGCTCCTCGCGGACCGACGCGCCGAGCATCAGCGAGCGCGAGATGCAGTCGAACACGATCGCCCCCGCGATGGGCCCCCCCACCGCCTGCCGCGCGGCCCGCGCCGCCTCGCGCGCCGCGCCGAGGATCCCCTCGCGATCGCCCTCCATCACGCGCACGAGGCACCCGTCCGGCACCTCGCCGACGCAGTACAGCTCCCCGCGCTCGTCGACGCGCAGCGGATCCCGGATCACGTGCTCGCCGTCGGCCTGCGGGATCCCGAGCGGGTGCGTCATCGCGAAGCCGGGGAACCGGTCGAGGCTCACCCGGTCCCCGCGGCCGGCCGCGACGCGCTGGTAGACCGCGAACGCGCCCTCGTAGTCGAGCTCGACGACGCCCGAGCCGTGCGCGCGCGTGACCATCGACGGCGGCCCGTAGGGCCGGAACCCGTGCCGGATCCCGGTCGCCATGCGCCCCGGCGAGTCGATCGCGATCACCACGACGCTGTCGGACCCGGCGCGTCCCCCGGCGAACTGCGCGGTTCGCACGAAGCGCAGGTTGTCGCCCGCGCCGCCGCCCGCCCACACCACGCCCGTGCCCCCCGCCTGCACGGCGCCGCGGACCACGTCGGCCGCGTTGCCCGTGAGCGCGTCCGGCAGGAGGATGAGCGCCCTGCTCCACCCCTCCGGCGCCGAGGCGGGCAGCCCCTCCAGCGCCCGCACCACGGCCGCGTGCCCCGCCGCGCGCCCGTCCGCGCTCACCGGCCCCGCGACGCCGACGCTGACGCGCACCTCCTGCCCCGTCAGCGCGCCGACGACCAGCCCTTGCCGCAGGAGCTCGCCCCCCGCGAAGACCCCCGCCGTGCAGCAGCCTGCCCACGGCACGCCGCGGAGCTCCGCGTTCATCGCCGCGGCGAGCGCGTCGGCGTCGTACTGATCGGTCGAGAGCACCAGCGCGAAGACCGGCGGCGCCCCCTCGCCGAGGACCGCCCCGACCGCCTCCGCCGCCGCCCCCCGCGCGTCAGGGCGAGAGCTTGCTCCGATCGCGATCTGCCTCGTCATCGCTCGTCCCCCCGGATGAGAGTCACTCAGCGTTATAATGGATGCTCGTCAGGACGTCACCGCCTGAATTCTCCAGCCTTACCGATCCGTGCAGGACATTCCCTGCAAACCCCGGTTCGACATTTGGGGCTCCGGGTCGCGCTCCACGTGGCGCGCCCTCCGCCCCAAACCCCCATTGTGCCTGATCCGGCAGGCCGGTGAGATTCGCAGGGCCCCGCAAGGATCTCGCCGGGGATTGGAGAGGAGAGAAGAGCGGGCATCACAGGGAGGCAGGGAGGACACGGAGGTCAGAAGAACCAGAGAAATCTGTCCCCCCGGTTCACGCTCGGTTCACGCTCGGGGGGCTCCGGGTCACGGATCCGCCTTCACCAGCGCGTACGTCAGCGCGTGCCAGAATGGCCCGCTCGCCGTGCCCGGCGCCGCGCCCACTGCCACCAGCACGAAATTCTTCCCTTCGACGATATCGGCCGCCTGCACGTCGCTGTGAGCCAGCGCGTCGCCGAGCATCAGCGCCGACGTCGAGGTTTGCTCCCCGGGCGGATAGGTCCGGAGCGTCACCGCCGCGACCACGCCGAGGTCGACGGAGCCCAGGGAGCTGAACGGCGGGAAGGGCCCGATCGCGCCCGGCGTGAGGCCCGGGGCGAGCTGCGCCTCGGGCGCCCCGCTGGTCCCCGCGGTGATGCGCACGTCGACGGCCGGCATCGCGGCGCTCGCGTGGAGCACCTGGAAACCGACCTTTCCGGCCGTCGTCAGGCGGGACATCGCCGCGGCGGCCAGCGTCACGGTCGGCGTCGACTCCGTGTAGCCTGGGCCGCAGATCGCCTCCTGCGCCGGATCCGTGTGGCCGGGGCCGCCGGCGCAGCCCATCGGCACGAGCAGCAGGCTGCGCTCCGCCTCGAACACCGATTCCGGCAGCACGGGGAGCGCGGCCGCGGTCACCGGGCCGCCGCTGCCCGCGAGCGCGAGCGCCTCCTCGCAGTCGAGCCCCGCGATCGCCCCGAGATCGCCGCCGAGCACGTGCGGCTGCACGCTCGATCCGGCCGGGATCACCGAGCCGATCGGATCGACCACCTTGCCCCGCGCGAACCCGAGCCCCGCCCCCGAGGGCCAGGGCGAGACGCCCGCGCCCGTGCCGCCCGGAAACGCGAGGAAGCAGATCTTGATCGCCTCGAGGTCGTTCACGCCGTGGACGACGGTCAGCTTCGTCGGCCCGGGCGGCTCCTCCGGCCCCGCGCCGCCCGCGCCGCCCCCGCCCGTGCCCGGCTCGCCGCCCGCGCCCCCGGTGCCCGACGTCGTCGTCGCCGGCGGATCCTTGCCGAGGAGATCGTGATCCTGCGTACAGCCGGGCGCGACGCAGAGCGCGCAGAGCGCCAGGCCGGGCGCGAGCGCGCCGGCGCGGCTCGATCGAAGGATGCGTCGGGGCACGGTCCGAGCTTAACGTGACGCGCCGTGCAGTTGCCCATCCATCTCACGCCCAGCGCCGCCGCGGCGGTCCGCAGAGGGCATCCCTGGGTCTACCGCGAGGGGATCGCGGCTTCACCCCGCGGCGCGCGCGCCGGATCAGAGCCGCCGCGCGCGGCCGGGAGGACCGGCGGCCGCCGGCCGGAGCGCCCGCCGAGCAGCCGGCCTGGGCCGCGCATCGAGACCGGCGCGGTCGTCGAGCTCGCGGCGGAGGGCGGGGTCTTCGCGGGGCGCGGGCTCTGGGACGCCTCCTCGCCGATCGCGATCCGCGTCTTCCAGCGCGCGCCCGATCGGCCGCTCGACGAGCGCTTCCTCGCGGAGCGGATCGAGGCCGCCCTGCGCCTCCGGGACGCCTCGCTCGGCGCGCGCGGCGACACGACCGCGTACCGGCTCTGCAACGGCGAGGGCGATCGCGTCCCGGGCCTCGTGCTCGATCGCTACGGCCCGATCGCGGTCGTGCGCTTCGACGGCGGCGCGATCCGCGCCTGGCAGGGCCGCCTCCTGCCGCACCTCGCGCGCGCCCTCGAGCGCCGCGGCGTGGCGTCCATCGGCGTCCGCGCGGGCGAGGGCGACGCCGAGGCCGCGATCGCCGCGGGCGGCGTCAAGCTGCTCCACCTCCATGGGCCGCCCATCCCCGAGCGCATCGTCGTGCGCGAGCTGGGCATGGCGATGGAGGTCGACCTCGCGCGCGGCCAGAAGACGGGCGCCTTCCTCGACCAGCGCGACAACCGCGCCCGCGTGCGCGCCCTCGCCCGCGGCCGCGCCCGCGCGCTGAACCTCTTCAGCTACGCGGGCGGCTTCTCGATCGCCGCCGCGCTCGGCGGCGCCGGGCGCGTCACCTCCGTCGACGCCGCGGCCGCCGCGCACGCGACCGCGCAGCGCAGCTTCCGCGAGAACGGCCTCGACCCCGGCGCCCACGACTTCGTCACCGCCGACGCGTTCGATTTCCTCGAGCGCGCCCGCGCCCGCGGCGACCGCTGGGACCTCATCGTCTCCGACCCGCCGAGCTTCGCCCCGAGCGAGCGCGCCCTGCCCCGCGCCCTCGCCGCCTACCGCCGCCTGCACGCCGCGCTCGCGCGCGTCCTCGACGAGGGCGGCGTGCTCTGCGCCGCGTCCTGCTCCAGCCACGTGACCGCCGAGGATTTCCTCTCGACCCTCGACGACGCCGCGCTCGAGCGCGACGACCTGCGCCTCGTCGCCCTCCACGGCCAGCCCGAAGACCACCCCACCCTGCCGGCCTGGCCCGAGGGCCGCTACCTCAAGCTCGCCGTGCTCCAGAGGGCCTGAGCGCCCCTCAGCCGCCCGGCCGCGCGCGGCCGAGGCCGAGCAGGAGCGCCGCGATCGCCTCTGCCTTCGGCGCCAGCGACGCGATCTCGATCCGCTCGTCCTTCGTGTGGAACCCCGCCCCGCGCGGGCCCAGCCCGTCGATGGACGGGATCCCGATCGCGGCCGTCGTGCTCGCGTCGGAGCCCCCGCCGACGAGCGCCGCCTCCGCGTCGCCCAGCCCGGCCGCGCGCGCGTGCGCGGCGTACTCGCGGTAGAGCGCCACGTTCGCCTCGGTCCGCTCGAGCGGCGGCCGCCCCACGCCGCCCTCGAGCGCGAGGGCGGTGCCGGGCACCCCGGCCGCCGCCTCCGCGGCCGCGGCGCGCAGCGCCTCGACCGCGGCCTCGCCGTCGGCGAGCCTCACGAAGCGGAAATCGAGCGCCGCCTCGGCCCGATCGGGCACCGTGTTCTTCGACTGCCCGCCGCTCACCCGCCCGACGTTCACCGTCACCCCGCGCGCGTAATCGGTGAGCCCCTGCGCCCGGTCGATGAAGCGCGCGAGCGCCCAGATCGCGTTCGCCCCGGCCTCGTGCGCGTTGCCCGCGTGCGCCGCCTTCCCGGTCGCGATCGCGCGGAGCGAGCCCGTGCCCTTGCGCGCCGTCAGGATCGCGTCCCCCTTGCGCCCGGCCTCGAGCACCAGCGCGCACGCCGCCCCGCGGAGCTCGCGCCGCAGGATCGCCGCGCCCTCGGGCGAGCCCACCTCCTCGTCGGACACGATCGCGAGCCGCACCGGGATCGACGCGAGCGCGCCGGCCAGGGACAGCGCCCGGAGCGCCTCGATCGCGACCACGAGGCCGCCCTTCATGTCGAGCACGCCGGGGCCGCGCGCGAGGTCCCCGTCCCGCGTGAACCCCTCGAAGGACCCGGGCGGGAACACCGTGTCGAGGTGCCCGACGATCGCCGCGCAGCCCTCGGACGAGGCCCGCGCCGCCTCGCTCTCCGCGATCCAGTGCGCGGCATAACGATCGCTCGGGATCGAGCGCGCGCTCATGCCCTCGATGCCGCGGATCTCGGCGGCGAGCAGCGCGCCGACCTCGTTGCCGCCGGCCGGGTTGTCGGTGAAGGAGTTGACGGAGACGAGCCGCTCGATGAGCGCGAGCATCGGCTCGGTCCGCCCGGAGAGCGCTTCGCGGACGCGTTCGATCACGGGCCGAGCATCGCACGCGGCGCGGCCCGCGGCGAGGTCGGCAGGGCCGACAGCCGATGAGGGGGCACAGCCCCCTACGCGCCCCTCGGGGTTTGGGGCGGAGGGCGGCTCCACATGGGGGCGCGTCCCGGAGCCCCATCGCTCGGCAGGGGGCGCTACCCCGGAGAGGGTCGAGTCGTGCTACGCAGGCCCCATGAAGCGGTTCAAAGCAGCGATCCTCGGCGGGAGCGGGTATGGGGCCGCCGAGATCATCCGGCGCCTCCTCATCCACCCCGACGTCGAGCTCGTCCGCGTCGCCTCGATCGACTACATCGGCGAGCCCCTCGGCGCCGCGCACCCGCACCTCGAGGGCCTGACCGACCTCCGGTTCGAGAAGCTCGAGCCCGAGGCCGCGGCCGAGGGCGTCGACGTCGTCCTCCTCGGCCTGCCCCACAAGGTCAGCGCCACGGCCGTCCCCCGCCTGGTCAAGGGCAGCCAGGCGAAGATCGTCGACCTCTCCGGCGACTTCCGCCTCAAGGATCCCGCCTCGTACGAGCGCTACTACGGCGCCGCGCACCCCTGCCCCGAGCTGCTCGCCGGCGCCGTCTACGGCCTCCCCGAGCTGAACCGCGACGCCATCCGCGCCGCGCGCGTCATCGCCTCGCCCGGCTGCTTCGCGACCACGATCATCCTCGGCCTCCTGCCCCTCGCGAGGGCCGGCCTGCTCGACGGCCCCGTCGATACGGTCGGCATCACCGGCTCGAGCGGCAGCGGCGCCGCGCCGCAGGCCACCACGCACCACCCCGTGCGCGCCCAGAACCTCCGCACGTACAAGCCGCTCCAGCACCAGCACATCCCCGAGATCTCCGAGACCCTCACGTCGGCCGGCGCGCGCGCGTTCGGCATCCACTTCGTCCCCGTGAGCGCCCCGCTCACGCGCGGCATCTTCGCCACCTCGTTCGTCGAGATCGACGCCTCGATCCCTCCGGAGCGCGTCGCCGAGGCCTTCGCCGCGGCCTACGAGGGTGAGCCCTTCGTCCGCCGCCCGAGGAAGCGCCTGCCCGAGGTCGTCGCGGTCAGCGGCTCCAATTACGCCGAGGTCGGCTTCGAGGTCGGCCCCATCGAGGACGGCCGCCGCACGGTCGCCTGCTTCTCCGCGATCGACAACCTCATCAAGGGCGGCGCGGGCCAGGCCATCCAGTCGATGAACATCACGCTCGGCCTCGACGAGGCCGCCACGCTCGCCGACCCCGGAGGGTACCCGTGAGCGCCGGTGCCGGATCGGGGAGCGGCCCCGCCCCGCTCGCCGACGACCTCACCGAGCCCGACACCGGCGGCCCGCTGGTGATCAAGCTCGGCGGCGAGGTCGCCGGCGGCCCCGCCCTTTCTCCGATCGCCGCCGACCTCGCCGCGCTCGGCAATAGCGGCGTCCGCGCCGTCATCGTGCACGGCGGCGGCCCGCAGGCCACGAAGCTCCAGGAGCGCCTCGGCCTCCCGGTCCGGAAGGTCGCCGGCCGCCGCGTCACCGACGCGGACACGCTCGACGTCATGAAGATGGTCGTCGCCGGCAAGCTCAACGTCGACCTCTGCGCCGGCCTGCTCGCCGCGGGCGCGCACCCTGTCGGCCTGCACGGCGCGAGCGGCCCCGTCCTCGAGGCCGCGCGCCGCCCCCCGCGCGTCTACGCCGGCGCCGGCCCCGACCCCATCGACCTCGGCCTCGTCGGTGACGTCACCGGCGTCGACACCCACCTCATCGAGCTGCTCTCCCGCAATGGCTACCTCCCGGTGATCGCCTGCCTCGGCGCCGGCGAGGGCGGCCAGGTCTTCAACATCAACGCCGACACCGTCGCGAGCCGCGTCGCCGTCGAGCTCCGCGCCGCCGGCCTCTTCCTCGTGAGCGACGTCCCCGGCGTCCTCCGCGACATCAATGACCCCGCCTCGCGCATCCCCCGCCTCACCGCCGCCGAGGGCAGGGCGCTCATCGCCTCCGGCGTCGTCAGCCAGGGGATGATCGTCAAGCTCGAGGAGTGCTTCGAAGCCCTCTCCGCCGGCGTCCGCCGCGTCCACATCCTCGGCCGCCTCCGCGAGGGCGACCTCGCCCGCGAGGCCCGCCTGCCGGGATCGGTGGGCACCGTGCTCCTGCCGTAGTCCCATTCATCACGAGCCACAGAGGAGGTGATCCATGAGCGACAGCTATGATGCGATCTTCATTGGCAGCGGCCACAACGCGCTCGTCGCGGCCGCGATGCTCGCGAAGGCGGGCTGGAGCGTGCTCGTGCTCGAGAAGAACGACCGCCCGGGCGGCTTCGTGCGCACCGACGCGCTCACGCTCCCCGGCTTCCTGCACGACACGTACTCCTCGGCGCACCCCCTCTTCACGAGCGGCCCCGCCTACGCCGAGCTCGCGGCGGACCTCGGCGAGCGCGGCCTCCGCTACGTCAACACGGACGTCCCCACCGGCGTCTCGCTCCCCGGCGGCCGCACCGCCGTGTACTTCACCGACATGGCCGCGTCCGTCGCGGAGGCCGAGCGCCTCTCGCCCGGCGACGGCGCCGCCTTCGCCGACATGATCGGCGGCTTCGCGCAGCACGCGGGCCCCATCTTCGGCCTCTTCGCCCAGAGCCTCGCCACCCCCCAGGCCACCGCGCTGATCCGCCAGCTCATGCTCTCCCCCGAGGGCCCCGGCCTCTCCGAGCTCGCGGTCGACTTCCTGCTCCCCGCGCGCGACCTGCTCGAGTCGCGGTTCCGATCCGACGTCTGGCGCGCGCTGCTCGCCCCCTGGCTCGGCCACGCCGGCCGCGCGCCCGAGGACGCGAACTCCGGCTTCTGGGTGCCCCTCTTCTTCATGGCGATGGGCGCCGGCATCTCCTTGCCCGCCGGCGGCAGCGAGGCCCTCGCGGTCGCGCTCTCGCGGCTCATCCGCGACAAGGGCGGCGTCATCCGCTGCGAGGCCCCCGTCGAGCGCGTCCTGGTCGAGTCCGGCGCTGCGGCCGGCGTGGTCCTCGCGGGCGGCGAGCAGCTCCGCGCCCGCCGCGCCGTCGTGGCCTGCACCAACCCCGATCAGCTCTACCTCAAGCTGCTCGCCGGCACCGGCGCCGTCCCCGCGCAGGTGGAGCGCCAGGCCAGCCGTTACCGCTACGGCCGCGGCTGCGTGCAGATCGCGCTGGCCCTCTCCGGCCCCCTCACCTGGCCCGACGAGCGCCTCGCCCGCGGCTACCACGCCCACCTCACCCCCGGCCTCGACGGCCTCTCGAAGTCGAACAACGAGGCCGCGCGCGGCCTGCTCCCCGCCGAGCCGACGATCTCCCTCGACGTCCCCACCCAGCTCGACCCCTCGCGCGCCCCCGAGGGCAAGCACACGGCCCGCCTCCAGATGCTCGACGTCCCCCGCCACCCCCGCGGCGACGCCGCCGGAGAGCTCGCGGTGACGGCCGAGGGCTGGACCGACGACCTCAAGGAGCGCTTCGCCGACCGCGTGATCGACATCGCCACGCGCCACATCCCGAACCTGAAGAGCTCGATCCTCGCCCGCCACGTCGTGAGCTCGCGCGACCTGGCCCTCTACAACCCGAACGCCGGCGACGGCGACCCCTACGGCGGCGTGCACGATCTGGCGCAGAGCTACCTGCTCCGCCCCCTCGCGAGCCAGCCCTCCCACCGCACCGCCGTCTCGAACCTCTACATGTGCGGCGCCGCCACCTGGCCCGGCCACGGCGTGGGCGGCAGCTCCGGCTACATCGTCGCCCGCGACCTCCTCGGCCGCTGAGGGGACTCCGGAGCGGGAAACGGGACCGGAAACGAAGCCGGGAACGGGAACGGATACGGGAACGGAACCGGAGGCGGATACGGGAACGGGCGCCGCAGAAATCTCGAACGATTGATGATTTTTTGTTTGCGCCCGGCAACCCCGCGGTGTATTCGTTGACGGTCATGAGCCGCCTGGACCGACTCCAACGCTGCGCCCCGAAGGCCGCGACCTCTGCGGCCTGCGCGTTGTTGCGCGGCGGGGCGTCCGCGAAAAAGAGGCATAAATAGGCGGCAAGGACGCAGGACGCTGACGTCCGCGGAGGCCGCCTCGGGCAACCCAGGCGGCCTCCGGCATTTCTGGGCCGGAGATCGCCGCCGGGGACGAGGCGGAGATCCGCGCGCGGACTCGTAGCTCAATGGCAGAGCAACCGCCTTTTAAGCGGAGGTGTGGAGGTTCGAGCCCTCCCGGGTCCACCGCTCCGGGGTCGTCTATGTGGTGAAGACGGCGGTCTTTGAAGCCGCAGTGGCAGGTTCGAGCCCTGCCCCCGGAACCATCGTCTCCGGCTCGGGTGACGAAACGGCAAACGTGGCCGGCTCAAACCCGGTCGATTGAGGGTTCGACTCCCTCCCCGAGCACCGCGCGCGCCGCGGCGCGCTCTGCCTCCCCGGCGGCTCGCGCTCCCGCCTCCGCGCCCATTCCCTTCTCCGCGCCCGCTCCCGTTCCCGCCTCCGCGCCCGCTCCCTTCTCCGCGCCCGCTCCCGTTTCCGCCTCCGTCCCCGCGTCCGTGTCCGAACCCGCCCCCGTTCCCGCGCTGTGCGCGAATCGCCCGTCTCGAAAGTCTGAATCAAGCGTCAGGGCCGCTGGTACATCGGATGCATCCGGACGTATTCGGATGCACTCCTGAGAACGCAAACGCGTCCTTGGCCCTGGAGGTACCATGATATTGTCCGATATTCTGGCGGATCCGACGATCGAGCCCACCGGCGCGACGGCCGCCCCTGCCGAACCCGGCGGCGCGACGGTCGGCGGCGCCGAGGAGGCCCGGCCCACGGAGCTCTGCTTCGCCTGGTTCCCGAGCAACCCGCTGCCCGGCGCGCTCCGCGCCGCGCTGAGGAGAGCCTCCCAGTGGAACCCGGGAGATCGCATCCCGGTGGCGTTCCTGGGCGGCGATCCCGCGCTCCAGGAGCGGGTGCAGCGCGCCGCCCAGGAGTGGGTCGGACCGGGCATGGCGAACCTGCAGCTCATGTTCGTCACGGACCCCGCCCAGGCGCTGATCCGGATCTCGCTCGTGAACGACGGCAGGTCATGGTCCGCGATCGGGACGGACTGCCGCCGCGTCAGGGCCCCCGAGCCCACCATGAACTTCGGCTGGCTCACCCCGTCGAGCCCGGAGGACGTGCTCCGCCGCGTCGTGCTCCACGAGCTCGGCCACGCCCTCGGCCTCGTCCACGAGCACCAGAACCCGGCCGCCGGCATCAAGTGGAACTGGGAGCAGGTCTACCAGGAGCTCTCCGGGCCGCCGCATCACTGGGACAGGGAGACCATCGACCGCAACCTCTTCGCCCCGCTGCGCGTCGAGGAGACGAACCACACGGCCTTCGATCCGACCTCGATCATGCTGTACCCGATCCCGGCCAGGTGGACCATCGACGGCTTCTCGGTGGGGCTCAACAACGATCTCTCCAGCACCGACCGCGCCTTCATCCATCAGCAGTACCCGTGAGCCTTGCGGTGCAGGCCCATCCACCTCGGTGTCACCTTCCGAATGAAATGAGATCATTGCCATGGCCAGAGACGACCATGCGATCGTGGTAGGTATCACGCGGTATCCTGGGCTCCGTGACCTCGCGGGGCCGGAGAACGACGCGCGAGATTTCCGCGCATGGCTGATCGACGAGGCGGGCGGCGGCGTCCCCGAGGACCAGGTCAAGCTGATCGTCTCGCCGGCCCGTGCGGAGGCCGCCGAGGTCGTGAACGAGAGGCCGACCAACGCGGAGATCGAGCTCGAGCTCGAGCGGTTCATCCGCATGTCCGAGGAGGGCGTCGCGGGCGGGCGGGGCCCGCGGGTAGGGCGGCGGCTCTATGTCTACGTCGCCGGCCACGGCGTCGAGCTCGGGTCGATAGACGACGCCCACCCGGTGCTCCTCACCGCGAACGCGACGGAGGCGCTGGCCCACCACGTCTTCGTCGGAGACTGGGTGAGGGGGATGCGCGAAGCCGGGATCTTCGAGGAGACCGTCTTCCTGTTCGACGCCTGCCGGAGTCGGGTCACCACGGCGCCCCCGAGGGGTGCGCCCATCACCCGCGGCGGGGTCCCGGGGGCGAGGGTCAGGTGGCTCGATGCCTTCGCCTCGCAGGAGCTGTTATCGGCCTACGAGAAGCAGTTCGGCCCCGAGCACCACGGGGTCTTCAGCCGCGCGCTCCTCGCGGGCCTCCGGGGCGCCGCAAGGGAGGAGAACGGCGACGTCACGGCACTCAGCCTGTCCAAGTACCTGTGGGAGAACATGAAGGAGCTGCTCACCTGTGCGGAGCGGGACGATCCGGATGTCAACAAGCAACCCGAGATGGACCTCCGCGGCGGCGCGGAGCTCATCCTGGTCACCATACCGACCGCCCCGGCCCTCGAGGGCGAGCGCACCGTCGAGCTCCTCACCCCTCAGGGATCCGCGGGCAAGACGCTCCAGATCGAAGGCGGCCGGCTCGAGCCCGTCTTCAGCAAGGTGATCGGCGAGGATGGAGAAACGATCAGGCTGAGCCTGCCGGTCGGCCTGTACCGCGTCCGGATCCTCGGTGGAGATCCGGCCGGGTTCATCTTCCAGGTATTCGGTCTGGGCAGGGACGCCATCCTCTGCCTCCCCCCTCTGATGACCCCCTACGAGCGCGTGCTCATCCCGACCGCGGGCGCGTCCGGGACCCTGCGGATCGAGGCAGCGGACAGCGTGATCTTCGTCCTCGACGCCTCCTTCCGGGTCGTCGCGCGCAGCTTCGACCGGCTCGAGACCGCTCTCCCCGCGGGCCTCTACAAGGCCCAGACGCGCATCGGGAACCAGCTGGAGGAGCGGCTCATCGCTGTCGAGCCTGAGCCGGCGAGGCGTGCGCGCAGGCGCCTCAGGATCCCCCCCGCCAGAGCGCGGCGTGTCATGGCGGCTGCTGCTCCGATGATGGTCCCTCCACCCCGCATCGGTTCGCCGGCGCCGCTCGTGGGCACGTTCGCGCCGGAGCCGCACGCGCGGGCCGCCGAGAGGGAGAGCCGCAGGGTGCACGCGACGAGGGGCGCCGGCAGCCGGATCTTCGTGTGCGTCCGCGACGAGCCGCGACCGGCCACCCCCGTCCCCTATCCGGACCTGAACCCGGCCGCCGGCCTCGTGCTTCAGGACATCCGCGGCCCGCTCGTCGCCGACCTCGAGCAGATCAGCGTGCAAGGCGCCCGGCCTGGAGCGCCCTGGGCCGCGTGCACCATCGAGGTGGATCCCGGCGCTTATCTCCTCTCCGTCAACACCCCGGACGCTCGCCTGCGCCAGACGATCATCGCGAGCTCCGGCTGGCAGACGGAGGTCTATCTCCTGCTCAGGAGCTACGCCGAGGGCCCTGCGGGCCGGCGCGCCGACCTCTCCGACGCTGCGTTCCTGTACAGCCGCGTGGGCTTCGATCCCGCGGATCCCGAGGCCCGCCAGACCGAGCTCGCCCGCCTCCGCCAGCGCGGCCGGCAAGCTCCGGAGACGACGCGGGAGCAGCTGGAGCCGTGGCTCTCGGGCGAGATCGAGCAGCCGATGCTCCTCCTGCTCGGGTTGCAGGAGGCCCTGCGGCAGCGCTCCCCCGACGAGGCCCTGCGGCGCATGATGCGGACGGGCCTGACCAGGCTGCGCGGCCTGATCGGAGAGCACCCCGACGTGGAGGCGCTGGCGATGAGGATCGAACCCGCGCGCACCCCTCCGCCTCGGTTCACGGTCCCTCCCATGCTGCGCGCGAGCTGGGACATCATCAACGAGGAGGCCAGGGAGCGCCCCGAGATCATCCCCCCCGATTCGTTGCTCGCCCGGATCGCCACCCGGCTCTGGGGGCAGCGCCCGGCCCTGGTCTGGCGGGAGCCGCGGATCACCCGGGCGGGCGCAGCCTTCCCCGGCGCGGCGCTCGAGGCGGTCATGGCGGCCCCCCCGGCGGGCGGCCGAACGATCGACGAGCTGGTGAGCCAGCTCCTCACGCTGGACCTGCGCGCGATCACGGCGCGGCCCGATCTCGACGCCTACGAGCGGGCCGCCCTCGACGTGCTCATGGGCCCGGCCCTCCCGGTGCCCATGGAACAGCGCCTGGTGCGCGCCCTCGACGTCCCGCAGGCCGTGGTGCTCCGCGTGCTCAGCAGCCTTCATCTGAAGGCGTCCTGACCCCCGGCGCCGTCCCCGAGCCCGTGAGGCCCGCGCCCGCGCGCAGGGGCGCCCGCGCGCTCCGCCCCCGCCGCGCGGGTTTCCCGGATAGGATGGCCGCGTGGCCCGACCGAAGAAGCCCGCCGCCCGGCGCCGGCGCTCGATGGCGATCGAACGAGGCGCCCTCCTCTCGATCGCCCTCGGCGAGCTCGCCTGCTCGCCCGCGGCCCCGCCCCCTCCCCCGGACCAGCCGCCGCCCGTCGTCTCGATCTCCACGCCCGCCGCCTCCGCATCCGCGGCCGATGCGCAGCCCCCCGCGGACGACACCCCCGAGGCGATCGAGAAGCTCCTCCCGTACGTCGTCCTGCACGACAGGCCCGCGCGCAGGACCCTCTACACGTGGACCACGCGCGCCCAGATCGAGGAGCTCGCGAAGGACCGCGTCCTGCTCACCCGCACGGAATCGGCCGAGCACGGCGCCTCGTATTTCGATCAGGTGCTCGACGAGCGCGCCCGCGGCAAGGACGCGCTCGCGCGATTGCTCCGCACCGCCGCGTTCGCGCGCGCCCGCTTCGCCTGGCCCGCGCCCTGGTCCACGCTCCTCGGCTTCCCGGGCGAGGATTACGGCGACGAGCTCATCCAGGTCACCTTGAAGCCCGACGCCTGGATCGCCGTGCTCCGCACGTCGCAGCCCGCGCTCACCGTCATCGACCTCGAGAACCGCCCCGTCCCCGCGGCCGATGCGCTCGCGCACCCGGCGCGGATCGCCGCGGTGTACTTCGTCCACGATACGCCGAAGGCGGGTTATGCCGCGTCGACCGCGGGCCCCATGGAGCGGCTCGCCTACCGCGAATACGTGCTCTGCAACGAGTCGATGATCGAATCTTTCGCCGCGCACACACCGGAGATCGCCCAGGAGATCACGCGCTCGGCGGACGCGATGGCGGCGCTCGGCCGGCACCTGCGCGCCCACCCGGCGCCCACGCTGCTCACGGCGACGTGGAACATCGACGCCAAGGAGACCTGGGCCCTCACGGCTCCGCCGAAGGCTCCGCAGGCCCTTTACGAGGCGGCGCTCTCGTTCCCCAACGACCTCTACCTGCCCGCCGGCGAGCCGCTGCTCGCGCTCGCCGCGAAGCTCCGGGCGCTTCGCGTGGACGGGCCGCAGATCGTCCATCAGCCCACGGCGGTCTTCCCCCGCCCTGCGGCGACCAGGCCCTCGCCTCCACCCCGGAAGGTCAAGAAGCCGAGCTGGGGCGGCACCTTCTGATCCTGGCGAGAGCACGCCGCAATTCTCCGAGAGGAGAGGAGAGGAGAGGAGAGAGGGATTCACAGGGAGGCGGGGAGACGGGGAGAGAGAGAACAGAGAGACAGAGAAAATTTTCAGATCTCTGATCTCCCCGCCTCCCCGCCTCCCTGTGAATCTCTCTCCTCTCTCTTTCTCTCCTTGCTCCCTCCCAGTCCCCGCATGGAGACCTGAATGCCGCGGATCGAGAAGGCGGAGGCCCTGTCCCTGGTCACGGAAGAATGGGAGCGGCTGCCCGCGATCTACGATGGATGCGTGATGTGCGCGATGGCGGATGGCTATCCGGACGATCTCGAGATCCTGGCCTCGAACGCGCAGGCCATCGCCGTGCTCGATCGGTTCGGCACGCGTCGCGGCCACGTGCTCGTCGTCCTCCGGCGCCATGTCGAGTCGATCGCGGATCTCCCCTGGAACGAATATGCCGCCGTGCAGCGCCTCGCGTGGGAGGCGAGCTTGGCCGTCGACCAGGTCCTCCGCCCGACGCGCGTCTTCGTGGCCGCGCTCGGGTCGACGGCGAAGCTCCCCAACACGTTCGCGCACCACCACGTGCACGTGATCCCGCTGGAGCCCGGCGGCGAGGACCGGCCCTCCCGGGTGTTCTCGTGGGAGCCGGGCGTGTACGTCTACTCGGCGGAGGAAGGGAGAGAGCTCGCCGCCACGCTCAGGGCGAGCTGGCCTCGGGCGGGGAGCGATTGACGGGGCGCGGCGCCGGGGGACGGGATCAGTTCGTCAGCGGAGGCGACTGCGCCGGCGGCGCGGCGGGCTCGGGCGCCTTCTCGGCCTTCGCGCGCCGCGGGGCGGGCCGGCTCATGAGCGGCGGCACCACCTCTTCCCACGCGTCGGGCACGAAGTAATGGGCCAGCGCCTGGAGCTTCGCGTAACGGGCCGAGAGCAGCGCCGCCATCCGGTTCCTGATCTCCACGGCCTCGGGCGGCGGCGCCTTCTCGGCACGCGTCCCGGCCTGCTTCATGTGCTGCAGCAGCCAGGACCCGACCAGGGCCGCGCGATCCACTTGCTCCGGCGTGATCGGGTGCTTGCCGTCGAGCGCCGCCCCGCCCTCGCGGAACACCTGCGCCAGGGACACGCAGTCCTCCGCCGTGTCCCGCGCCCCGCGCCCGCGCGCGATGCGGTCATACGTCGCCGGCGACACGAGCCCCGCCGCGGTGAGCGATTTCAGCGCCGGAAGGAGCTTGCCCCGGAGCTCCCGCGACTCGGCCATCAGCTCGTTGATCTCGCTCTCGGAGGGCTCGATCCCGTCCGCCTGCATGGCCGCGAACTTGAGCCCGAGCGCGAGCCGGCCGATGCCTTCGAGATCGGGCAGGTGGACCTTCGGGAAGTGCTCGGCGATGTCGTCGCGGCGCGCGGCGAGGAACCGCTCGGCGATCTTGACGTTGGCGAGCACGACGTCCGGCACGAGCCGGTACGGGACGGCGGCCTCGACGAGCCGGGCCTCGGCCAGGTGCTCCTGGTACGCGGCGGCCGCGTCGACGGCGTCGGTGAGGTGGTTCTGGGATGCCTGCGGATCGATCGGTTGCTGCGGCATTGGACTCCTCCTGTGGGTGATGGGTCCAGCGTGGCAGGATGAATCCGCCGCCGCAGAACACAAGGGGCCCCCTCCCCTGTGGGATTCACTTTGTACGCATGTCTTCGCACCTCGGCACAGCACGTGAGACAGCGTGGGACAGAAAATCGACCGCGCCGGGTGACGCGCCATGGCCGGCGCCTCCGCCTCGTCGCGCCGGAGAGTGAGCCGGATGCTCGGACCTCCGGTGGATCGAGTCGCAACGTGAGATGTTTCACACTGTCCTTCGGTCCACCGAGGCCCGCGAGTGAAGCGCGGGCGCGCGGCGCTCGGTCCACCGAAGAGAGACGTGAGAGGTTTCACAGTGCCCCTCGGTCCACCGAGGCCCGCGAGTGAAACGCGGGCGCGCGGCGCTCGGTCCACCGAGGCCCGGGAGTGAGCTGTGAGCGCGCGGGGCTCGGGCCATCGAGCAGCCGGGTGAATGCCTGCGCTCGGGCCCACCTCCCAAGGCCGTGGTAGCCTCCCGCCATCTAACCCGGTTGCCGGGCGCCGCTATCGCGGTTGGCACCGGCGCGCGGCGGCGACCCTGATCGCCGCCGGATCGAGGATGGTCTCGGGCTTGCTCATGCTCAAGGGAAGCGGGCTCGGGCCAAGGCCCGCGCGGCGCGAGCCGCGGGCGGAGTCGAAAGGAGCATCCGATGGTGAGCGAGTCGAAGCTTCGGAGGAGTCGCTGGGTGGGCGCGGCGGCGGCCTTGCTGGTCGTCGGCGCGTCGGGCGCCGCGGGGTGCTTGAACCGCCCCCTCGAGCCGGTCGAGCCGCGGACCACCGCGACCATCGTCGAGCGGCTCACGCAGAGCGCGGTCGACAAGATCGACCTCGTGCTCGCCATCGACAACTCCGGGTCCATGGCCGACAAGCAGGAGATCCTCGCGACGGCCGTGCCCGACCTCGTCCAGGGCCTCGTCAACCCGCGGTGCATCGACCCGGAGGGCGTGAACGCCCCGGTCACGCCCGCCTCGCCCACCGATGACTGCCCGACGGGCATGGAGCGCGACTTCGATCCCGTGCTCGACATCCACATCGGGATCATCAGCTCCAGCCTCGGCTCGCACGGCGCGGGGTCGTGCCCCGACGCGCCGTCCCAGAACGACCAGGGCCACCTGCTCGCGCGCATGAACCCCACCGACACCGCGTTCACCGTCGAGACCTGGCAGGGCAAGGGCTTCCTCGCGTGGGACCCGACCCAGAAGCTCGACGGCGACGCGGGGGTGGCCGACCAGGGCGACGGCGAGGCCGACATCGAGGCCGACTCGGCGAAGGACCTGAACACCACCGCGCTCGTGCCGCAGCTCCGCGACATGGTGCTCGGCGTCGGGCAGGTGGGCTGCGGGTTCGAGGCGCAGCTCGAGAGCTGGTACCGCTTCCTCGCCGACCCGGAGCCGTTCACCACGATCACCATCGACGACGACGGCAACCCCGGCACCATCGAGCCGGCCGAGCTCTCGGGCACGGACACCGTCCTCCTCCAGCAGCGCGCCGACTTCATGCGGCCCGACTCGCTGCTCGCGATCATCCTGCTCTCGGACGAGAACGACTGCTCCATCCGCGACGGCGGCGTGTACTACGTCGGCGCGAAGAACAGCGACAACTTCCGCATGTGGCGGCCGCGCGCGGTCTGCGCCACGAACCCGAACGATCCCTGCTGCCTGTCCTGCGGCCAGCAGGTGCCGGCGGGGTGCCCCGAGGATCCCACCTGCGCCCAGAACGGCGGCCGCCTCACCGCGGACGAGGACCCGGTGAACCTCCGCTGCTTCGACCAGAAGCGCCGCTTCGGCATCGACCTGCTCTATTCGACGGATCGCTACCAGAAGGCGCTCACGCAGGCGCAGATCCAGAACCGCGCCGGCGAGCTCGTGCCGAACCCGATCTTCTCCGACCTCGTGCCGGGCGACGAGAACGCCGCCATCCGCGACACCGGGCTCGTGTTCCTCGCCGGCATCGTCGGCGTGCCGTGGCAGGACATCGCGCGGCGGGACGCGGCGGGCCAGCCGGACCTCGTCGCCGGGCTCGACGCGGACCAGAACCCCGTCGGCGGCTTCATGAACGCCGACGAGCTCCGGAACAACGGGGTCTGGGACGTCATCCTCGGCGATCCGGCGAGCTACGTGGCGCCGGCCGATCCGCACATGATCGAGTCGATCGACGAGCGGACCGGCACGAACCCGGTCACCGGCACGCCGATGGCGCCCTCGAGCGCGCCGAACGGGACCGATCCGATCAACGGGCACGAGTGGGGCATCACGAAGCGGAACGACCTCCAGTACGCGTGCATCTTCCCGCTGCCCCCCGGCGCGGAGCGCAACTGCGCAGGCGGCGTCCCGAGCTGCGACTGCAACGACCCCGCGGCCGATCTGAACAACCCGCTCTGCGAGCCGCCCAACCCCGGCGAGCCCGCGACGATGCAGGTCCGCGCGAAGGCCTACCCGGGCCTGCGCACGCTGCAGGTGCTCAAGGGCGTCGGCGCGCAGGGCATCGTCGGCTCGGTGTGCCCGGCGCAGCTCGATCAGCCCGGCGAGCCCACGTACGGCTACCGGCCCGCGATCGGCGCGATCATCGACCGGCTGAAGACCGTGATCGGCGGCCAGTGCCTGCCGCGCACCCTCACGCCCGACGAGGACGGCCGCGTCTCCTGCCTGATCCTCGAGGCGCGCAACTCGCAGAACGCCTGCGACTGCGGCCTCCCCGGCCGCACGCCGGTCGCCGAGGAGCACGAGCCGGCGAAGGCCAAGGTGCTCGCCGATCCGATCGCGACGGCCTTGGGCTGGGACTGCGTCTGCGAGATCGTGCAGATCCCGAACAGCAACGACGCCGTGCCCGACGAGCAGGAGCGCGACGCGTGCCTGAACAGCCTCGCCGAGCCCGTGCTCACGTCCGGCGGCCAGGAGGTCGACGGCTGGTGCTACGTCGACGCGACCACGTCGCCGCCGCTCGGCAACCCCGACATCGTGGCGAAGTGCCCCGACAACGAGAAGCGCCTCATCCGCTTCGTCGGCAAGGGCGAGGCGCTCCCGGGCGCCACCCTGTTCATCACCTGCGCCGGCGAATAGCCCGGCAGGGCCGCTCGCCATGCAAGCAGCGCAGACCGCGATCGCCTTCGTCGACGGGCACCGGGACGAGATCGCCCTCGGGGTCGCGCTCTTCGTCGCGACGCTGCTCGGATCGCTGGCGGTCGTGGCGTGGCTGCTCGTGAGGATGCCGGCCGACTACCTCGAGGGCCCCGAGGCGACGCCGCTCTGGCCCGATCGCCCCCTGTGGCAGCGCGTGCTCGCGCGCGTCGCGAAGAACCTGCTCGGCGCGGCGCTGGTGGTCGTCGGCGTCGTGCTCTCGGTCCCGGGCGTCCCCGGCCAGGGCGCGCTCACGATCGTGATCGGGATCATGCTGCTCGACGTCCCTGGCAAGCGGCGCATCGAGCGGAGGATGCTCGGCCAGCGCCGCGTGCACGCCGCCGTCAACCGGCTGCGCGCCCGCTTCGGCCGCGCGCCCCTCGTGATCCGCGCGCCGTAGCCCCCGGCGGAGCTCGACGGAGAGCTCCAACCTGGAAAACTGGGCGCGCAAGAACGCAAAAAAAACTGACGGGACGACCACGGCGCGCTTGACACGCCCGGAGCGGCGAGTAGAGTCCGCGGTCTCGAAATCGAGGGCCTGTAGCTCAGTTGGGAGAGCGCTAGAATCGCACTCTAGAGGTCGCAGGTTCGATCCCTGTCAGGTCCACCAGCCTTCGATACCGACACGAGAACCGACACAGAGACCAGCGTTCGCGAGATGCCCGGCTCAGGCCGGGCATCTCGTTTTTGTGCGTTCTGTCAGTCCGCCATCGGCTCGAAGTCTTCCTTGCGGGCGCCGCAGTCGGGGCAGCACCAGCCGGCGGGGAGATCTTCGAACGCCGTGCCCGGCGCGACGCCGCCGGCGGGGTCCCCCTCGGCGGGATCGTAGATGTGGTCGCAGACCGTGCAGCGATACTTCCTCTTCATCGACAGGATCCTCCTTCGGACTCGAGGCGGCGGACGCTATCACGAACCCCGCTCCACGCCGCGGCGCGCGGCCGCTCCTGCCGGCCGCCTTTCCGCGCGCCGTGGGCCGGTGTACTCGTGGTCCATGCCGCTCGCTCGCCACGCCGCGCTCGCCCTGGTGCTCCCCCTCGCCTTTGCCGCCGGCTGCGGCGACGACTCCGGGTCGGGCGGCGGCAGCTCGACGACCACCTCCGGCGCGGGCGGCGCCGGGGGACAGGCGCCGATCGGGGGTGATCGCCCCGTCGAGGTCTTCGTGCCGTCGAGCTACCAGGACGGCGCCGCCGCGCCGCTCGTCATCCTGCTGCACGGCTACGGCGCGTCCGGCGCCTTGCAGGAGCTCTACTTCGGGCTGAAGCCGCTCGCGGAGGCGCGCGGCTTCCTCTACGCCCACCCGGACGGCACCATCGACGCCACCGGCAAGCGCTTCTGGAACGCGACCGACGCGTGCTGCGATTTCGACCCGCAGCACGTCGACGACTCGACCTACCTCCAGCGCGTCGTCGACGACATCAAGGCCCGCTACACGGTCGATCCGAGGCGGGTCTTCTTCCTCGGGCACTCCAACGGCGGCTTCATGTCCTACCGGATGGCGTGCGATCACGCGGACACGATCGCGGCGATCGCGAGCCTCGCCGGCGCGATGTGGGCCGACACCTCGCAGTGCGACCCGGCGGAGCCCGTGGCCGTGCTGCAGATCCACGGCACCGCCGACGCGACCATCTCGTATGACGGCGGCGAGATCCTCGGCCACCCGTACGCGGGCGCGCTCCAGTCCGCGCAGGACTGGGCCACCTTCGACGAGTGCGGCGCGGGCCCGGCGCCCGGCCCCGATCTGGACCTCGAGGGCTCGCTCGCGGGCAGCGAGACCACCACGCAGGCCTGGAGCGGCTGCGCTCCCGGCGGCGGCGCCGAGCTCTGGTCGATCGTGGGCGCCGAGCACATCCCCGCGATCACGGCCGACTTCTCCCCGGCGGTGATCGACTTCCTCCTCGCGCACCCCAAGCCCTGAGGCCGCGCGCCGGCGGCCCTCCGGTGCTAGCTTCGTGCGGCCCGTGCTGCTCTCCCGCCTCCGCCTCCTCCACGTGGGTCCCTTCGAGGACCTCACCCTCTCCTTCGAGGGCGGCGCGCAGCGCGGCGGCCCGCGCCGGCTCTCGGTCCTCTTCGGCGGCGACGGCGTCGGCAAGAGCTCGGCCCTCGCCGCGATCGCCGCGACGCGCCCCGGGCACGCGGTCGCGCAGCTCCGGCACCGCGGCGACGACGGCCCGCCGCCGGCCGTCGTCGCCGACTGGATCCTCGGCGCGGACGACCCGGCGCGCCTCCACCCGCTGCGCGTGGCCAGCCCCGGCGCGAAGCTCGACGAGCCCGATGACGTCGCCGCGCTCCGCCGCCGCGAGCAGGCCCTCTTCGACCGGCGCGCGGCCGAGGGCGGCCACGTGCTCGTCGCGTTCTCGGGCGCCCGCTGGTTCTCCCGCACCGCCACGGTCCTCACCACGCCGGAGCGCAGCGTCCTCCGCTACGACGTCCGCGCCCCCGCGAGCTTCGACGACGGGACCCGCGGCGACCTCACCCGCGAGGCCAAGCAGGTCCTCGCGTTCGCCCCGATCGCCGCCGCGCTCGCCCGCGGCGGCCCCGCCGCGCCCGACCAGGCCGCGCGCCTCGCCGCGCTCGACCGCGCCCTCCGCGAGGTCCTCGCCGCCCTGCTCGAGGGCGCCGGCGCCGCCTACCTGGGCGTCGATCCCGTTCGCCTGGAGCCCGTCTTCGAGGTCGGCGGCGCCCGCCGCGTCGATTTCGACGACCTCGGCCGCGGCGCCCGCCACCTCGTCGCGATCGGCGCCCTCGCGCTCCGCGCCCTCGCCGCGGCCTACCCCGCCGGCGACCCCCGCCACGCCGAGGGCGTCATCCTGCTCGACGACATCGAGCTCCACCAGCCCGCGCACCGCCTGAGCGAGCTCGCCCCCCGCCTCTGCGCCGCGCTCCCGGGCGCCCAGTGGATCATCACCACCGCCTCCCCCGCCGTCACCCTCGGCTGCGCCCGGGAAGAGGTCATCGCCCTGCGCCGCGAGCCCGCCTCGGGCCGCGTGGAGCTCCACGCCGGCCCCGACGCCGTCCTCCACTGAGGCCCGCGCCGCCCGCCTTGTCCCCCGCCCGCCGGGGCGGTACGAGGACCGGCCCGCCGCGGCCCGGCCTCCGGCCCGCCTCCGGCGGAGCTCCCCGACCACCAGGAGCGCAATCGATGACAGGCCAGAGCAAGCGCGGCGTGAGACCGCTCGCGCGCGCATTGAAAGCGATCGGCTACCTCACCGACCCGGCCACCCTCCCCGGGAAGGCATTCAATTTCTGGGAGCGGAGCATGACGCGCGCGTTCGAGCGGCTCGCGGCCAGCGAGACCTACCTCGGCGTCGCCGGCGGCATGATGGAGCGGGGCTTCCGCGCCCAGGCCCAGGCCGTGGCCCTCGCCGAGGACGCGCTGCGCGCCGCGCGCCTCCCGACGGCCTCCGACGTGATCGACCTGCGCGCGGAGCTCCGCGCCGCGCACGAGGAGATCGAGGCCCTGAGCGCGCAGCTGGAGCTCGTCCTCGAGGCCCTGGAGCGCATCGAGCGCCGCGCCGCCCCGCCCGGCCCCCACCCCTCGCCCCCTTCCCCCTGACGGAGTCGAACGCGATGTCCATCTCCTCGAGCCCCACGATCCAGGGCCTCCGCTCCCTCCTGGGCGCGCAGGTCAAGATCGCGACCGCGATGGGCCAGGCCGCGCAGCGCCGCGCGATGAGCCCGTACCATTACATGAAGCCGCTCATCCAGCAGGCCGCCGGGGTCGGCGATCCCCCCGTGGCCCCGACGCCGCACAAGGTGGTCTACACCCGCGGCAAGATGCGCCTGCTCCGCTACGAGCCCACGCACCGCCGCCACCGGACGCCGATCCTGTTCGTCTACTCCCTGATCAACCGCCATTACATCCTGGATTTCCTCCCCGGCCGGAGCCTGATCCAGCACATGGTCGCCCAGGGCTTCGACGTCTACGCGATCGACTGGGGCGCCGCCGGCCCCGCCGAGCAGTCCCTGACCTGGGACGACATGCTCGGCGGCCTGATCCGGAGCGCGGTGAAATGGACGTTGCGCGCGAGCGGCGCCCCCGATCTCACGCTCTACGGCTACTGCATGGGCGGCACGATGGCCCTCGCCTACGCGTCGCTCTACCCCGAGGGCCTCCGCAACTTCGTCGCCCAGGCCACCCCGGTGGATTTCCACGAGGGCGGCGTGTTCACCACCTGGACGAGCCCGAAGCACTTCAACGTGGACGCGATGGTGGACGCCCATGGCAACGTGCCGATCGATCTGATGGAGGCGGGCTTCTCGATGATGGCCCCGATCCAGCGGATGACGAAGTGGCTGGAGGTGTTCCGCCGGATCGACGACCCCGATTTCGTGACGACCTTCCTGGCGATGGAGCACTGGGCGAGCGACAACGTGCCGTTCCCCGGCGAGGTCTACCGGCAGTACATCAAGGACTGCTACCAGGAGAACAATTTTTGTAATGGCCGGATGGTGGTCGGCGGCGAGCGGGTGGATCTCGGCAAGATCCGCTGCCCGCTCCTCAACCTGATCGCCGAGAACGACACGATCGCGCCGCCGAGGTCGAGCGAGCTCCTGAACGGGCTCGTCGGCTCGACCGACAAGGAGATCATGCGCTTCCCGGTCGGGCACATCGGCCTGTCGACGTCGAGCAAGGGGCCGAAGCAGATCTGGCCGAAGGTCGCCGCGTGGATCGCCCAGCGGAGCGAGCCCTGATCCGGGCGAGAGGGTCAGGCCCTCTCGCGGCCCGCCCGGGCTTGCCATCTGCCGACGTGAGCGGATAGCCTGGTCGCGTATCGCCGTCCAGCCCTCGCGAGCCTGCATCCCCGATGAGCGCGACACTGACCTCCGGATCAGCCGACACCGACGTCGAGCGTCACGGCGAGCTGACGCTCGAGCGTTATGCGTTCATCCTCGCCCACACCCTTCATTTCTCGCGCGACGATCTCCCGGAGGTGCTCGCCCGCCTCGGCGTGCCCGGCGAGCGCTGGGCCCTCGCCGCCTCGGGGTGGACGTCCGCGCTCGCGGCCGAGGTCCGGCAGGAGCATAGCGCGCGCGTCCTCCGGTTCGGCGCCGCCTTCGCGGCGGCGCGCCGGCGGCTGCGGCAAGAGCTCCCCGAGCTCCGCGCCATCGGGCCGCTCCCCGAGGAGATCGCGCCGCCGCCGCGGGACGCCGCGGACGCGCCGCCCGCGCCCGAGCCGGCCCCTCTCCCGCTCCCCTCGCCGGCCCCTGAGCCGGCCCCCCGCCCGCTCCCGCCCGCCGTGTCCGAGCCGGCCCGCGTGCCATTGCCCGCGCGCGCGCCCCCGGGCCTCGCCGTCACGGCGCCGACCCTCGACATCGCGCGCGTCGCCGCGCTCCCCTTCGCGGCCAGGCCGGCGGGGAGCCCGCCGCCTGCGGACCCACCGCCGGCGCGCCCTCCCCCGCCTCGACCCGCGGGCCTCGCGGAGACCGCGCTCGCCCTCGACCTCCCCATTCCACGCCGCGCCGCGCTCCCCTTCGCGGCGCCGCCCGGGCCAAAGCCGGCGGACGAGCCGCCGCTCCCCATGGAGCGCCACGTCTCCCTCTCCGTGGAGCTCGCCGCCTCCCCGCACCGCGCGCAGGAGATCCTGGCGCGCTACCGGCTCACCCCCGCTGCCCGGGAGCTCGCCGACCAGTACTGGCAAGCCCGCATGGCCGGAGACCCCATGATCCGTGCCGCCTGGGAGCGCGCGTACGGCGCTTATCGCGCCTGGTTCCTCAAGAACAACCCCCCTCTCCGCTGAGCGAGGCGAACCGATCCATGCGAGGACCATCATGAAGGACACCCTGCACGTCCGCGTCGCCTCGGCCGCGCTGCCCGCGGATCGCGTCGAGCTCCACACGCTCTCCGGCCACGAGGCGATCTCGAAGCTCTTCGAATTCGAGCTCCTCGTCGTCGTCCGGGGCACGGCGGAGCTCGACGAGCGCGCGGTCCTCGCCGCCGGGGCCGAGCTCATCTTCGAGCGCGGCGGCGGCGAGGTCGCCCGGATGGCCGGGCAGATCGCCGCCATCAGGGAGAGCCTCCAGACCGAGGCGGACCACCTCGCTTACGCGCTCACGTTCGTCCCCCGGGCGCACCGGCTCCACCTCGCCGAGACCTCCGAGATCTTCATGGACCGGAGCGTCGTCGATATCGTCAAGGAGAAGCTCGTGCGCGCGGGCCTCGCCGAGGGGGATGATTTCGAGCTCCGGCTCCGGGCGAGCTACCCGCCGCGCGAGTTCGTGGTCCAGTACAAGGAGACCGACCTCGCCTTCATCTCCCGGCTCACCGAGCACCACGGCATCTCGTTCTTCTTCGAGCACCGCAATGGCCGCGACGTGATGGTGCTCACCGACGACAACGGCGGCTTCCGCCCGGTCGCGGGCGGCGCGGTGCCGTTCTCCCCGCGCGGCGAGGCGGTGGGCGTGTTCGCCCTGGAGAGGACCACCCGCACGCTCCCGAACCGTTACGTGGTCAAGGACTACAACTACCGCACGCCCCAGGTCTCGCTGACGGCGAGCGCGACGCTCTCGGACGCCGGCGGCGACGTCGTGGAGCACGGCGCGCATTTCAAGACGCCGGAGGAGGCGAAGCGCACCGCCGCGATCCGCGCCGAGGAGCTGCTCGCGCGGCGGACCGTCTTCGAGGGCCGGAGCGACGCGCAGACCCTGCGCGCCGGCGCCCGATTTCACCTCGACGGCCACCCTCGCGCCGATCAGGAGCTGCTCGTCGTCGAGGTGCGCCACCGCGCCGAGCAGGGCGCGCTCGGGGCCGGGGCCCAGGCGAGCTACAAGAACGATTTCGTCGCCATCCCGGCGAAGACCACCTTCCGCCCCGCGCGGGTCACCCCGAAGCCCAGGGTGCACGGCGTCCTCACGGGCGTCATCGAATCGGCCGGCGGCGGCCAGTACGCCGAGGTGGACGACGAGGGCCGCTACCGCGTCCGGTTCCAGTTCGACACCGGCGGCGCCCCTCAGGGCAAGGCCTCCCGCCCGATCCGCATGGCCCAGCCCCACGCCGGCCCGGGCTACGGCATCCATTTCCCGCTCCGCCACGGCGTCGAGGTCCTCCTCACGTGCGTCGACGGCGATCCGGACCGACCGATCATCTCCGGCGCCGTGCCCAACCCCGTGACGCCGAGCCCTGTCACCGACGACAACGCCAGGCGGAACGTGATCCGCACCGGCGGCGGGAGCGAGATCAACATCGACGACCTCGAGGGCTCCTCTCGCATCAAGCTCACGACGCCTTATGGCAACACGACCCTCCAGCTCGGCGCGCCCAACCACCCGGGCAAGGGCGCCGTGCTCGAGACCGGGGAGGACGTGCTGATCGCCGCGAAGGGAAAGATCGACGCGCTCGCCGAGGCCGAGATCACGATCTCCGCAGGCGCGAACCTCAACGAGAGCGCCCCCTGGATCGACGTGTCCGGCGGCGAGAAGATCCGCCAGGGCGCCCCCGTCATCGAGCTCAACGCCGGCCCCACGCTCGACGCGGGCGCCGACGCCGTGAAGATCGTCGGGCGCTCCTCGCTCACGGCCGAGTCGCCGACGATCACGGTGAGCGGCGGATCGATCACCGTCGTCTTCGCCGGCGCCACGCTGGTCCTCCACGGGGGCGCCGACGTGCACATCACGAGCGCCACGGTGACCGTCGAGGGAGGCACGGTGGACGTCTCGGGGGACACGGTGAACATCAAGGGCGCCGGCGAGGTGAACGTCAACGCCGGCACCATCAAGCTCAACGCCTGAGCCGGCGGACCGGAGAGGGAGACAGGGAGATCATGCTCGACGACTCCATTGCTCATCACAGGGTGGACATCGGCGCGACGGCCGGAGAGGCGCGCTCGCCCGCCCCGCCGCGCCGGCTACGATTCTCGTCCGGCCGGACCGTCGAGACCAGGGAGAGCGCCGAGGGCGACCACCTCCGCGTCCGGGCGGCGACCGGCGAGGTCGTCCTCACGGTCCTCTTGACCGACGCCGGCCCCGTCCTCCGCTTCGGCGCCGCGGACCTGGAGGTGAAGGCCGGCGCCCTCACCCTCGACTGCGACACGTTCCAGCTCCGCGCCCGCGAGGACGCCTGCATCGAGGTCGGCGGCGACCTCGTCGAGACGATCCAGGGCGGCGCGACGCGCGAGGTCGCCGGCGGAGCAAGCCTGTCCGCCGAGGAGGTCGCGCTCACCGCGCGGACGGGCAATGTCGACATCCGGGCCAACGACGACGTCGACGTCCGGGGAGAGCGAATTCGATTGAACTGCGACGACGCGCCGATGCCGATCACCTGGGAAGAGCACGTCGCCCGCCACGGCGGCGAGCCGCCGGCGTAGCGCGCCGGATCGGGGGATAGAGTGCAGATCAAGAACGAGACCCTGCTCCCCACCGTGGTGCTCCGGGAGCACCTGGACGACGCATGGGGGCACCTCGTGGCCATCAGCAAGGCCACCTACGAGGTCCGGGGGGGCGGCCTCGCCCTCGCGCGGGATCAGGTCCCGGTCCACCGCGATCCCTGCGACGACGCCCCCGCCGGCGAGGTCCATTTCATGGTGGAGCCCGGGCTCACCGACATCACGTGTGTCGGGGAGGTCTGCGCGCCGCGCGGGGAGCCTGCGGTGATGGTGGACGTCCGGCTCTGCTGGGGCGATCAAGTCCGCGCGCTCCGCGCCTTCGGCCGCCGCGTCTGGCGGCGCGACGCCGCGGGCAAGCTCGCCGCGACGGCGCCGGAGCCCTTCACGACGCTGCCGATGGCCTGGTCGCACGCGTTCGGCGGGACGCACAGGATCCCGGCCGGCTTCGCCCCGCACACGCGCCTCCCGATGCCCGCCG
>CAYQYG010000048.1:0-30282 GCA_964421485.1 uncultured Polyangiaceae bacterium | reverse complement strand
CGCGCCGCCCTGACCGCCGGCGCCGCCGGCGCCGCCCGCGCCCGCCGCGCCGCCGGCCGCGCCCCCGCCGCTCGCCGCCGAGCCGGGTGCTTGACCGCTCGGATCGAGCGCGCAGGACGCGACCACGAGCGCCGTCCCACCGAGGGCGCCGCAGAGGAGGAGGACCAGGGGGATGGGCTGGCGCATCGCTGCATGATCCCCGCGCGCGCCCGCGGCGGCAAGGATGCAGCGACGACCGGCGCGCCGGTCACGCCGCGGGGGCGAACGTGCCCTGCGATCGCCCACGAGGCCGCCGCGAGCCCGCGCTCGCTTTATCCATTCGCCTGGGCTATTTTTCTCGTTCGAGGAGCCGCCCGCCCTCGGAGGACCTGATGACCGGAGCACGCGGAGAGACGGGGTGGACCGTCGGAGGGCGCCACTCCGTCAGGGTGCAGCCGCCCGAGATCATGCGGATCGCCTTGATAGGCGAGGTTTCGGCCAGCGACGTCTACGGCCTCATGGACGCGCTGAACCAGGCCACGCCCGCGCTCGCGAGTCCCATCTTCGTCCTGATCGACGTCACGCGGATGGGGGCGTTCCCGTCGGAGGCCCGCAAGGTGGCAGCGTCGCCGTTCACGCTGCCCGAGTGCGTGCTGCTCTTCATCGGCGCGACCCGGCTGCAGCGGACGCTGTTCCAGCTCGTCGACAAGGCGTACCGGCTCCTGACGCGAGATCCGGATCCCGCCGAGATCGCGTTCGCGGGCTCCGAGCCCGAGGCGCTCCGCTGGATCGAGGAGCGCCGCGCGGCGCGGCGAATCCGCGCCGCGGCGAGGCCGCCGCCTCAGTAGGCGCGCGCGGGGTAGCCCGCCGCGGCCGCGTACTCCTGGTATGCCGCGAGGACCAGGTCGTCGTATTCGAAGTTGTACTCGGTGCAGCTCGTCGTGCTGCCGTAGCTGTTGTAGTTGCCGATGGCCATCATCGTGTACTGGTCCTCGGTGCAGCCGGGGAACTGCTCCTTGACCTGGGCGCGGTTGCCGGCGATGCCGGCCACGCCGATCTCGATGTTGATGTATGGATTGAAGATGGATCCGGGCCAGTCGCTCGAGGACACGTCGGTCGTCAGGTTGGGATGGCCGTCCGGGAGGAGGCCGACGCCGTCCGGGGTGCCGCCGCACGCGGGGACGACCTGCATCAGGCCGTAGCAGCCCGACTCGGCCTCGGTCCAGCCCGCGGGGACGCCGCAGGGCAGGTTGGGGCACGCCACCGCCGTGTGGTCGAACCTCGACTCGACGTAGATCATCGCCTTGATGATCATGGGGTCGGGCTCCGCGTAATGGGCGGCCCACTCGAGGATCTCGCAATCGAAGGCGTCCACGCTGACGCCCGTCTGCTGGGCCGTGAGGCCCGTGTGGAGCGGATCGGTGTCGCACGCGCCGGGGGTCGTCGTGCCGGTGCCGCCGCCGCTCCCGCCGCTCCCGCCGCTCCCGCCGGCGTCGTCGCCGCAGCCGGACAGGACGAGGGCGAGGGCGACCGCTCCGAGCGCGGCCCACATGCGCACGACCACGGTGGCTCTGGCTTCGATGCTCATCGGCCGATGATAGGGCAGCCCGGCCGGGAGCGACAGCGGGTCGTCGCGCGGGGACCGCGATCAGCGCTCCTGCGAACGTCTGGGTCTCCCGGGGCGGCGGCGACGGGGGCGGGGCCGCGGCGGCGCAGCCGGCGAGGGGGAGGGCGAGGATCGGGGCCCAGGGCGGGCGCTACGCCCCGACGTCGTACACGCGCTGGTAGCCCGCCTCGAGATCCGCAATCGTGACCCGCAGCAGCCCGTGCTGCGTGATCGCGTACTCCTCCTGGATCAGCGGCCCCTCGCCCGGCAGCCGCCGGACCGGCACGTCGGACAGATCGGGGCCGAGGTGCCGGGCCTCGCGGTCGAACGGGAAGAAGATGTCCTTGAAGGCCGTGATGTCGCCGTGGGGCACGCCCTCGCGGTCGAGGTGCGCGCACTCCACGAATCGATAGCGGCCGATGTTGTGGGCTGCGCGGTAGACCCGACGGTGCACGGGGAGGGCCTCGCCGCGGGCGGGGACGCGGGCGTCGCGATCGAAGATGGGGTCGAAGATCACGCCGCGGCCGCCGTCGCGCTCGCGGAAGACGCCGAAATAGCGGGAGAGGCGGTCGGAGAGCTCGAAGCCGGCCTCCTCGTCGACCGCGATGGCGAGGCCCATCGCGACCGCGGCGGAGGGGTACGGGGAGCGGTGCACGCGGCGGCCGAACATCTCGCGGAGCACGCGGCCGACCACGGGGAGCGAGCTGGCGCCGCCGACCACGTAGATCCCGGCGAGCTCGGCGAGGGCGTCGTCCGTCGCGCCGCGGCCCTCGAGGCGGCCCATGACCGGGGCCATGGCCTCCAGGCTGCGCTGCACGAGGGGGATGCAGCGGTCGTAGTAATCGGCGACCCCGAGCGTGACCTCGGGGACGGGGGCGAGGTCGCCGAGGCTCGACTCGAGGTCGACCACGATCCGGCGGGAGCTCGGGTTGAGGCGCTCCTTCGCCTCGCGGCATTGCTCGGCGAGCGCGGAGAGCGCGCGGCGGGGGAGGCCGCCCTGGGTGAGGCCGACGGTCTCCAGCACCAGGGTCGCGAGGGCCGCGTCGAAATCGTCGCCGCCGAGCTGGTTCGAGCCGGACGTCGCGATCGCCTCGTGGCGGCGGCCGCTGATGTGCACGAGCGACGCGTCGAACGTGCCGCCGCCGAGGTCATAGACGACGATGTGCTCGCGGCGCGAGCTCAGGGTGTTGCGATAGCGATGGCTGTACTCGAAGCCGGCCGCGGAGGGCTCGTTGAGCAGCGCGGTGACCTCGAAGCCGGCGCGGCGGAAGGCGTCGAGCGTGAGGAAGCGCTGGGTGCCGTGGGCGTTGGCGGGGGTGGCGACGACCGCGACGAGCTCGTCGCCCCTGGCCTGCGAGGCGGGCCGGTTCGAGCGGGTCGCGATGGCGTCGCGGAGGGCGCCGAGGAAGCGGGCGATGAGCTCGACGCCGGGGAGCGTGGTGCCGCCGATCTCGACCTGCAGGTCGGGCGAGGAGCGGGAGCCCGAGAGGAGCCGCTTGAACGAGCGGAGGACGGTCCAGTCGGGATCGGCGGCGACCTCGAGGGCGTCGAAGCCGAAGCGCAGCTCGCCGCGGCGCTCGGCGACGACCGAGGGGAACCAGTCGACGGGGTTGCCCGCCTCGTCCTGGAAGCTCAGGACGGGGTAGTTGCCGCGATCGCTGCACGCGACGACGGTGCGGGTGGTTCCAAAATCGATCCCGAGGCGCATGGCGCGCGCAGGGTAACCCGGGCGACCAGGGAAGGCACGAAAGCGGCGCGCGCGGCGCTCCTCCGGGGCGTCCGTCCCGCGCCGCTTGACGGCGCGCGCGGCGGCCGGGGAGACTCGGGGCGCGTGAGAGGACATTCGAGCGGTGCGGAGCAGGCGCGGCGGGCCCGCGCGGGCGCCTTCTTGACGGGGATCGCGGCGATCGCGGCGGGGTGCGATCGAGGCCCGCCGGCCGCAGGATCGACGGGCGCGGCGGAGGCGAGCGCGGCGCCGGCCGCGGAGGCGCTGCCGCCGGAGCGGCGCGTGGAGGAGATCGCGGCGGGGTGGGGGCACACCTGCGCGCGGCTCGCGAGCGGGAAGGTGCATTGCTGGGGGACCAACAAGCACGGGCAGCTCGGGCAGGGGCCGCAGGGGACGATGCTGCAGACGCGCACCACGCCGGCGGAGGTGCCGGGGCTCGAGGGCGTGGTCGAGCTCTCGCTCGGCGGGGGGCACAGCTGCGCGCGGATGCGCGACGGGACGGCGCGCTGCTGGGGAACGAACGAGAACGGGCAGCTCGGCGACGGGACGCAGGAGGACCGCGACGCGCCGGTGCAGGTGGTCGATCTCGCGGGCGCGCAGCGGATCGCGGCGGGGCGGGCGGAGACGTGCGCGGTGCTCGCGGACGGATCGGTGCGCTGCTGGGGCGGGCTCACGGGCTCGTTCAAGCCGAAGAAGGAGCACCCGGCGCCCGTCGCGAGGAGCATCGCGCCGTCGCCGGTGCCGGGGCTCACGGACGTCACGGCGCTGGCGCTCGGCGCGGCGCACGCGTGCGCGCTCAGGCGGGACGGGACCGTCGCGTGCTGGGGCGAGAACCTGGACGGGCAGGTCGGGGACGGGACGACCGAGATGCGGCCGCAGCCCGTGGCGGTGCAGGGCGTGAGCGACGCGATCCAGATCGCGGCGTGGATGGGGTCGTCGTGCGCGCTGCTGCGCGGCGGGGGCGTGGTGTGCTGGGGAAAGGGCAGCGGGACGGGCGGGGCGCCGCTCGTGTCGGCCGAGCTGCACGATGTCGCGGAGCTCTCGGGGCCCTGCGCGCGCGGCGCGGACGGGGCGGTGCGGTGCCGGCGCGGCGAGCGGACGGACGCGATCGAGGGGCCGCGCGCGGCGCGGATCGCGTTCGGCGTGGCGCACGGGTGCCTCCTGACCGCGGCGGGCGAGGCGCGCTGCTGGGGCGCGAACCGGAGCGGCGAGATCGGCGACGGCACGCAGCAGGATCGCCGGCGGGCGACGGCCGTCGTGTGGTGAAGAGGCTTCAAGCGGGCGAGCGCCCGGGCCCCTGGGCGGGTACGGGCAGCTCGAACCAGAACGTGCTGCCGCGGCCGGGCGACGACTCGACGCCCACGGTGCCGTCGTGCGTGCGCACGATCTTGTTCACCGTCGCGAGCCCGAGCCCGGAGCCCGGCGCGCCCGCGTCGCGGCCGCGCACGAAGGGCTCGAAGATCGAGGTCTGGAGCTCCTCCGGGATGCCAGGGCCGGTGTCCTCGATCTCGATCCGGACCACGCCGTGGCGGCACGCGGTCCTCACGCGCACGCGGCGCTCCTGCGCGTCGCCCATGTGCTTGATCGCATTGCCGAGCAGGTTGGAGAGGAGGCTCGTCAGGATCCCCGGGCTGCACGCGACCTCGCAGGCCGGGATCGGCTCGACGACGACCTCGACGCGGCCCTCCTCCGCGCGCGCCGAGAGCTCGCCGACCACGTCGCGGATCACGGGGCCGACCTCGGCGCGCGCCTCCGGCGCGGGCTTGGCGCCGGCGCGCGCGAACTCGAGCAGCCCGTCGACGATGCGCCGCACGCGCTGCAGGCTCGCCTGACCGCGCGCGACCGCCGCCTGCGCGCCGGAGCCGGGCGGCAGCGCGCGCTCGGCCATCCCGAGCGCCATCGCGGTCGATCCGAGCGGGCTCAGCACGTCGTGGGCGACGCGGCCCGCGAACTGCTCCAGCTCGTCCGCGCGCTCCTCGAGCAGGTGCCCGTGCGCCTCGAGCAGGCTCGTGTAATGGCGGACCGTGCGGAGGAGCGCGAGCGCGGCCACGAGCGCGAGCACGGCGCTCGCGCCGTCGAGGACCCCCACGATCAGCGCGGAGCGCGTGCGGATCTGCTCGATGTCCTCCGCGAGCCTCTGGGCGTGCCCGGCGTGGAACTCCACCGCTCTCCCGATCGACCCGGCGGCCTGGTCGGCGGCCGCCGTGAGATCCTCTTCCAGCCTCGCCTGCTCGACCGCGTCGCGCCCGCCGCGGCGGGCGATGATCTCACCGACCGCCGTGTCGACGCGCTCGGCGTCGCGGCTGACGGCGGACCACACCTCGCGCTCGTCGGGGAAGACTGGCAGGGCGAGGTACGCGCCGACCTCGCTCCGGAAGCGCCCGTACGAGGCGATGACGGCCTCCACCCGCGCGCGCTCGGCGGCCGCGGCCTCGCCCGGGCTGTACGGGCGCGAGAGGAGCTGGAGGCGGCGCAGCTCCGCGCTCGCCTTGGCGAGGTGCGCGATGCTCGGCGCGGCGATCGACGCGATATGGATCGCCGCGCGATCGATCGCCCTCTGCACGTGCTGCGAATAGATGGTCGACGCGATGAAGCAGAGCGCGACGCCGGCGAAGACGGCGACGAACCGGCGACCGGACGGGGGCAGCGCGCGGAGGGTCCTCGAGGCCACGTCTCCTCCGACCATCGTTGCCGGAACACCGCTGGACCGCAACGGCGCCGCGAACCGCGCAGCCGATCCGCGCTCGACCATGCTCACGCTCGTCCCAGACGGAAAAATCGATTGTCGTGACGAGCGAGCGGCTTCTGCTTTCGAGATGGAGCTGGTAGGATCGCTCTGGACGATTTTTAGCGCCCAAGCCGGTCCGGCTGGCGGCACGGACGCCGCCCGGAGGTCCCACGACCTCTGCGCCCAGACGCCCTGAGCGGGGCGACCATTCGTTTCACGTCTGCATTCACAAGGAGAGCTTCGATGAAACGCCCGCTGCCGCACCTCGCCCTGGCCTCTTCCCTCGCGCTCGCGACCGCGCTCGCCCTCGGCGGCGCGGCCGCGTCGTGCTCGGACGACTCGTCCTCCTCGCCGGGGGGCGGATCGAGCACCGGCGGGGCGGGCGGCGCCGGCGGAGGCGGGGTGGGCGGCGCCGGCGGCTCCGCGCCGCAGGACTTCGCGGATTTCCCGGCGACGCCCGTGGTCGAGGACGGGCTGCCGGCGGACCTGCCGGACCTCTTCGCGAGCGCGCAGGGCAGCGACACCGGCGGGCCGTGCCTCTCGGAGCCGGCGCTCGACGCGATGGTCCCGAGGAACTGGACGCCGCTGTTCTTCGAATGGCAGGCGCCGGCCGAGCAGAACGTCTTCGAGCTCCGGCTCAAGGTCGATAACCAGATCAACGATCTCGTCATCTACACGGCCAATCCCTCGTTCAAGATGGCGCAGGCCCTCTGGAATTCGCTCGCGTTGCACAGCGCCGGGCACGACGTGCAGGTGACGCTCCGGGGCGCGACGCTCGCGGGCGGCGCGCTCACGGCCGGGCCGTTCCTCGGCGCGAGCGGGCCCGTGCACATCGCGCCGGTCGACGCGCCGGGATCGGTCGTGTACTGGACCTCGAGCAGCGGCACGTCCTTCCAGGGCTTCAAGATCGGCGCGGCGGCGCCCGTCACGGTGCTCACGCCCGCGACCGCCGGGACCACGTCGACGGGCGGCACGACGACCTGCGTCTCGTGCCACACGTCGTCGCCGGACGGCGAGCTCGTCATTTACACGCGGGACGCCGACAACAACACGCGCTCGATCGACGTGCGCATGGTCGACGGGTCCGGCGCGCCGGACCCGTCGGTGGTCTCGCCGGCGGCGCTCGCGCTGCTCGGGCGGCACAAGCAGGCCGCGCCGGTCATGTCGGCCGCCCATTACTCGGCCGGCGACGCGGTGGCGCTCTCGGTCTTCATCGATCCGGTGCAGACCGCGGGCCGCTACGAGCTCATCTGGACCGACCTGCACGCCGCCGATCAGAATGGCTGGGGCATCCTCGCGCGGAACGGCGATCCCCGCCAGGTCGCCTCGCCCGCGTGGCGGCGCGACGGGACCGCGGTCGCCTACGTCTCGTCCGAGATCGCCGGCGAGGGCGTCGTCTCCACCGCCGGCGCGGACGGCGTGATGGATATCTACACGGTGCCCTACAACAACCGGGCCGGCGGGGACGCGGCGCCGCTGCCCGGCGCGAGCGATCCGGCGTACCGCGAGTTCTATCCGGTCTACTCGCCCGACGACACGCTGCTCGCGTTCAACCGCACCGACCAGCCGGTGAACTCGTACAACCAGCCCTCGACCGAGGTGCTCGTGGTGCCGGGCGAGGGCGGGGCGCCGCTCCGGCTGCAGGCGAACGATCCGCCGGCCTGCACCGGGATGGTGAGCCCGGGGCTCACGAACTCCTGGGCCCGCTGGGCGCCGCGCGCCGAGCAGCACGGGAACGAGCGCTACTACTGGCTGGTGTTCTCCTCGAAGCGCAGGCTCGCGAGCGCGGGGGCGGGCGGGCTCCTGCCGCAGCTCTACATCTCGGCGGTGGTCACCACCGTGGCCGGCGGGACCGAGACGATCGTGAAGGACTACCCGGCGGTGTACGTGACGTCCCAGAGACCGGACGAGAACAACCACACGCCGGCCTGGGACTACTTCGTCGTGGACGAGATCCCGCAGTGACCCCTCTCCCGCACGGCGGGAGCGGCCCCTCCACGCCGTTCCGCCGAACCGCTCCCGGAGCACCGATCCCGGCGGCCACGAGGCGGTCGAACCCGTAGACGCGCGCCGCGCTCCACGGGTCCGCGCCCCGATCACTCCACGCGGAAGTAATCGATGTACACGCCGGGGTAGGTGACGGACGAGTCGGTCCGGAACGAGACCTGGAGCTGGATGCTCTGCCCCACGTACGCGGAGAGGTCCGCGGTCACGTTCTGCCAGCCCTGCGCGGACATGTCGCCGCCCCACGCGGACTCGCCGCCGACCGTGAGGTTGTAGGCCGGCACCACGTTGTTCACGAGCGTCCACGCGCCGCCGTTGACGCTGATCTTCAGGTTCGCGCCGTCGAAGATCGAGCCCTCGGTGTAGCTCCACATCCGGAAGCTCAGCGCCGCGGACGAGGCGCCCGCCAGGCTGATGGCCGGCGAGGTCGCCGTCGACGAGCCCCAGGACACGTCGTTGCTGTAATTGCCATTGATGATCGTGCCGAGGCAATTCGTGCCGTCATACGCGGACGCGGGCCCGACCACGGTGGGCGTGCCGCACTGCCACTGGCCGGTGAGCGCCCAGCCGTCGGGGCAGCTCTCGAAGCTCGTCTCGTAGAGGACCTGGTTCACGCTGAAGTTGAACGTCTTGTCGGCGAAGTACGAGGGCTGCGCGACCTCCTCGACGTGCACCGTCACCGTCACGGGCCCGAGCTCGTTGATGGTCGGCGTGCCGGTGATCAGGCCCGTCGACGGGTTGATCGAGAGCCACGCGTGGTTCACGCCGCCGGTGATGCTCCAGGCGACCGCGCCCCCGCTCCCACCGGCCTTCGCCAGCTGCGCCTGATAGGGCATGTTCACGGCGGCCGAGGGGAGCGAGCTCGTCGAGATCACGAGCGGGATGTTCGCGTTCGGCTCGGCGACGAAGAAGTCGTCCACGTAGACGCCGGGGTACGTGACCGAGCCGTCGGTGCTGAACGCGATGCGAAGGCGGATCGTCTGCCCGACGTATGCGGAGAGATCGGCGGTGACCTCCTGCCAGCCGAGCGCGGACTGATCGCCGCCCCACGCGGACTCGCCGCCGACGGTCAGGTTGTAGGCCGGCGTGACGCTGGTGAGCAGCGTCCAGCTCGCGCCGTTGTTGGTGCTCACCTTGAGGTTGTAACCGTCGAAGACCGACCCCTCGGTCCAGACCCAGGAGCGCATCCTCAGCATGGGCTGGACGCCGGCCGCCAGGTTGATCGGCGGCGACGTGACGACGGCCGTGGTCCAGCTCTGGTTGTTGTTGTAGTAGCCGTTGATGATCGTGCCGAGGCACGCGGGCGCGGAGTACGCGGAGGCCGGGCCCCCGCCGCTCGGGGTGCCGCACTGCCAGTCGCCGCCGAGCGTCCAGCCCGCGGGCGGGCAGCCGCCGTCGAAGCCCTCGTACAGGTAAGCGAGCACCGGGCCGCAGCCGCTCGTGTCGATCGTGCACGCGCCCGAGCAGACGAGCGCGCCGGGGCCGAAGCCCAGCGATCCGCACGTGGCGCCCTGGAAGTCCTGGCCGTCGCACTCCTCGCCGCAGGCGCCGACGACGCCGTCGCCGCACACGGGCAGGCTGCCGGTGCAGGTGCTCCAGTCGTAGGTGCAGTAGGGCGTGCAGGCGAGCTGGCCGCCGGTATAGCAGGCGCCCGTGCACGACTGCCCGTTCAGGGCCGCGCCGTCGCACTCCTCGCCGGGATCGAGGTTGCCATCGCCGCAGTCGGGGCAGCAGTCCTGCTGGCAGAGCTGGCAGGTCTCGCCGCTGTTGGTCTCGCATGTCGCGTCGCCGCACGTGAACTCGAGGGCGCAGGCGGCGCTGCACCCGTCGCTCGAGGCGGTGTTGCCGTCGTCGCATTGCTCGCCGGCCTCGAGCAGCCCGTTGCCGCAGTCGGCCGTCCCGTCCTCGTCGGCGCAGCCCTTGCTGCAGCCGTCGCCGGAGCTGTTGTTGCCGTCGTCGCAGCCCTCGCCCGGATCGAGCGTGCCGTCGCCGCAGGTGGGGCAGCACTCGGAGGGGCAGACCTCGCAGGTCTCGCCGAAGTCCGTGTCGCAGGTCCCGTCGCCGCAGACGCAGCAGTCGCCCGCGCAGACAGAGCACTCCTCGCCCAGCACGAGGTCGCAGACGCTGTCGCCGCACACGTAGCTCTCGGTGCAGGTGGGGTCGCAGCCGTCGCCGGCCTGAGCGTTGCCGTCGTCGCAGCCCTCCGCGGGATCGTGCACGCCGTCGCCGCAGGCCGGCAGCGCGCACGTCGTCCGGCACGCGCCGGGCTCGGTGTCGCTGTTCGCCGCGCCGTCGTCGCAGGCCTCGCCCTCGTCCACCTTCCCGTCCCCGCAGATGGGCGGCGGCGGCGGCAGCACCGTCCCCTCGGCGCAGCCCAGCACCAGGCCGAGCACCACGAGCAGGGCCCGCAAGCACGCTCCACGCAAAGCCATGGCATCGCTCCTCGCCCGCGAGCGCGCGGGCTCGGATCCAACCTATAACAAATGCCACGGCGCGGGAAGCGCGCGGCGCGGTCGGCCTGCGCCGTTCAGTAGAGCCCGTCCTGGTAGGCCCAGCGCTCGTCGAGCCATGCCTTGAGGTAGGCCATCTCCTCCTCGTAGGTCGTGAAATCGCTGCGCCAGCTCCAGCCGCCATAGGACCGGTAAGCGGCGGCCCACTTCGCCTCGTCGCGGCGCGCGCTCGCGTCGATGCGGGCCGCGTAGCCGTCGACGAGCGCCTGGACCGCCGCGATGTCGAGCGCGCCGTGGAGCGCCTCGCCGTAGCGGGCGCGCAGGGGATCGCCGATCGAGGGGTCGGCGAGGAAGCGCTGGAAGAGCAGGTTCAATCCGACGTAGTCGGTGTACACGGGCGCCGGCTCGCGCTCGGTCTGCCAGGTCTGGCCGAAGCTCGCGTTGAAGTCCCAGGGCGCATACCGGAACGGGCCGCCGGCCGCCGGATCGTGGTAATGGTAGCTGTTCTTCCCGGCCGAGTCGTCGGCCATGATCAGCGTCACGAGGATCCACCAGTCCTCGTAATCGCGCCGGTCGATGCGCGCGCCGATCTGGTCGCGGAACGCCTGCGGGTCCGAGGTCGCGACGAAATTCACGAGGTCCTCCAGGTCGGCGAACGCGCCCGGCTGGCCCTCGGGCGGCAGCCCCTCCTTCTTGACGTAGCCGTCGTGCAGCGTCGCCTTCGGCGCGCCGCCGTTCTGGATCGACGTCAACGCGAAGTTCGCGTCGTGGTTCACGGCCTTGTAGAGGTTGCCGTCCTGCGAGTAGCCGTGGTCCTCCATGAGGAAGCCGTCGACGTGATCGGAGATCGTGTAGAGCCCCCAGTACTGCCCGTCGATGAAGACCACCGCGCTGTAGGTCTTGATCTGGATGTGCCCCGGATCGAGCCGGTTCCAGAGGTCGTACGCGAGCCTCTGCCGCACGTACGAGTTGTCGTCGAACGTGCTGATGAGCACGATCTTGCGCCGGTCCTCGAAGCCCCCCGCCTCCTCGGGCTCCTGGAATTTGTCCTCCTTCGCGAGCTCGATCGTGTAGCTCTTCTTCGGATACCCGAGCGAGGCCGCGCCGCGGAGCTTCGCCTGGGCGGTGTACGTGTGGCCGCGGTACACGACCGTCGCGGGCGCGTAGTCCTCGGTCGCGGGCGCCGGCGAGAGGAAGAGCACGGGCAGGCCGTACTCCTCGGTGTACCGCGCCGGATCCGTGACCGGCACGTTGGCCGGGTCCTGCCAGGCGTCGGCGACGCCGATCTTCACCCGGCCGGTCTCGTTCGTCTGCTCCACGCGGATCGCGACCTCGTACACCGCGGCCTGATCGAGCCGCGGCGTGAAGGACAGGGTGCGCGAGGCCGGATCGTACGCCGCGCCGTCCGGCAGCGGCCCGACGGCGAACGCGTCGCCGGGGAGCTCCATGCCCGTCCCGCACGCGACCTGGAGCGTCACGGTCTCCCCCTCGAGCAGCCAGTAGGGCCCGCCGCCCGAGGGCTCGCAGCGCGGCGTCGCGTCGGGGCCCGCGTCCGATGCGGGGGGCGTGATATCGACCCGCTCGTCGCCGCACCCGATCACGTGCAGGGAGGCGAGGGCCAGAGCCGTCGTGAGCGAGAGGAGCGATCCGGGCGCGCGCATCGCGCCATCATAGCCCAGCCGCGGCCCGGCGATGGTGTACGATTGGAGCCCTGAACGAGCCGTTCGAATCCACCGAGACCGCGCTCCTCCGGCGGAACCCCTGGGCCATGGCGCTCGCCGCCTCGCCGACGGCGCTCGCGCTCGCGCTCACGGCCGTCGCGCTCTCGACGGAGATCTTCGCGCTCCTGCCGTTCGCGATCCTCCTCTCCACGCTGGGCGCGGTGACGACGCTCCACGCGTGGAGCCGCAACCCTGACGCCCTCGAGCGGGAGGGCGCGGTGCGCGCCGACGCCGCGGGGGTCTCGTTCGCGGGCGCGCCGCTCGTGGGCCGGGAGGCGCTCCGCGAGGCATTCGTGCTGCCCCGCGCGGGCAAGCCGCCCGTCGTGCGGCTCGTGCGGCGCGGCCGGCGCGCGCCGATCGACGTGCGCGTGCGCGACGAGGCCGAGGGCCGCCGGATGCTGCGCGCGCTCGGGCTCGACGCCTCGCAGGCGGTCGCGTCGTTCGCGCTGCCGTCGCGCGTCGTGATGAGCCGGCGCCTGCGCCTCGCGGTCTTCGGCGGCGCGGGCGCGCTGGCCGCGCTGGCGCCGATCGCCGGCTGGCTGATCGCGCCCGAGGTGCCCGAGGTGTGGGCGGTCCTGATGATGGCGCCGCTCGTCGCCGCGCTCGTGTTCTCGCGCATGTCGCAGACCACGCTGCGCGTCGGCGCCGACGGCCTGCTCATCACCTGGCTCGGCGCGCGCCGCTTCATCCGCCACGCCGACGTCATCGACGTGACGGCCTACGAGGACGCGGGCCCCGCCCGGCACCGCTGGGCAGGGGTCGAGGTCTGGCTCGAGTCGGGCGAGCGCCTGCGGCTCCCGATCGCGCCGAAGCGAGCCTTGAACGGTCCGAGCGTGGAGATCGTCGAGGAGCGGATCCGCGAGGCAATGGACACGCACCGCCGCGGCGACGCGACCGGCGACGCGGCGCTGCTCCGCCGCCGCGGGCGCGAGGTGGGCGGCTGGCTGCGATCGCTGCGATCGCTCGGGAGCGGCGCGAGCGCGGCGCACCGGACCGCGCCGGTCCTGCCCGAGCGCCTCTGGCGCGTCGTCGAGGATCCGAGCGCCGAGGCCTCCGCGCGCGCCGGCGCGGCGGTCGCGCTCGCCGTGGCGCTCGACGACGAGGGCCGCGCCCGCCTCCGCGCGGCCGCGCGGGCGACCGCCGCGCCGAGGCTCCGGATCGCGATCGAGGCCGCCGCCGACGGCCGCGGCCTCACCGAGGCGCTCGCCGCGCTCGAGGCCGAGGAGGAAGAGGGCGCGGCCGCGCGGAGGCGAGCCGCGCGGAGGCGGTGAGCGGCCCCTCGATTCAATGGACGGGCGCGGCCGCGATCGCCCGGGCATGAGCTGGTCGCAGCCGAAGACGATATCTGCGCCGGCCCGGCGACGCCGCAGTCTGCCTGCTTGCCGCCGGTGACGCCGCGAAGACGGGGTGAGACATCAGCCCGCACCCGCGCAGCCGAGAGCGCCTCCGCGGTGGATCTGCGATATGCACGCTCAAAAATGCGGGCGCCGCGAGGAGGGGGGTGCGGCGAGGAGCCGGGCCGTGATATGGTCGGTGATCCCTCATTACGGCGACCCTCACCCGGAGCAGCCATGTCCAGAAGCTATTCTCTTCGGGCCCTCGGCATCACCCTGTCCTCGCTCGCCGCCGCGGCGGGCGCGCTCCTCGCCGGACCAGCCGGCGCGCGCGCCGCCGCATTCGACACCAGCGAGGCGAATTTCGACGTCACGTACGCGGCGACCCCGATCGCGCTCACCGGCCAGGTCCTCGACGAGGCCGGCGCGGCCGTGGAGTCCGCCCAGGTCACGACCATCGGCTGGGGCAGCGCCGCCGGCAACTCCGGCCTGACCGCCGCGACCGGCGCGGCCGGCGGCTTCTCGTTCCCCTCGCTCTCGCGGCGCTCGATCCTGATCAAGGTGACCCACCCGGGCTATTACACCGAGATCGTGCCCGTCGATCTGCACCGGCCGCTCTCCGAGTCGAGCGCCGACCCGGGGGCGATCGTGCTCACCCTGAAGAAGGCCGGCCGCGCGCGCATCATCTTCGCCGGCGACACCATGTTCGGCCGGCGCTTCGTCGACTCGGACGAGGACGGCGTCGAGGGCGAGGCCGGCGACCTGATCCAGCCGAGCACGCGCGCCGCGGACGCGAAGGCGCTGTTCACGTACATGCGCGACGCGCTCTCCGCCGCTGATTACACGCAGGTCAACCTGGAGTCGACGGTCACCGCCAACCCGGCGACCCCGCACCCGTACAAGTCCTACGTGTTCTTCTCCTACCCGGAGACGATCCAGGCGCTCCCCTGGGCCGGGATCGACGCGGTCACGCTCGGCAACAACCACATGTACGATTACCTCGAGGGCGGCGTCTCGGACACCGTCGCCGCGGTCCCGAACGCCGGCCTCGACTGGTTCGGCGCCGGGATGAGCGAGACCGCCGCGGCGGGCACCACCGTCTACAGGACGCTCGGCGAGGGCGTCGACGTCGCGCTCCAGGGCTTCGACCAGATCGTCAATGACGGCACCACGCTCGACGCGTACAAGCTCGTCGCCCGGGACGCGCCGGCGCAGAAGGCCGGCGCCCTCGAGATGAGCACGGCGAACACGACCGATTTCACGGCCGCGGAGACGCCCGATCGGCTCGCGATCCCGATCCTGCACGGCGGCTCCGAGTACAGCGACTTCCCGACGTCCGGCATGCGCTCCCGCTTCATCCAGCTCGTCCAGCAGGGCGCGGGCCTCGTCGTCGCCCACCACCCCCACGTGGTCCACGGGGTCGGCCTCTACGACCCCGGCGACGGCCCCCGGTTCGTCTTCATGTCCCTCGGCAACCTGATCTTCGATCAGGAGGTCTTCGAGACGTTCCAGTCCTATTTCGCCGTCGTCGACGTGGATCAGTACGCGCCCGGCGTGCACGAGGTGCACCGCGTGCAGCTCGTCCCGTTCCACGCCGAGGGCTACGTGCCGAAGCTCGTGAGCGGCGCCCAGATCGCCCGCGCGGCCCGCCACGCGGGCCACATGTCGACGACGCTGCCGGCCTCGGCGGTCCAGGGCGGCGCGGCCGACGGCCTGGTCGGCGCCGCCGTGATCCCCTTCGGGCCGCGCATCGTGGCGCTGAGCGACCCGGCGCAGTACCTCACCAGCGACGCGACCGAGTCGCTCACCGCGCCGATCACGTCCCTCAGCACGGGCCCCGTCGAGCTCACGCGCAGCGACCCCGCGGACATGCTCGCGGGCGTCACGAGCAGCGCCCCCGTGCAATGCGAGGTCGGCCGCGACATCGCCATCTACGGCGGCTTCGAGGACGAGGACGCCGACGACCTCTACCACGAGGGCTCCATGTGGAACCAGAGCTCGGTCCGCTACGTGGAGAACAGCGTCGTCCGCAGCGGCAACGGGGCCGCGGTGCTCCTCCGCTCGAAGTACAGCACCACGAGCGCCTCGATCTACATGAACAACCGGATCCGCTTCGACCCGGCGAACAAGCTGACCCTCCGCGGCTACGTCAAGGGCTCGAACGCCGGTCCGTTCAAGATCGAGGTCTTCTGGTACACGAGCGGCGGGACCAGCATCTCGAGCAGCTTCGTGTACACCCGCGCCGCGGGCACCTACGACTGGGAGCGCTTCTCGATCGACCTCACGCCGCCCGCGAACGCGGGGTCGATCCGCCCCTATTACCGCGCCTATGCGCCCGCGACCGGCGAGGCCGCGACGTTCCTCGACGACGTCGCGCTCATCGAGTGGGAGCAGAGCACGGCAAACGCGCAGGCCGGCTTCCCCCTCGCGACGCCGAACAACTGGGGCTTCGTCCGCTGCTCGACCACGGACGCGGGCCTCTCCAGCGTCGGCCTGACGCTCACCCACCGCACCTACGATCTCGCCGCCACGCTGCCCTGAGCCGGCCGGCCCCGATCCTCCGGATCATCACACCATCCGCCGCCCGCCGATCGCCGCCCGCGGGGCCGCCGAGCGTCAGGTCACGTCGAGCCGCCGCAGCGACCGCAGCGCCCCGTGGGCCTCGTCGAACAGCTCCTGCTCCGTCACGTAGAGCGGCGCCGTCGCGCAGATCCGGAACACCGCGCCCTCGTCCGCCATCCAGCGCGCCACCGCGCGCATCCGCTCTCCGCCGATGGTCGCGTGAATGGTATTCGACACGTGCGTCCGCCCGTCGTCCACCGACACCGGGGTCGCGTCCGTCGTGATGTCGGTGACGCCCTCGCGGGCCCAGCCCTCGGCGTCCCGGGTCGAGAGGCGCAGCAGCGCGCGCAGCGCGTCCGCGCCGCGAATGCGCTCGCGCGGGTGCCGCATCACGTCCAGGTAGCGGTGGCTCTCCGTCGACAGCGCGAGGCGCGCGAACATGCCCATGGTCGGGCCGGCCGGCACCGCGCCCTCGCGCGGCGGCAGATAGCGCGGCGGCGGCGTGATCGCGCACCCCGCGGCCGGGATCTCCACCTCGCGCGGCACGTCGCGCGGCATCGGCTCCGTCACCGCGAGGCCCGCGCCGTCCGGCGCCGTGAGCCAGCGCAGCGTCGCGCGGGCGCGGCTCAAGGGGTGCTCGGGGAACATCGCGTCGAGCTCCGGATCATCATACTCGTGCTGCGCGGGGAAGCCCGCGCCGGGGCCCTTCGTGACGAGCAGCACGGACTCCCGCACCCCGGTCATCTGCGCGCGATGGTATGCGCCGATGTCCAGCGTCCCGCCCGCGAGCGGGACGAGCAGCCTCGCGATCACGAGCTCGTCGCCGGGCTGGTACTTCATTCGATAGATCATCGCGAGGGCGTCCGCCTCGCCGAACCGCACGCGGTCCACGCCGACGACGGGCGACCACGCGGGATCCGCGGTGCGCGGAGGGCGGATCCCGCCCGATCCGGGGGGGTGCTCCTCGGCGCGATGGATCTCCTCGAACTCGTGGCGCGCCTGCCGCTCGATATCGGCGCGCAGCAGGGCGTCATGCTCGCGGCGGAGATCGAAGCGGAATGGGCTCACCTGGATGACCCAGAGCGCCTTCCGCTCGCGGTCCACGACCGTCCCGCCCGCCTTGCCCTGCCGCTGCCATTCGAATGACTCCGGCAGCGCGAGCCGCGCGCCCCGGGTCCCCTCCGCCAGCTCTTCACGAAATCCCATGCGCTTCCCCGTGGGCTCGACCCCTCGACCGGGGTGAGCCGAGCACAAGCCGCGGCCCACGTCCAGGTCTCGGCGGCGGCGCACGGTCGCCCTCGAACGGCCGCCGCGCCGGACCGCTCCCCGCGTCGCGCGTCGACGTGGTATCGCGCGCGGAGCCGTCCTAGCATCGCGGCATGCCGTGGAAGCTCCTGCCGCCCGCGCTCGATCTCGAGGCCGCCTCCATCTCGTTCGCGGTCCCGCCGCGCACGCCGCTCCGGCGCGTGGGCGTGGCGACCGTCACCACCTCGGACGCGGCCGGCGCCACGGCGGTGCGCCTCACGCTGGGCCCCGCCGTGCTGCGGCTCCTCTTCGAGCCGCACGTGGTGGTGGATCTGCCCGCGCCGCTCGGGGACATGGGGCTCGCGGGCATCGATCTCGATCTCCGCACCGGCGCGCTCTCGCCGGCGCTCTGGCACCGACCCGGGCTCGGCATTCCGCTCGGAAAGGACGTCTGCGCGAAGGAGGCCCGCGCGTGGATGCGCGACCTCGTGACCTCCACCGCGATGGCCATTCACCCCTACGATCCCGCGGAGGACGCGGACCTCGTGGAGGCCCTGCGCCAGGTGCTCGAGAACCTGCGCGCCGCGGCCCGCGAGGTCGTCCCGCTCGCGCGCGACGTGACGGTCACCGCGAGGCTCTCGGTGCGAGAATCGATCGCGGTGGACGCCGGCCCCGGCGGGCTCCGGATCCCCGCCGGGGCCGAGCTCTCGCTCGAGATCGACCTGGAGGGCGGCCCCGACGCCGTGGAGGCCGCGCCGCGGCTCGCGCGGGCCGTGGTCTCGTGCTCGCGCGTCGTGCTGCGCAAGGACGGCGCGGATCAGGCCGAGGTGCGGCGCTTCGTGCTGCTGCGCGGCGGCGAGCTGCGCGTGGAGGACGTGCACCCGCTCGGCGCCACGGGCCAGCTCGCCGGCGTCGAGGGGCTCGTGCGCCTGCTCGGCGCGCTCGGCGCGCGCGGCCCGCTCGGGCTGGACCGCGCGCACCTCGAGCCCTCGGCGGTCCTGTCGCTCGTCCGGGAGGAGATCGAGCGCGCGCTGCAGCCCGCCCTGATCCAGTGGATCCGCGACAGCGCCGGCGCGGCGCCGGGGCTCGATCTGTGCGACGCGCTCGGCCTCGAGCCCTGAGCGCCGGCCGGCCTCGCGGCGCCGTGGCCGCGCGGCGCGCACCCATCGGTATCGGTCACGGCATCGGGAGCGGAATCGGACGCGGAGTCGGAGACGGAAGCGGTATCGGACACGGTACCGGGAGCGGGAGACACCATGCGCGCGAAGCTCAGGGACACGGAGATCTACTTCGACATCGAGGGCCCGGGCCTCGCCCCCGAAGGCCCGGGGCTCCGCGAGAGACCCGCGATGTTCCTCGTGCACGGCGGGCCGGGCTCGGATCACTCGGCGTTCAGGGGCTCGATGTCGCCGCTCGCCGATCGCGTCCAGCTCGTCTATTTCGACCACCGCGGCCAGGGCCGCTCCGCGCGCGGACCCCGGGAGACCTACACGCTCGAGAACAACGTCGCCGACATGGAAGCGCTGCGCCAGCACCTCGGCCTCGACAAGATCGTCGTGCTCGGCGGCTCCTACGGCGGCATGGTGGCCATGGCATACGCCATCGAGCACCAGCGGCACGTCTCCCACCTGATCCTCGTGGCGACCGCGGCCAGCCACCGGTTCCTGGACCGCGCGAAGCAGATCCTCGAGCAGCGGGGCACCGAGGCGCAGCGCAGCGCCTGCGAGCGCCTCTGGGCCGGCGCGTTCGAGAGCGAGGAGCAGCTCCGCGAGTATTTCGACGTGATGGGCCCGCTCTACTCGCTGACCCACGATCCGGCGCGCGCGCAGGAGTCCAGGGGCCGGGCGATCCTGAGCCACGAGGCGATCAACGTCGCGTTCGGCGGCTTCCTGCGCACCTTCGATCTCACGCCGCGGCTCCCCGAGATCCGGGTCCCCACGCTCGTCATCGGCGGCCGGCACGACTGGATCTGCGCCCCCGAATTCTCCGAGGAGATCGCCCGCCTCATCCCCGGCGCCGACCTCCGCATCTTCGAGCGGAGCGGCCACTCGGTGCGCGCCGACGAGCCCCGCGCGCTGCTCGACGCCGTCGCCGGGTTCCTGGTCTACAAGCGGTGACGTCCGCGGCGCTCGCCGCGGGAGCGCCTCAGCGATACGGCTTGTCCGGCGTGCACTTGCGCTTGTCGGCGGAGAAGGTGCAGGAGCCGATGCCGCGGACCATCTCGAAGACCGCCTCCTTTTCCTCGTCGTTCGCCCAGCGGCCCACGACCAGGATGCTCTTCCTGCCCGGCACGTCCACGTAGGCGGCGAACGCGTCCTTTCCTTTCAATGCGCCGCGGGAGAGCTTCGCCTTCAGGCCGTCGCCCACGGTGCCGTCGATCCAGGGGGTCCACTCCTTCGTGTCGAAGCTCAGGTAGTAACCGTATATCTCGAGAGACGCCACGGAGCGCCCGGTCGCGGCGGGGAGCTTGTCGAGGACCACCGCGCACAGCCGCGCGTGGGGGTCGGTCCGAAAGGCCGCGGTGTCCTTGGGGGGGCTGAGCTCGAGGCAGCCGCCGTGGTTGGCCCCGTAGCCGAACTCCGGATCGATCTTGTTCGTATCGTAGGTCGTCCAACCCTTCGGCAGCCCGAGGAACACGCCCCCGCCGTCGCGAACGGTCTCGCTCGGCTTCGTGTCGTCCTTCTGCGGCTTGCCCTTGAGCGCCGCGAAGATCGGATCCTCGGCCGGCGCTGCGGCCGCCGACGCAGTCGCCGACACGGTCGCCGCGGCCACGGCCGTGGCCGTCGCGGCAGCCGTGGCCGTGGAGGGCGCGGCGGCCGGCGAAGGAGCGGGCTTGTCGCCGCAACCCATGAGGACAGCGAGCCCGAGGAACACCGGCGCTGCCAGACCATGCCTCTGCATCGATATCACCCTCCGCGCACGTCTCGATTGCATTGACCGCTCCCGGTGTCGCTCGCCCGGAACGGAAGCGACGGTATCAGGGGCGCGGCCGCGCGTCGAGCCGCTCGGAGGAGCGCCACCAGCGCACCACCTGCATCGAGACGCAGGGCTTGCACCTCTCCGAGCTACACGCGAGCGCGGCGCGCCCCCAGCTCCGCGCGATCACAGCGAAGGCGCGCAGCGCGGCGGAGAGGCACGGGGGCTGCAAGCCCTTGTCCGACCGGCTGCTGGGGCGCGGGGCGCGGATGCGCTCGTCCGTGGGGCCGAAAGGAGGATGGTGATGAGCGACTTCTGGCGGACTCTTCCTGGGCGCGTCCTGACGACCTCGGCGGGCATAGCCCTGACCGGCGGCGGCGTTGCGGCGATGGCGGGGGAATCGACGAAGATCGCGGTCCTGTGCATCAGCCTCCTCCTGGCGACGGTGACGGGCGTCTTCGGCGTGGGGCTGGCCGTCAACTCGTCGCTGAAGCACGCGGCGGCAGGGGCGGTGTTCCTGCCGGTGATGTTCTTCGTGTACGTCCTTGGCCTCGGCTACGCGGTGCTGTTCCACGTCGAGGCCGCGGGTTATCCGCTGGTCATCCTGGGCCTGCTCGCGCTCTCGCGCGCGCTCCTGCTCAAGCCGGAGGCCGAGCGGCGCGCGGGCGAGCAGCGGAGCCAGGTGCACGCCCACTGACGACGCCGGGCGCCGCCGGCGCCCGCTCGCCCTGCCGCTCGAGCTCGCCGCCGCCCATCGAGGCGTACGCGGGGACGCGCACGGATGGCGCTTGCGGGATGGCCCCGATGCGATGCTCGAGCGCGACGGCCCGGCCGGGCTCGGGTCAGCCCTGGTCGAGGCGTGGGGCGCACCCTGGAAAATGCGGGGAGCGCCGGATGGTCGCCTGGGACGATCGTGCTAGCTAGAAGAATGGAATTGGGGGGGGCGCTGTAACGAGCGGTCGCTTTCGCTCGAGACCACGGCCGGGAGTCGGCTGCCGATGCAGACGATGAGCTCGTCTCCCTACACGATCACCGGGACGCTCCACGAGGGCCAGAGGACCCGCCTGCTCCGCGGGATCCGGAGGGCCGACGGCCTGCCTGTGATCCTGAAGGTGCTCGATCCGAGGCGCAGCCGCCCGCGGGATCTCGAGCGCCTGAAGCATGAGTACGCGATAGGCGAGGCGCTCGACCCCCGGACCGCCGTGAAGCCGCTCTCCCTCGAGACGTACGAGGGGATGCCGGCGCTCGTGATGGAGGATTTCGGCGGCGAGGCGCTCGCCTGCCTCCTCGGCGCGCCCATGCCCGCCGAGCGGTTCCTCGACCTCGCGATCCGTATCGCGGCGGCCGTGGCGGCGCTCCACGCGCAGGGCGTCATTCACAAGGATCTGAAGCCCGACAACATCCTCATCAATACGGCCACCGGCCAGGTCAAGCTCGCCGACTTCGAGCTCGCGTCGCGCCTCCCCCGCGAGCACAAGGTCTTCGAGAGCCCGCGCCTCATCGAGGGCTCCCTGCCCTATCTGGCGCCCGAGCAGACGGGACGGATGAACCGGGCGATCGACAGCCGCGCCGACCTCTATGCCCTCGGCGTCACCTTTCACGAGATGCTCACCGGGCGCCTGCCCTTCGAGGCGCGGGATCCGCTCGAATGGGTGCACTGCCACGTCGCCCGCGCCCCGCGGCCACCCTCCGCGATCGTCCCGGAGCTGCCCGAGGTCCTCTCCGCGATCGTCCTGAAGCTCCTCGCCAAGATGGCGGAGGATCGCTACCAGACCGCCCGCGGCCTGCAGCACGATCTCGAGCGGTGCCTCACCGAGCTGCGGGCGGGAGGCAGGATCGAGCCGTTCCCCCTGGCCGGGCGCGACGTCTCGGATCGCCTCCAGATCCCTCAGAGGCTCTATGGCCGCGGGGACGAGAGCGCCGCGCTGCTCTCCGCGTTCGAGCGCGTGGCCGGCACGGGATCCCCCGAGCTGGTCCTGGTCTCCGGCCACGCCGGTGTCGGTAAATCAGCGCTGGTCCAGGAGCTGCACAAGCCGATCGCCCGCGAGCGGGGCTCCTTCATCTCGGGCAAGTTCGATCAGTACGAGCGCGACGTCCCGTACTCCACGATCGTCCAGGCCTTCCGGGAGCTCGTGCTCGAGATCCTCGCCGAGAGCGAGGAGCGGCTCGCGGATTTCCGGGAGCGGCTGCGCGACGCCCTCGGCGTCAACGGACAGATCGTCGTGGACGTGATCCCGGAGGTCGAGCTCGTCATCGGCCAGCAATCGCCGGCCCCCGAATTGCCGCCGGTCGAGGCCGAGGGCCGGTTCCGCGTCGTGTTCCGGCACTTCCTGGGGGTGTTCGCCCGGAAGGACCACCCCCTCGCGCTCTTCCTCGACGATCTCCAGTGGGCCGATCCGGCGAGCCTCGGGCTCCTCCACGATCTGATGACGCACCCCGACGTGCGACACCTGCTCGTCATCGGCGCCTACCGCGACAACGAGGTGTCCCCCTCTCACCCGCTCATGAGGGCGCTGGACAGGATACGGAGCGAGGGCGCCCGCGTCTCGGACATCGTGCTCGGCCCGCTCTCCGGAGAGGACCTCGCCGCGCTCGTCAGCGACACGCTTCATTGCAGCCGCGAAGAGGCGGCGGCGCTCTCGAGCCTCATCCACGAGAAGACCGGCGGCAACCCGTTCTTCGCGATCCATTTCCTCACCGACCTGCATGAAGGGCGCCTGATCGAGCTCGACTGGCGCGCGGGCGCCTTCCGGTGGGACATGGCGAGGATCCGCGCCGAGGGCTCCACCGACAACGTGATCGACCTGATGGTCGGCAAGCTGGCGCGGCTCCCCGCGGGCACCCGGGGAGCGCTCGAGCAGCTCGCCTGCCTGGGGAGCGTCGCGGAGGTCGCGATCCTGGCGGCGCTCCTCGGCCGCCCGGAGGAGGCGACGGACGCGGATCTCCGGGAGGCCGTCCGCGCGGGGCTCGTCCTCCGCGCGGACGGCGCGTACAGGTTCCTCCACGATCGCATCCAGGAGGCGGCCTATTCGCTCATCCCCGAAGGAGAGCGCGCGGCGACGCACCTCGAGATCGGCCGGCTGCTCTGGTCGCGCACGCCGCCCGGCGAGCTCGAGGAGAAGGTCTTCGATATCGTGCGCCAGCTCGACCGCGGCGTCGCGCTGATCACGTCGCGGGAGGAGCGCGAGCGGGTGGCCGAGCTCGACCTCCTCGCGGGCAAGCGCGCCCACGGGGCGACCGCGTACGCCTCGGCGCTGAAGTACTTCGCCGCCGGCTCGGCGCTCCTGGCGGAGGACCGCTGGGAGCGGCGGTACGAGCTCACCTTCGCGCTGGAGCTCCACCGGGCCGAATGCGAGTACCTGACCGGCGACCTCGCCTCGGCGGAGGAGCGGCTCTCGACGCTGTCGCGCCGCGCGGCGGGCCTCGTCGATGTCGCCGCCGTCACGTGCGCGCGGGTGGCCCTCTACACGACCCTGGATCGGAGCGACCGCAGCGTGGACGTCTGCCTCGAATACCTCCGGCTCGTCGGCGTCGAGTGGTCGCCGCACCCGACCGACGAGGAGGTGCAGCGCGAATACGAGCAGATGAGGCGGCGGCTGGGGAGCCGCCCGGCCGAGGAGCTCGTCGACCTGCCCCCGGTGGCCGATCCGCTCTCCCGCGCGAGCATGGACGTCCTCGCATGGGCGATCTCTCCGGCCATGCTCTTCGACGAGAACCTGCTCTGCCTCGTCGTGGTCCGCCTGGCGAACCTCAGCCTCGAGCACGGGAACAGCGACGGATCGTGCCTCGCCTACGTCTGGCTCGGCATGCTCCTCGGGTCCCGCTTCGGCGATTATCAGGCGGGGTTTCGCTTCGGCAAGCTGAGCGTCGATCTGGTGGAGCGGCGCGGGCTGCTCCGCTTCAAGGCCCGTGTCTACCTGGGCTTCGGGCACATGGTCATCCCCTGGGCGAGGCCCGTGCGCGCCGGCGTCGAGCTCGTGCGGCGCGCCCGCGACGCGGCGCAGGGGACCGGCGATCTCCTGTACGCGTCCTATGCCTGCGCCAGCCTGATCATGCTCCTCCTCGCCGAGGGGGATCCGCTCGGGGAGGTGCGGCGGGAGGCCGAGGGCGCGCTCGATTTCGTGCGGAGGACGAGGTTCGGCGTCCTCTCCGACACCATCACCGGACAGCGGGCGCTCATCCGCGCGCTCCAGGGCCTGACGCCGAGCCTCTCCTCGTTCAGCGACGCAGAGCTCGACGAGGATCGGTTCGAGCGACGCCTGGAGGGCGATCCGCGCCTGTCGTTCGCCGCCCGCTGGTACTGGATTCACAGGCTGGAAGCGCGCCTCTACGCGAACGAGTACGCCGCCGCGATCGAGGCCGCGCGCAGGGCGGAGCCGCTCGTCCGGACGGCGCCGCCGTTCTTCGCCGTGGCCGAGTACCATTTCTATGGCGCGCTCGCGCGGGCGGCGCACCACGACGCGGCCCCCGCCGAGGAGCGGGCCCGCCACCGGGAGGCGCTCGCCGCCCACCACGAGCGGCTCGCGGCGTGGGCGGAGAGCTGCCCCGAGAACTTCGGGTGCCGCGCCGCGCTCGTCGAGGCCGAGATCGCGCGCGTCGGGGGCGAATGGGACAGAGCGACGCAGCTCTACGAGCAGGCGATCCGCCGCGCCCGCGAGAACGGCTTCGTCCAGTGCGAGGCGCTCGCCTACGAGACGGCCGCGCGCTCGTACCGCGCGCGCGGCTTCGAGCTGATCGCCGACGCGTACCTGCGCGAGGCGCGCGACCGGTACCTCCGCTGGGGCGCCGACGGCAAGGTGCGGCAGCTCGAGCGGCTGCACCCGCGGCTCGTCGAGCGCAGGCCGGCCGGGCCGGCGGCGACGCTGGCGCTCGGGCCCGAGCAGCTCGACCTGCTCTCGGTCGCGAAGGCATCGCAGACCATATCGGGCGAGATCGTGCTCGACAGGCTGGTGCGCACGCTGCTCGCGGTCGTCCTCGAGCAAGGCGGGGCGCAGAGGGCCTGCCTCCTCCTGCGTCAGGGCGGCAGCTTCTCGATCGGAGCGGAGGCCGCCCTCGCGGAGCGCGGCGCGGAGGCGAGCATCCTCGGGCCTCTGCCGGCGGATTTCTGGCGGCGCGTCCCCTCGTCCCTCGTGCATTACGTACAGCGGACGGGCGAGCGCGTCATCCTGAGCGACGCCGCCGCCGATGCAGGCAGGTTCTCGGGCGACGAGTATCTCGCGCGGCGCCGGCCCAGATCGGTCCTCTGCATGCCCATCCTGAGGCAGGCCGAGGTGGTCGGCCTGCTCTATCTCGAGAACGACCTCCTCGCCGGCGCCTTCACGCCCGATCGGCTCGTCGCCCTGGAGCTCCTCGCCACGCAGGCGGCGATCGCGCTGGAGAAGGCGGAGCTCCTCGGCAAGGAGCAGGCCGCGCGGGCCGCGGCCGAGGAGGCGGAGCGGCGCTCGGCCTTCCTCGCCGAGGCGGGGGCGCTCCTCGCGGGGTCGCTCGATTACATGGATACGCTCGCGCGCCTCGGGCGGCTCTGCGTGCGCTTCCTGGCTGACTGGTGCGTGATCGACGTCGTGGAGGGCGGTGAGATCCACCGCCTCTCCGGGGCGCACAGGGACCCCGCGAAGGAGCCGCTGCTCGAGGAGCTTCGACGCCGTTACCCTCCCAGCCGGGATACGGCCCTCCCATCGGCCAGGGTCCTGCGGACAGGGCAGCCGCTCGTGCTCTCCGAGATCTCCGACGAGGACATCCGCGCCACCTGTGCGGACGAGCTGCACGCGAGGCTCGTCCGCGCGCTCGGGACCCGGACGGGGCTGGTGGTGCCGCTCGCGGCGCGCGGGCAGACGCTCGGGGCGCTGATCCTGGGCTCGGGCGCGCCGGGGCGCCGCTATAGCGAGGCCGATCTCGATCTCGTGCAGGAGGCGGCGCGCCGCGCCGCGATGGCGATCGACAACGCGCAGCTCTATCGCAAGGCGCAGCGGGCCATCCGCGTGCGCGACGAGTTCCTGTCGGTGGCCTCGCACGAGCTCAACACGCCGATGACGTCGCTCTCGCTCTCGCTCGAGGCGATCGACCGGGCCCTCTCGTCCGACCGGCCCCTGGACCCTGTGGCCCTGCGCAGGATGACCGACCGCGCGCTGCGGCAGGCGGCGCGCCTGACCCGCCTGAACCGCGAGCTCCTCGACATGTCGCAGATCCAGGCGGATCGGCTCCCGCTCGCGCTCGCGGACGTCCCCCTCGGGGCGGTCGTCCGCGACGTGGTCGGGCGGCTCAAGCTGGATCTGGAGCGGGCCGGGTGCCCGATCTCGATACAGAGCAGCGGTGAGATCGTGGGCCGCTGGGATCGCCCCCGCCTGGATCAGATCGTGACGAACCTCCTCTCCAATGCGATGAAATTCGGGGCCGGCAAGCCCATCGATATCTCGATCCGGGAGGAGGCCGGGACGGCGCGGGTCTCGGTCCGCGATCACGGGATCGGCATCGATCCGGCGCTGGCTCCGCAGATCTTCGAGCGCTTCGAGCGCGCGGTGTCCGAGAGGCACTACGGCGGGCTGGGGCTCGGCCTCTACGTCAGCCGCAGGATCGCGGAGGCGCACGGCGGCACGATCCGCGTCCAGAGCGAGCCCGGCGCCGGATCGACGTTCACCCTGGAGCTCCCACGCGCCGGGCCGCCGGGCGCGGCCGGACCGGGCTCGCCGCCGGACTGATCAGCCGCCCGCGGCGCGCCGCTTCGCCGCGATCAATCCCAGGAGCTCGTCGCGGGTCACGCCGAGCCGCGCCGCCGTGCGGTGCGCGAGGGAGGTGCGGGCCACGCCGGGGATGAAGCGGTAGGTCGATTGCTCGCGATCGTCGAGCTCGACCTGGAGGAACTCGAGGTGGGGCACCGGCGGGTCCTCGGCGAGGCGCGCGGCGAGCGTGAGCAGGTGCGTGGTGACGAGGACCTGCGACCGAAGCTCGGGCAGGAGCGAGATGACCAGGCGCGCGATCTCCTCGCCCTCGGAGGGGTTCGTGCCGGAGCAGAGCTCGTCGAGCAGGACGAGCGAGCCGAAGCCGAGGTCCTCGAAGAGCCGCCGGATCCTGAGGAGCTCCATGCCGAGCTGGCCCTCGGGCTGATCCGAGCGGGCGTCCTCGATGAGCGAGACGAACAGGCCCGCAGCGAGGCGGATCCGCGCGCGCGCGGCCGGGACGAACATGCCCGACTGGCCGAGGAGCTGCGCGAGCGCCACCGATTGCAAGAGGCGCGTCTTGCCGCCGGAGTTCGGGCCGGTGACGATGATCACGGCGTCGCCGTGCGCGGCGCGGAGATCGCAGGGGACGGGCGGGGATTTGCCGGCCAGGAGCAGGGGGTTGTAGAGGCGCGTGAGCTCGAGGCCGGGGCCGTCGCCCTCCGCGCCGGGCTCGGGCGCGGCGATCTCGGCGAGGCAGACGGGCAGGCCCTTCTCCCTGGCGAGGTCGCGGAGGGCCAGGCCGGCGAGGTAGAACTCCATGTCGCCGAGGAGCTGGAAGAGCAGCACCACCGGGCGCTCCAGGCCGCTCCACACGTCGTCGAGGAGGCGCTCGGCGATCTCGCCGGCCGTGACGCGATAGCCGAGGAAGGTGAGGCGAAGGCGCGCGAGCCAGCGCAGGAGCGGCGAGGCGTGGAATGGATTCTTGTCGTTCTCGCGGACGGCGACGATCTGGAAGGTGCTCAGGCCGCCGTCCGCGCCGACCTGCACGCGCAGGTCGAGGGTGCCCATGTGGCGCTCGTGATCGAGCAGGGCCTCGAGGCGGCGATACGGGGCCGAGGCGCGCGTCGCGGCGCCGAACGCGGCGAGGCGGGCGAGGCCGGAGGTCGCGCCCTCGAAGGCGCCGGCGAGGTGCTCGACGATCTGCTGGGCGGCGCGGAGGATCTCGAGGCGGCGCTGGGTGGAGGCGCCGCTCGATCGGCGGCCGATGCGCTCGGAGCAGAGCAGCGCGCGGAGGCCGGTGAGGCCGGCATAGGCGCGCTCGAAGTCGGCGCGGTGCGCGGGCGAGGCGTCGAGCTCGGCGAAGATGCGCTGGCGGAAGGCGACGACGGCGGGGTCGCGCGGGGGCTCGGCGAGGACGCGGGTGAGGTACGGGGCGCACGGGGCGACCGCCTTGCCGCCGATGCGGATGCGCAGCGCGCGCTTCACGAGGTCGTCGAGGAAGACGTCGCGCACGAAGCTCTGGCGGTCCCACGAGGTGGGCGGGAGCGAGGCGCGGGCGACGACGCCGTCGAAGAGGTCGACCGAGGTGCCCAGGGCGAAGCCGAAGACGAGGGCCTGGCCGAGGGCCTCGGCGTCGACGCGCACGGCCGGGGGGTCGCAGAGGAGATCGGGGATCGGCTCTGCGGCGACGGGCTCGGTCATGGGGTCGGGCGGCGATGCTAGCTCGGCGGCGGACCGGTGTGCGGGCCCGGTGTGCGGGAGGGAGCGCGCTCGGGGCTCATCGTGGCGGAAGAGGAGCATGGAGGCGCTCGACCACCCGGGAGGCACCGGAGTTCCGGTGAGACCTCCGCGCGCGGGAGGATCGGACTTAGGGTGGGGGGCACACCCTCGGGCCCCGGGGCCTCTTGCCGGGTGAGAGCATTTCGATCCCGGGAGGGACTTGGAGGAACAGGGGCCAGGTCGTTCGGACGGGGATCCCCGGCGATCAGCCGTCGATCGCCGCGAACCATGCCTCGCCGATCGCGGTGAGGGCTTCCTCGGTCACGTCGCCCTCGACGACGGCGTTCGCCGCGCCGAACGAGTAGACGACCCGCCCCACCGGGACGCCGGCGACGAGCACGGTGTACGAGTCCTCCGAGAGAGGACGCATCGTGTACGTCTTGCCCTCGTGGGTCACAGCCTTGGAAGCGACATCGACGACGGGTGCGGTGGCATTCATGGCGCGCTGACTACCACGTCGACCCGCAGGCCCGCCTCAAAATCGACAGGGGGAGACCCGGCGCTGAAGCCATTGCTGTGGGACCTGCCACCGCCTGCGCGGGCCACATCCATCTCGCAAGACGGTCAGACGTCTGGCTGTCCACGGTCAGACGTCTGACCGCCGACCGGCCTCGAAGGCGGAGATGGTAGAGCGGCGCGCGCGCCGCGGCATCCGGATTGACATTCGGGGCTCCGGGTCGCCTTCGGCGCCCTTCGCCCCGACCCCCTTGTGGAGCGGTGGGCGCGGCCGGTAGAGTCGCGCGGGGGATCCTCCGCGGACCCCACCCGAAGAGCGATGCAATGCCCTCCCCGCCTCCGGGCGGCCGCGATCGCCGCGGTCGCGCTGGCCGCCGCGTCGTGCGGCGGCGGCGAGCACGCGCCGGCGCCGGGCGCGTCTTCGTCCGCGCCGGGCGTATCCTCGTCCGCCGCCGCGGCGCCCGCCGAGGGGCCGCCGAGCCCGTTGCACGTGGTGCTGGAATCGAAGGGGCCGATCGCGCTCTCGGGGGTCGAGGGCGGCGTGTGGATCGCGGACGCGCGGGCGCAGTCCGCGCAGGCGGCCGGCGACGAGGACCTCGTCGCGTCACCGATGCCGGCAGGGCTGCCCGAGGGGCCAGGGCGGGTGCTGCGGGCGGCGGGGAGGCTGTCGCGGTCGCTCTGGGTCTCTTACGAGCAGCATGGCGAGGACGGGAAGGTGAAGGCGACGCCGCTCTACCGGCTGACGCGCGGCGAGCTGAAGCCGATCGCCGAGGACTGGCTGCCGCTCATCGCGCCGTGGTCCAAGGGGCGCCTCATCGCGGCGTCCACGTCGTCGGGCAAGCTGAAGATCAAGGTGCTCGAGCCGGTGGCGGACAGGCCGCCGGCGGACCTGCCAGGCACGCGGCTCGACGATACGTCGTGCGAGGGATCGCTGAAGCTGCGGCAGCTCGCGGCGCTTCCCACCGGCGAGGTGTACGCAGCGGGGACGTGCAAGCCGGATCACGCGGATGGCACGCAGTACGTGGTGGTCCGCTGGATCCCACCGGACGCCGCGCCCGTGGCCGCCTCCACGCCCGCGCCCGCGTCCGCATCCGCTGCCGCGTCCGCATCCGCTGCCGCG
>CAYQYG010000047.1:3907-30505 GCA_964421485.1 uncultured Polyangiaceae bacterium | reverse complement strand
GCCCGCGGCCGGCGCCGCGGCCGCCTCGCGCGTGTCGGCCTTTGCCGGGGCGGCGGGCTCCGAGCCCTGCGTCCGCTCGGCGCAGCCGGCCGCGAGCAGGGCGCTCGCCGCAATGGCCAGAGCGGAGCGCGGCGCGGATTGACGGATCGGCATGACGAGGACGCCCGAGCCTACTTTCTGGGCGCGGCGGGCGCCAAGAGTTCGTCCTCCCTCGCGCGGCCGCGCGATTCGCTGCCGGCCCATTTGACGGCGGCGCGGCGGAGCCCGTATCCTCGAACGAGCCCAGATGTCGAACCGCCTCGCGCGCGTCGCTCTCCTCGCCGCCCTCCCGTGGGCCATCTTCGCCGCGTGCGCGGAGGGCTCCGACATCGAATCCCCCGGCGGCACGAGCGGCACCGGCGGCAGCGGCGGGGGCAGCGGCATCCCGCCCGGTCAGATCGGCGGCCCCTGCGAGGTGCAGGACGACTGCGTCGAGGGCACGTGCACGCAGGTCGGCGCGGGCAAGTACTGCACCGCCCCGTGCCCGCCCGCGTGCCCCACCGGCACCTACTGCGCGATCATCGAGGGCGATCCGATCTGCGTGCCCGACCTCGGGCAGCAGTGCCTCCAGTGCAACGCGCCCGTCGACTGCAAGAGCCCCTCGGACGCGTGCCTCACGGCGCCGGCCGGCGACAAGTTCTGCGCGACCGACTGCACCACCATGGGCGTCTGCCCCAACGGCTTCACCTGCGTCGAGGCCGCGGAGTACCCGAACGGCGGCGGCGCGGGCGGCGGCGCGGGCGGATCGGACCCCGACGCGGGCGCCGGCGCCGGCGGCCCGAGCGGCGTGCCGCACAAGTTCTGCGTGCCCAACAGCGGCGCCTCGTGCCCGTGCAGCACCAAGCGCGATGGCGTCACGCACACCTGTTACAAGGAGAGCCCGTCGGGCACGTGCGTCGGGACGGAGACCTGCAACGGCGAGACGGGCAACTGGGAAGGCTGCGACGCCGGGACCCCTGCGTCCGAGATCTGCAACGCCGAGGACGACAACTGCGACGGGCAGATCGACAACGGCGACCCGACCGATCTCTGCGGCGCCTCGCCCCCGCACGCGACCTGGGCCTGCAACGCCGGCACCTGCCAGATCGGCGCCTGCGACCCGGGCTGGACGCAGTTCCCGACCGGCCCCGCCTCCGCCGGCTGCACCTGCCAGCAGGAGCCCACCGAGCCCAACGGCGACTGCTCCCACGCGACCGACGCGGGCGACGTCTCCGACTCCGGCGGCTCGCTCGTCCTCGCCGGCACGCTCTCCTCGGATCAGGACGTCGACTTCTGGACCTTCGACGCGATCGACACGGCCCAGGGCAACACGAACACCTACCACGTCAGCATCGACTTCACGTCGCCGGCCCCGAACGACGAGTTCCAGATGGACGTCATCCGCGGCAACGCGTGCGTGGCGGTCCCTGCCGGCCCCGGCGCGGGCATCACCTCCTACGACTGGTGCGTCGACGGCAACTCCGCGGACGGCACCATGGGCGAGGCGGGCTGCGGCCCGACGAGCGCCGTGCACTGCGCCGACCACACCTCGAAGTACTACGTCCGCGTCTCCCGCCGGGCCGGCGCCGCCGGCACCTGCGCGGGCTACTCGATCACGATCACCGCGACCGGCGGTGACGCCTGCGATTTCACGCAGCAGTGCCAGTAGCGTCGCGCTTCACCCGGCGCGCCGGGTGGGCTATCCCTCGGCGCGCGCTCGGGCGCCGGGGCCCCCCGTCGGCTGCCCCCCACCCCGGCCGCCCCACCCCGAGCCCACCCCGCACCCCATGGACTTTGATCTCACCGAGACGCAGGCGCTCATCGCCCGCACCGCGCGCGACTACGCCGAGCGGGTCATCCGCCCCGTCGCCGCCGACCTCGATCGCGACGGCGCCTTCCCCGCCGACATCCTGAAGGGACTGGCCGAGCTCGGCCTGATGGGCGTCAACGTGCCCGCGGCGCTCGGCGGCGCCGAGGCGGGCGCCGTCGCTTACGCCCTCGCCATGATGGAGATCGCGCGCGCCTGCGCGTCGACCGCGGTCACGATGGCCGTCACCAACATGGTCGCCGAGGTGATCTCCCGCTTCGGCACCGAGCAGCAGCGCGCCCGCCACGTGCCGCGCCTGACCTCCGGCGAGTACCCCGCCGGCGCGTTCGCCCTGAGCGAGCCCGAGGCCGGCAGCGACCCCGGCGGCATGCGCACGACCGCCGAGCGCGTGCCCGGCGGCTGGATCCTCCGGGGCCAGAAGCAATGGATCACGAGCGGCGCCTACGCCGGCGTGATGGTCGTCTGGGCGCGCACCGGCGGCCCTGGCACGCGCGGCATCTCCGCCTTCCTCGTCGAGGGCGGGGCGCCCGGCGTGAGGCCTGGCAAGCACGAGGACAAGCTCGGCCTGCGCGCGTCGAACACCGTGCCCCTCACGTTCGACGACTGCCGGATCCCCGAGGACGCGCTGCTCGGCGAGGAGAACGGCGGCTTCAAGATCGCGATGATGGCGCTCGACGGCGGCCGGATCGGCATCGCCTCGCAGGCGATCGGCATCGCGACGGCCGCCCTGGAGGAGGCGACCGAGTACGCGCGCCAGCGCCGGCAGTTCGGCCGCCCCATCGGCGACTTCCAGGGCGTCCAGTGGCCGCTCGCCGACTCGCGCGTGGAGCTCGACGCCGCGCGGCTCCTCGCCCTGCGCGCCGCGCAGCTCAAGGAGTCCGGCCGCCCGTTCTCGAGCGAGGCCGCGATGGCGAAGCTCTTCGCGAGCGAGGCCGCGAACCGCATCTGCAACCGCTGCGTGCAGATCCACGGCGGCTACGGCTACGTGCGCGACTTCCCGGCCGAGCGGCACCTCCGGGACGTGCGCGTGACGACGATCTACGAGGGGACGAGCGAGATCCAGCGGACGGTCATCGCCCGCGGGGTGCTGAGGTAGCGGCCGGCGGCGCTCAGAGCCTGGTGATCAGCACGATCACCAGGACGATGAAGCCGATGAAGGCGGCCGTCATCATGAGGATCCGTCCGATGCGCGGCCTCAGCCACTTCCAGAGGACGAGCCGGATGACCTTCCAGAGCAGGGCCAGGATCTCGCGGATGATCTTGCTCACGCCCCCCAGGTTAGCTCAGTCCGCCCCGGCGCGCCGCCCCCCTCGTGGCAGACCCTGGCCGCTGCCCGGGAGGGCTCAGTCGATCGTGATGCTCACCTTCGCGTCGTAGCTCCCGGGCGAAGCGAGCTTCAGCTCCCGCAGCTTCTCCACGACGCACTTCGCCGCCGCTTCCCCCCGCTCGTCGGCCCCGGACACTCCCACGGACACCGCCTTCCCGTCCGGGTCGACGTACAGCGTCGCCTTCAGCGGCCCCGTGCCTGCTTCCTTCCGGCACGACGACAGATCGGCCTGCGCCTTCTTCAGCGCGTCGCCGGCCTGGTCGGCCGACCAGGCCACGGGCGGCCGCTCATCCGGGCTCGGATCGAACGTGAACCCGTTCTCGGCCAGGCCCTCGCCGCCGGCGGGCTTCGGCCAGCTCGCCGACCTCACCACCCCCAGCATGCACTCCTCGGTCTCCCGGTCCCCGAGCGTCGAGTCCTTCACGAACGCCCAGCGCGTCCCCCCGTCCTTGCTCACCCGCACCGCGAGCCGCACCTCGCCGCCCAGGTAGGGCACCCGCTTCATGCCCGCCGCGAAGCACCGTGACAGCTTCGGCGCCAGCTTCTCGAAGGTCTTCTGCGTCGCGTCCTCGTCCATCGCGCCGATCTCGCTCTCGACCCCGAGGCCGGAGCCGCCCCCGTGATCCGGCGCCGGCTCCGGGCCGCCCTGCGGCGCCTCCACGGGCCTCTGCTCACCGCCGCAGCCCCACGCGAGCGCGCCCATCGTCGCCGCCATCGCCGCCGCACACGCGGACGTCCACTTGCGCATCTTCACGATCATCCCTTCAGCATGCCCGCCGAGATCACGATCCGCTGGATCTCGCTCGTGCCCTCGTAGATCTCCGTGATCCTCGCGTCCCGGTAGTGCCGCTCCACGCCGTACTCCGTCGTGTACCCGTAGCCGCCGTGGATCTGCAGCGCCTTGTGGGTCACGCGCGTCGACATCTCGGACGCGTACAGCTTCGCCATCGCGCTCTCGGACGTGTGCCGCGCGCCCTTGTCCTTCAGCGCCGCCGCGCGCAGCGTGAGGAGCCGGGCCGCGTCGATCTCGGTCGCCATGTCGGCGATCATGAACTGGATCGCCTGGTGCTCGGAGAGCGGCCTCCGGAACGCCTTCCGGTCGCGCGAGTAGGCCACCGCCTTCTCGTGCGCCGCGCGCGCGATGCCGATCGCCTGCGCCGCGATCCCGATCCGCCCCCCGTCGAGCGTGGCCATCGCGATCTTGAAGCCGCCCCCGTCCTCGCCGAGCACGAGCTCCGGCGGGACGCGCACGTTCTCGAAGTAGATCGTGCACGAGTGCGCCGCGTGGATGCCGAGCTTCTCGTCGTGCGGGGAGAGCGTGAAGCCCGGGCTCCCGCGGCGCACAATGAGCGCCGTGTGCTTCGGCCGATCGGGGTCGGCGGTCGTGATCGCGAACACGATCACGTGCTCCGCGTGCGGCCCCACCGTGATGAAGTTCTTCGACCCGTTGAGCACGTAGGAGCCGTCGGGCCGGCGCTCGGCGACGGTGAGCATCGTGCGGGCGTCGGAGCCGCTCGACGGCTCGGTCAGGCCGAACGCCCCGAGCATCGCGCCGCGCGCCGTCGGCGTCAGGATCTCGCGCTTCTGCTGCTCGGAGCCGAACCTGAGCAGCGGATCGCAGAAGAGCGAGTTGTTCACGCTCATGATCACGCCCGTGCTCGCGCAGGCGCGGCTCAGCTCCTCGACGACGAGCGCGTAGCTCACCGTGTCGAGCCCGGCGCCGCCGTGCTCCTCGGGCACGGCGAGGCCGAGGAAGCCGAGCTCGCCCATGCGGGCCACGATCTCGGCGGGCCAGCGCGCGGTCCGGTCCAGCTCGGCGGCCTTCGGCTCGATCTCGCGGGCGGCGAAGTCGCGCGCGGTCTGCTGGACGAGCCGCTGCTCCTCGGTCAGGTCGAAATCCATGCGCGGCCCCCCTATACGGGGCCTCCGGCCGGGCGGAAAGGGGGCGCAGCGCGGCCCCTGCGCGGGGGCCGCCGCTCCCTGGCGTCCCGCGCGGCCCTGGGCCAATTTCGGGCCATGACCACGTGCAAGGAAGAGGCCCTCCGGTGGGTGCACCGGTACGCCATCGGCGGGGCGGCGTTCGCGCTCCTCCCGCTCCCGATCTCCACCTCGGCCGGGCTCGCCACCATGGAGACGCACATGACGGCACTGATCGGCGAGATCTACGGCGAGAGCGTGGGCGCGGTGACCACGACCGCGGCCGGCGGGAGCTACCTCATCATGGGCGAGGGCCTCAAGTACCTCGCGACCGAGGCGACGCGCTTCGTGCCGGTCATCGGCCCCGCGATCCGGATGGGCATCGCGGCCGCGACGATCGAGGCCCTGGGCCGCGGCATCGTGGGCCACTTCGAGCGGAAGTACCCGGGCAAGAGGTTCGAGAAGAGGGCCTGAGCCGCCCGGCCCTCGGCTCCCTGGAACCCCGTGACGCGGCCCGCGCCGCGCCCTACGATGCGCGGGTCTTGAAGGCCCTCATCAAGGTCGGCTACGCGTGCAACGAGCGCTGCACGTTCTGCCACACCGCCGACGTCCGGCACCTCGACGACACCGCCGAGCGCGTCGAGTGGAAGATCGACCGCGCCAAGCGGCTCGGCTACTCGATGGTCGTCCTCTCCGGCGGCGAGCCCACGATCCGCCCCGAGCTCAGCGGCTGGGCGCGCCGCGTCGCGTCCCTCGGCCTCGATTTCGGCCTCGTGACCAACGGCCTCATGCTCTCGTATCCTCACGTCGTCGACGAGCTCGTGGAGCGCTGCCGGCTCCGTTACGTGTACATGTCGATCCACGGCGGCGACGCGAAGGTCCACGGCTCGGTCGTCCGCGCCGACACGTTCCAGAAGGCCCTCGGCGCGATCACCCAGCTCGCCGGCCGCGTCCCGGACCTCACGGCGAACTGCGTGGTCACGACCGCCAACGTCAAGCACCTCCGCGCCCTCGTGGACCGGCTGCTCCCGCTCCCCGATCTCTGCCTCAAGTTCTCCATGACCCAGCCCAAGGGCGCCGCGGACCGCGCCTATGACGTCCTCGTCCCCGGCGTCGGCGAGTGCGCGGCCGCGGTGAAGGACGCCATCGAATACGGCCAATCGAGGACCCGCGACGGAGGATTGCGCTTCGCGCACGACGGCCTCCCGTTCTGCCTCCTCCCGGGCCTCGAATCGCTCTATGACGACCTCAAGACGCACCGCTTCGCCGTGATGATCGAGGCCGACGAGGACGATTTCGTCCCCGTCGACGACGTCGCCAAGGTCCACCCCCCGCCATGCGGCCCGTGCGCCCTCCGCGGCGCCTGCCCCGGCCTGTATCGCGGCTACCTCGAGGCCCGCGGCGACGGCGCCCTCCGGCCCGTCACGGACCGCCCGCGCGCGAACTCGTACCATTTCGTCCCCGAGCGCGACATCGCCCGCCCGAAGGGCGCGCCCTGCCCGATCCGCGCCGACGGCGTCCGCCCGTATGATCGCGGCCGGACGCTCTTCTTGCGGCTCAAGGACCGCATGCGCCTCTTCCGGACCGCCTCGCGCGATTTCTCCGACGAGGAGCTGCTCATCGCCAAGGAGCGGCGCGGCCAGCTCTACGTGGACGTCTCCACGAAGCTCGCCCCCGACGATTTTTCAAGGGACCTCCGGAAGCTCCGCATCTCCGACGAATGCGCCGCGTGCCCGCTCCGGCCCGAGTGCACCGGCTGCTGGGAGCCCGTGCGCGAGGACGTCTTTGCGCGGGACGACGCGCGGATCCTCACCCTGCTCGCGGCCCTCTCCGGCCGCGTCCTGGACCTCGGCTGCGGCGAGGGCCGGTACCTCGACGCCCTGGCCGCGCGGGCCCGCGCGGGCGCGCTCGAGTACCTCGGCGTCGACCCCGACGAGGGCCGCCTCCGCCTCTTGCAATCGCGCTACCCCTTCGCCCGCTTCCTCGCGGCCCCGGCCGAGGCCTTGCCCGGCGACCTCGGCGCCGTGGATCACGTGCTCGTCCTCCGGAGCTACAACCACCTCGCCGACCCCGAGGCCGCGCTCGACCGCGCGATCGCGGTCCTGCGCCCCGGCGGCACGCTGCTCGTCGCCGACAACGTCGCGTTCGGCCTGGTGCGTGGCAAGGACCACGCGCGCCGCGCCGAGGCGGCCCCCCAGAACCGCTTCGAGCACCACCGCAATGACGGCGCCGAGGAGGCCGCCGCCCGCCTCGCCGGCCGCCCGCTGCGCCTCGTCGAGCGGCGGGACGTCGGCCCCGAGACCTCGAATCAATGGCTCTTGCGCTACGAGCGCCTGGAGGAGGGAGCGAGTTGAGCACCGCGGCGCCCGATACGGACTTCGCCGATTTCCAGAACGACGCCCTCCTGGGCCGCGAGCCGTCCCCCCCCGGGGAGCGCGCCCCGGCGCCCGCCGGAGGCCGCGCCCGCCGCGCCCTGCCCGTCGTCAAGACCGAGCAGCGCGAGGAGGCCGCGCACCAGCAGCGCAACTGGGTCCGCCTCACCTACGATTGCAACAACCGCTGCACCTTCTGCCTCGACTCCGACGCGCACAACGGCACGATGCGCGCGATCCAGGACATCAAGGTCCAGATCATCGAGGGCAGGAAGCGCGGCGCCGAGCGCCTGATCCTCTCCGGCGGCGAGCCCACGATGCACCCGAACTTCCTCGATTTCGTGAAGCTCGGCAAGCGCGCCGGTTATCCCAAGGTGCAGACGGTCACCAACGGCCGCATGTTCCGCTACCCGGAGTTCCTCGAGGCCGCCGCGAGGAACGGCCTCGACGAGATCACCTTCTCGCTGCACGGCCACACGGCGAAGCTGCACGACGCGCTGGTCGGCACGCCCGGCGCCTTCGAGGAGGAGACCGCCGGCCTGAAGGCCGCGCTCGCCTCGGGTCGCTTCATCATCAACATCGACATCGTCATCAACAAGCAGAACGTCCGCCACCTCCCCGAGATGCTGGAGACGTTCATCGGCTGGGGCGTCAAGGAGTTCGACCTGCTCCACATCATCCCGTTCGGCAACGCCTGGACCGACGCGCGGGATCACCTCTTCTACGATCTCGACGGGAACCTCGAATACTTGCAGAAGGCGTTCGCCTATTCACGGCGCCCCGACGTGCACGTCTGGCTCAATCGATTCCCGCCGCCGTACGCGGAGGGCTTCGAGGAGCTGATCCAGGACCCGTACAAGCTGAACGACGAGGTGCGGGGCCGGCGGGAGGAGTACGATCGCTACCTGGCCTTCGGCCAGAAGCTCGCCTGCCGGGAGCCGGAGCGGTGCAATCGATGCTACCTCCAGAGCCTCTGCGACGGGCTCGACGACGTGATCGCGACGCGGCAGGCGGAGCGGGTGGACGTGCTGCGCTACGCCGGGGAGCCGCCGCGCGCCGGGAGGCTGCCGGAGGCGCCCGTGGCGCGGATCGTGGCCGCGGACCTCGCCGAGGCGCGGCGGCTCGCGGACGCGGCGGCGGCGGGGGCGATCGAGCTCGCGCTGGACGAGTACGAGGGCATCGCCGAGGCGCTCGCCGCGGACGGCACGCTGTTCGGCAAGCGCCTGTTGCGCTGCGACACGGCGCGGCCGGAGGCGATCCCGCGGCTCCTGGGCATCGCCGGCGGGTTCGAGGTCGGGGTGGCCTTGACGAAGGAGACGGCGCCCGTGCTGCGGGAGGTCGCGGCCGGCGCGCCGGCGAGGCTCGTGATCGTGCAGCCGAACTACGACCGCCTGACGGAGGCGCTGGCCGGCGACGTCGACGCCCGGGCGTTCCTGGCCGACATCCCGGCGGCGGTGCCCGTGGAGGGCGTGCCGAGGTGCCTGGCCGGGAGGGCGCCGCGGCCGGAGCGGCGGGTGCTGGACCTGGCCATGCTGGGGCCGGACGCGAGGATCGATATGCGGCGCTACACGCAACGGTTCATGGCGGACGGCTATTTCACGAAGGCGCTGCGGTGCAAGGACTGCGTCGAGGACGAGCGCTGCCGCGGCGTGCACGTGAACTGGGTCCGGGCGCACTCGTATGCGCCGCTCGAGCCGATCCGGGCGGGGGACCTGGCGGCGGGCGGGGCGTGAGGGGTGGCCGCGGATCGGTGCGGACGTGCGGAGCGGCTTCCGGGGTGGGGTGGGGTTGACGCGAGCGAGCGGTGAGCGATGACCTCGGGAGGCCCCGCTTGGCCTTCGGGCTGCGGCTGGAGTAGCCTGCGCGGCGCCCGCCGGGTGCAACCATGATCCGAGAGCTCAGCATCAAGAACTTCAAGTCCATCCGGGCGCTCAAGACGGAGCTCGGGCGGGTGAACGTCCTCATCGGCGAGAACGGGGGCGGGAAGAGCAACATCCTCGAGGCGCTCGCGCTGGCCTCGGCGGCTTCGCAGGACAAGCTGGACAACGAGTTCCTGGCGGCGCGCGGGATCCGGGTCACGGAGCCGCGGTTCATGCGCGCGGCGTTCGACGAGCAGGAGGGCGACAGGACCATCGATATCGAGCTGCGGGGCGACGGGGGGACAGGGCTCGATTGCAGTCTGCGGGTCGAAGAGACGGCGACCCATACGCGGTGGGTTGAAGCTGGAAGGGGGATGTCCCTGCTTCGGGACTTCGATAGGATTTCCAGGTTGATCGCCGCACAGCCCAAGCCGGAAGTTGTGGTCGAAGAGCCCGGCCTGACGATCCGGTTCCATGCATCGATCGACTGGCATGACATCATAGAGATCCTCTCGAGGATTCGCGACCGAATCGAGCCACGCGGCGAGGACGAAGCGGTCGTCAAGCTCCACTGGGCCTAGCTGGGCTTGACGGACTTCCTCGTCTTCTCGCCGGAGAACAGCGCGTTGCGGGTCTTCCAGGCCGAGGGGCAGATCCTGCCGATGGGCATCCGCGGCGAAGGAATGTTCGCGCACCTCAAAGAGCTTGGGAAACGAGAGAACCGCGCAGAGCTATCCGAGATCATGGAGAAGCTCGATCTTGTCGAATGGTTCGAGCGCTTCGAGATCCCGGACGACCTCGCACCAGGCGAGCGCACGCTCCGCGTGCGGGATCGCCACCTCGCACCGGGCGCGCTCTTCGATCAGCGCAGCGTGAACGAGGGCTTCCTGCTCCTCCTTTTCTATTTCACGCTCTTTATGAGTCCGGCGACGCCGTCCTGCTTCGCGATCGACAACATCGACGCCTCGCTCAACCCGAAGCTCTGCGCGGCGCTCATGCGGGAGATCGTGACGCTCGCAAAGGCGCACGACAAGCAGGTCCTCCTGACGACCCATAACTCCGCCATCCTCGACGGGCTCGATCTGCACGACGACGACCAGCGGCTCCTCGTCGTGTATCGGGGAAAGGATGGATCCACGAAGGTGAGGCGCGTTTCGCCGCCGAAACCCGTCGAGGGAGCTCCGCTCGTCACCCTTTCAGAGGCGTTCATGCGGGGCTACATCGGCGGGCTCCCCGACAGCTTCTGAGCGGATCGATACGGAGCTGCCCGAGAGCTCCTCCACGGATCGAGGTGGAATGTGCTCACGTTCGGGATCATCGCCGAGGGGAACACGGACCAGAAGGTCATCCGGAGCATCCTCTTCGGCTACTTCGGCGACGAGGAAGAGGAGCCCGTCGTGAACCTGGTGCAGCCGCCTCCTCACGATCCGGTCGCGCAACGCGGCGGGCCGCCTCCGGCGGGCTGGACGCTGGTCTTCAGGTCGCTCCGCGACGGCGAGCACCGGAAGGCGCTCGAGCTCAACGACTACATCGTTATCCATATCGACACCGACGTGTGCGACGAGAAGGGCTTCGACGTCCCGAAGAATGATCACGATGGCCCGCTCTCTCCCGAGGCGCTCGCGAGCTGCGTGGCATCCCGGCTCAGGGAGGCCATGGGCGCAGATTTCTGCGCGACAGGCGCCGCCGGATCCTGATGAGGCACCGCGACCGGAACCCGAGCCTCGCGCTCTTCATCAGGGAGCTGGAGATGAAGGTCATGGCGCCGCCGGCCGACGCAGCGCCGCCGGGAGGGGCGCCGGCCGAGCCGACCTCGGACGATCAGGGAGCCGAGCCGCAGCCGGCGCCCCCCGTCACGCGCGGATCACGGTGACCTTCCGCCCGGCCGGCGTCTTCCTGGTCTTCGCCTCGGCGTTGCGGCCCGCCTCCCTGGCCTTGGGGCGGCGGTCGAAGATCACGAGCCAGCCCGTGGGCTCGCCGAGGCCGTCGAGGTACTCGTCGATCTGCTCCAGGCCGTCCTTCAGCGGGTCCCGCTGGCCGGGGCGCCACACCTTGAGCTCCATCGGGCGATCCGTCCCGCGGCGCGTTCGCCGGAACCAGGGGCGGTGCGCGTCCGGATCCGCGGCTGTCCCGGCGCGAAACAGGGATCGGCCCCGGCGCCGCGAGGTGGATCCGGGGGAGCGCCCGTCCCGCGGATGTTCCGGGATCGAGCCCGGGTGGGCATGTGCGGGCCCGAGGCGGGCTCGTCCGGACCGGCTCCGCAGACCAGGCGCTGCCCTGACGCGCGCGGGTCACGCTTGCCAGGGAGTCCGCGCTGGAGGCCGGCGCCGCGGCGGGGAGCCAGACCAGCTCGCCGGTGGCAGCCAGCTCGATCCGCGACCGCCGTTGAGTTAGGGGCGCACGTTCCGTGCCAGCGCTGGCACGGCGGGTGGTGCTCAGCGAGGGCTCCAGCTTTTCTTGTTCCCGGTACGCCGCTCCGCCGCGTGTCGCACAGCGGTCGGTGTATAGTGAAGCCGCGAGCCGCACGGAGAGAACGATCGAGGAAGACCATGCTCAAGACATTGACAATCTCGAACTACCGGAGTCTCGGCAAGAACGTTCAGATCGACTTCGGCGAGCTGACGGTCTTCGTGGGGGCTAACGGCTCGGGGAAGAGCAACGTCATGGACGCGCTCCGATTCGTGGCCGACGCGCTGACCATGGGTCTCTCCGGTGCGATCACGACGCGCCAGGGTATCGGTTCCGTTCGTCGCTGGAGCAGCGGGCACCCGTACAACGTTGCCTTTCGCCTCGAACTCTCGCTCTCCAGCGGGCCGGCGTTCTACAGCTTCGAGTTGAGCGGATCGAGCGTGGATGAGTACCGGGTCAAGCTCGAGGAAGCACAGATCGTCCGTGAAAACGATGTCGTCCAGTTCCGGATCGAGGACGGCCAGTGGAAAGAAGGACCGGAGGGCCTCCGACCGCCGCTCGACAAGATGAGCCTCGCGATCCAGCTCGTCGGCGGTGACGAGCGCTTTCGGGAGCTCGTGCGCGCGCTCCAGAACATGGCCGTCTACACGATCTTCCCGGACACGCTGAGGGCACCGCAGAAGTATAGCCCGAGCAAGCCCATGAGCCGGCACGGCGACAACTGGGTCTCGATCCTGAAAGATCAGCCGCGAGCGACGTGGAAGGACGAGCTGGTCGCAGCTTTGAACAAGCTGACCGGCGACACGGTCGACATCAAGGTGTCGCACGCTGCCGGTTTTCTCGTCGCTCAGTTCCAGCATAAATCGCCCGAGAGAGATCTGAAGAAGTGGTTCAACGCCGACCAAGAGTCGGACGGTACGCTCCGTGTTGCCGGCATCGTGACCGCGCTGCTCCAGGATCCGCCGGTCCCGGTGATCGGCATCGAGGAGCCCGAGCTCACGGTCCATCCCGGCGCGATTCCGCTGCTCCATGACTATCTCGAGCAGGCGAGGAGGCGCTCCCAGGTCGTCGTCACCACCCATAGCCCTGTGCTGCTCGATCTGGTCGATCCCGAGGATTTGCGTGTCGTGGAGCGTCGGGACGGCGAGACCCGCGTTGCCCGCATGGCTGAAAGCCAGCGCGCCATGGTCAAGAGCGGACTGATGAAGCTCGGCGAGGTGATGCAGACCGAAGGGATCCAGATCTCGTTGCCATTTGCCGCGGAATGAGCCGATGAAGGGCTACATCCTCGTCGAGGGAAAAGGCGAGCTCGGCGCGGCGGACAACCTCATCGCGCGGCTGTGGAGCGAGGCGGGATTCTGGCAGCCATGGGCGCAGGCGGTCAGGTGGAACAACCTCCACCAACGTGTGAACGCCACAACGGGGGGTGTCGAAAAAGCCATCGGATGGGCCCGCGCGAAAGGAGATGCAGGAGCATTGCTCCTGCTCCGCGACGAGGACGACGGGTGCCCGAAGGAGCGTGGTCCAGAGATCGCTTCCTGGGTCCGCGCGCTGTCGCCTCCATTCCCCGTTGCGGTCGTCCTCTTTCATCGCGAGTACGAGGTTTTGTTCCTGCCCTGTGTGGAGCAGATGGCGGGGCGTCCGATCGAAGGCCCGGATGGCCCCCGCCCCGGTCTTCTGCCGGGTACGCGCTACGATGGCGACTGGGAAGCGAAGCGCGGCGTGAAAGAGTGGCTCACGCTGCACTTCCCATCAGGACGCAGCTACAAGCCGACGCTGGATCAGTGCGCCATGACGAGGATGATTCACATCCCCACCCTGCGGGGCGCGGGCGTTCCGTGCTTCGGGACGCTCGCGCGCGCGCTCGTGTTTCTTGGTGTATCGTTCGGGACCTCGGGTGTCTACCCAGGTGCGGAGGGCACGGTTCTGGGACGATGAGACTCTCAAGATAGAAGCGACCGGGCGCCGCCCAACCCGGGGAGCGCTGGAGATAAGGGACGAGCTGGGGGCGCGGCGTGGACCGGCGCGCCCGTCGTGCCCTCGTGCTCGGCGAGCGCCCGGACGATCGCGGCCTCCAGGTCCTCGATCCGCCGCCGCCGCAGCGCGAACGCGGGCGGCCCGCTCGCGAGCGCGCTCAGGCGCCGCTCGTTCGAGAGCGTGAAACTGAGCTGCGGGAGGGCTGTTCCCCGGGGGCGCTCCTCCCCGTCCTTCGCCATGACAGGCGAGAGAAATTCACAGGGAGGCGGGGAGACGGGGAGGGAGAGAAGAGAGAGAGATTTTCAGAAATTTCTGTTCTCCCCGCCTCCCGCCTCCCTGTGATCCCTCTCTCCTCTCCTCATCCTCTCCGATCGCGTTGCGGTGATCCAGGGAGGAACTTGGGGGACAGTGTACTAGCCCCGGCGCCATCCCCTAGAACGAGCTCAGACAACGCTGTACCACTCCCACGCCCAAGAAGGAGCCGACCATGTCACCCCCCCTGTCGCTCACGCTCGATCTGCTCCGCGGCGGCCGCCTGCTCCTGGAGGAGGCGATCGGCGCCGCGGCCGCCACCCGCCTGGAGGGCGAGGCCCTCCGCCACCTCGCCCGCCTCGAGCCCGGCGCCCCGCGCTTCCATCAGCGAATGAACCGCCGCCTCTTCGCCCTCGGCGTCCCCGCGCTCACCGTCTACCGCGCCCTCCGCGAGGACCGCGGCCTGCCCGAGGACCGCGCGCTCGCCCTCGTCGAGCTGCTCCTCGAGCGCCGCACCCGCGACGTCATGGGGAAACCCGTGCGGCGCGCCATCCTCTCCACCGCCCTGCGCCTGCCCGTCCTGCGCGAGCGCCTGGCCCGCGAGATCACCTCGCTGGATGAGCCCGAGGGCTTCCGGATGGAGCGCGTCCAGGGCGAGGGCGTGCTCGGCTTCGATGTGCGCGAATGCGCCCTGCACAGGTACCTGTCCGCGCAGGGCGCACCCGAGCTGACCAGGCTCATCTGTCGACTGGACGACGTGATGATGGACTACGTGGAGGGCCTCGCGCTGGTCCGGACAGGGACCCTCGGGCGAGGGGACGAGCGCTGCGATTTCCGGTATCACCGCCGGTAGGCGCCTCCGCCCACCGGGGCGGCGCGGATTCATCGCGCGCGGCGCGCCGGGTTGCGTTAGCATCGCGCCCGCATGTCGTCCGCCACGTCGACGGTCAGCGCGGGCAGCGGCCACGCGCAGGGCAGCCGCTGGAAGCTGATGCTCGGCACGCTGGGGGTGGTGTACGGGGACATCGGCACCAGCCCCCTCTATGCAATGAAGGAGTGTTTCAGCCCGGAGAGCCCGCACCACGTCGATCCCAGCCGGGCGAACGTGCTCGGCATCCTCTCGCTGATCTTCTGGTCCCTGACGCTCGTCGTCTCGTTCAAGTACCTCACGTTCATCATGCGGGCCGACAACGAGGGCAAGGGCGGCATCCTCGCCCTGCTCGCGCTCCTGCCGCAGAAGGGGCTGGGCGTCGCCCAGGGGGCGCTCGTGCTCCTCGTGCTCTTCGGGGCGTCCTTGCTCAGCGGCGAGGGCGTCATCACCCCGGCCATCTCGGTCCTCTCGGCGGTCGAGGGGCTGGAGGTGGCCACCTCCACGCTCAAGCCGATCGTGCTCCCGCTCACGTGCGGCATCCTGATTGGGCTGTTCGCGATCCAGAAGCGGGGGACGGGCGGGCTCGGGGTGTTGTTCGGGCCGCTGACGCTCCTCTGGTTCCTGACGATCGCGGCGCTCGGGATCGGGCAGATCGTGCGGCACCCGGGCGTGCTCGCGGCCGTGGATCCGCGGTACGCCGTCGGGTTCTTCGTGGAGAACGGGGCGCACGGGTTCCTCATGCTCGGCGGCGTCGTCCTCGCCATCACCGGGGTCGAGGCGCTCTACGCGGACATGGGGCACTTCGGGCTGCCGCCGATCCGGACGAGCTGGCTCGCGGTCGTGATGCCGGCGCTCCTCCTGAACTACTTCGGGCAGGGGGCGCTGCTGCTCGCGGATCCGGGCGCGGGCCGGAGCCCGTTCTACGGGCTCGTGCCGAGCTGGGGGCTCTATCCGGTCGTGATCATCGCGACGGCGGCGACGGTCGTGGCGTCGCAGGCGCTCATCTCGGGCGTCTTCTCGCTGACGCAGCAGGCCGTGCAGCTCGGCTTCTGCCCGCGCGTCACGATCGTGCACACCTCCAAGCACGCCGAGGGGCAGATCTACATCCCGGAGGTCAACTGGGGGCTGCTCGTGGCCTGCACGGTCCTCGTGCTCTCGTTCCGGAGCTCGACCGCGCTCGCGGCCGCGTACGGGATCGCGGTCACCGGGACGATGTCGATCACCTCGATCGTCTACTACGCCGTGGTGACGCGGGCGTGGAAATGGCCGGCGTCGAAGGCGCTGCCGCTCGTGCTCCTGTTCCTCGTCGTGGATCTGTCGTTCTTCGCGGCGAACGCGGCGAAGTTCTTCGACGGCGGCTGGTTCCCGATCGCGATGGGGCTCGGCCTGTTCGCCGTGATGACCACCTGGAAGCGGGGCCGCCAGGAGCTCGCCCGGGCGTTCCAGAGCGCGATCCTGCCCTTCGACGTGTTCCGCGAGGACGTCGAGCGGACCAATCCGCCGCGCGTGAACGGGACGGCGGTGTTCATGGCCTCGAGCCCGACGGGCACGCCCACGGTGCTCCTGCACCATTTCAAGCACAATCAGGTGCTGCACAAGCAGGTGGTCCTGCTCTCGGTGCTGAGCGAGCAGGTGCCGGAGATCCCGCCGGAGCGGCGCGTGCAGGTCGAGCCGCTGGGCCTCGGGTTCTACCGGATCACCGTGAGGTATGGCTTCATGGAGCAGCCCGACGTGCCTCGGGTCCTCGAGGGGTGCAGCGGCGACGGCCTCTCGATCGAGCTCCGCAGCACGAGCTATTACCTCGGGCGCGAGACGCTCCTGCCCACCGGGAAATCGGGGATGTCCCGCTGGCGCAAGGCCCTGTTCGCGTTCATCTCGCGCAACGCGCGGCCGGCGACCGCCTATTTCGGGCTGCCGGCGAACCGCGTCGTCGAGCTCGGGATGCAGATCGATCTGTGAGGGATCCGGCGCCGGGCGGCGGCGCGCGCCGCCGCCGCCGGGTGCATGATCGGGTCAGCGGCCGGCGACGTTCACGAGCTTGCAATCGGTGACCGTGCCCGCGTACCAGTCCTCGGTGCGGTCGAGCCAGGCGCCCTCGCTCGACCAGCGGACGCCGGGGCGCTTCAGCTTGCCCTCGACCTTGTAGCCGCACTTGATCGCGAAGCGGCTCGCGGGGAGCTTGCCGCCGCTCAGCGCAGGCTGGCTCCAGACGCCGGCGGCGAGGAACTGGACGCGGTCGGTCGTCGTGTACGGGCGGAGCAGGTTGGCGTCGTCGGCGTCGCCCTTGGACCAGCCCTGCGTCGGGGACTCGTAGGCGCAGTGGCGGCCCTGCACCGCCTCGGGGGACCAGCAGGCGAGGTCCTTGATGTCCGAGGAGACCAGGGAGATCTCGACCTCGACGGTGTCGCCGACGCGCCATTTCGGAGCGCCGCCGGCGCCGCCGGTCTCGCGGCCGAAGTAGGCGAAGGCGCCGGCGAGGCCGCCGATGATGATCAGGAACAGGATCATGCTCTTCCCGAGCGAGCCGCCCTGCGCCTTGAGGGGCGGGGGCGGGGCGGGGCGCGCCGCGGGCTTCGCGGGGCGCCTGGCGCCGGCGCGCTTCGGGGGAGGCGCGGGCTCCGCCTCCTCCTCGGCCCCTTCGCCTTCCTCGCGCGGCTCGTCGTCCTTGTTGTCCTGGGATTCGTCGTGGTCGGAGCTCTTCGCCATCGGGGGCGCTTTATGTACCCGGGCGCGCCGAGGCTCAAGCTTCGCGTGGGGCGATCGGGGATGTTGGAAGGGGCCCCGCTGGGCCGGCCGGTGGGGTAGGCTCCGCGGCCGATGACTCGAGAGGCCAAGGTTCCGCGGTCGCGCATCCTGGGGACGGGGCGGTACGTGCCCGCGGCGGTGGTGGAGAACGCGGAGCTCGCGGGGCGGCTCGACACGACGGACGGATGGATCCGCGAGCATACCGGGATCGCGCGGCGGCACGTCGCGGCCAGGGGCGAGGTGACGAGCGAGATGGCCGCGGCGGCCGGCAGGGCGGCGATCGAGGCCGCGGGGCTGACCGCGGCGGACCTCGACATGATCATCGTGGCGACGGTGAGCGGCGACTCGCCGATGCCGGCCACCGCGGTGCACGTGCAGCAGCGGCTCGGGGTGGACGGGATCCCGTCGTTCGATCTCGGGGCCTCGTTCGCGGGGTTCCTGTATGGCCTGACGGTGGCGGATCAGTTCATCTCGGCGGGGACCTTCAAGACGGTGCTCGTGGTCGGGGCGGACATGATGTCGAGGCTGGCGGACCCGGAGGACCGGACCGTGGCGCCGCTGCTCGGGGACGGGGCGGGCGCGGTGGTGCTCGGCCCTGCGGTCGGCGACGGGCGCGGGATCCTGAGCGCGAAGATCCACGCGGACGGGGCGCTCGCGGGCTACCTCGAGGTGCCGGGCGGGGGCTCGGCGGAGCCGATGACGCCCGAGCGGCTGGCCGCGCGGCGGCAGTACCTGCGGATGCGGGGGCGGGAGCTCTTCCTCGTCAGCGTGAAGCACCTGACGTCGTATTCGATGCAGGCGCTGAAGGCCGCGGGGTTGACGAGCGCGGAGCTCGACTGGGTGATCCCGCAGCAGGCGAACAGCAACATCGTGGATCGCATCTCGCAGCGGCTGGGGTTCGCGCGGCACAAGTTCATCGAGAACCTGGCGGAGGTCGGCAACACGGGGGCGGCCTCGATCCCGATCGCGCTCGACGAGGCGGTGCGCGACGGGCGGGTGCAGGCCGGGCAGACCGTGCTGATGTGCGCGCTCGGGGCCGGGATCACCTGGGGGGCGGCGATCGTCCGGGTGTGATCCCGGCGCTCCCTAGCGCCGCGTCGAGAGCGGATCGCTCTCGACCGCGCCTCCCGCGAGCGCGGGGCCGACCACCGGCGCCGAGAGCTCGTCGATCTTCAGATCGACCTGGAACGAGGGCACGTTGGTGCGCCAGACCCGCGCCTCCCGGCTCTCGGTCCGCAGCGAGATCTGGGCCTTCATCCCGGCCCGCTCGCCGGTGTCGTTGTACGCGAGCGTGTACCGGAGCGCGCCGCGCTTGTCCGAGGCGCGCTCGGTGGCCGAGGAGCTCAGCATCGACATCCCGTGGAGCTCGTCGGTCGAGCGGTAGAGCACGCGATCGCCGCAGCGCGCCTCGACGTCGACCACGTCGATCTCCTGCCCGCCGCCCGAGAGCGTCGCCTTCACCTCGCAGGCGGAGCCGGCGCCGACGGGGAAGCCCTGCGCGGCCTTCACCGTCGCGGCCCAGCGCGCCTCGCGCTGGATCGCGGGCCGCGCCGGCTCCTGCACCGGGACCGGGCCGCGCTCCACGTTCGGCGGCGCGGGGCGAGGCGGCGGCGGCATGGGCGGCCCGGGCTGGACGGAGACGGGCGGCGCGGCCGGAGCGCGCACCAGGAGCATGGCCGCGGCGCCCGCGACGCCGAGGGCCATGCTCGTGGCGCCCAGCACGAGCGCGAGCGTGCGGCCCGGGGATCGCCGCCGGGGCGTGCGATCGATCTGCGCGCGCAGATCGCCGAGCGCGCGCTGCGCGGCCATGAGATCGCGCTCGAGCTGATCGATCCGCGCCCGCGGATCCGCCGAGCGCTGGAGCTCCTGCTGCGCGCGATCGAGCTGCCCGCGCGTCTCCGCGAGCTCCTGCTCCAGCCCCTCCGCCCTCGCCTGCAGCGCGTCGCGCTCTTCCCGGTAACCCATGGATGGCGAGCGTATCAGCCCAGCGGCGGTATACCGAGGTGCTCCTGCCAATAGCGCGTGGCGAACACCTGGCGCGGATCCAGCGCCGCGCGCAGCTTCAGGAACTCCTCGAGCTTCGGGATGTGCCTCCGGTAATGGGCGCGCCACGCGTCCGACGGCGGCGGCAGGTGCTTGCCCCAGTGCGGCCGGAAGCCGAAGGGGCGGAGGAGATCCCAGAGCTCGCGGAACAAGGTCTCGCGGGGATCCGCGGCGTTCCGGCGGAACCAGAAGGCGTTCACGCGCAGCGCGGGGCCGCCGTGCGACGGGCTCAGCCAGAACGGGCTCTCGCCCGCCCCGTAGATCTCGAACGAGAACGATCCCGTCCGGGCGTAGGCGAGCTCCGGATCGCCGCCCGCGTCGAAGTGCTCGGCCAGGCGCCGGAGCGCCGCGGCGCCCTGCTCGATCGGGATCCAGAGCTCGGTGAACGACGTCGGCCAGAGCTTGCTGTCCATCTGGTTGTCCATCGGCAGGCCGCAGCGCCACGTGTCGCGGAACTCCTGCCGGCCGTCGGTCACGAAGCGCGCGAGCAGCTCGTCGATGAGGTACGGCATGAGCTCCGCGAGGACGCGCGCCATGAGCTCCGCCGCGCGGCTCTCGAGGGCCCCGGTGAGCAGGCGGCGGACGAGATCGGTGATCGCGGTCGCCAGCGCGGCGGGGAGGCCGCCCGGCGCGCCGTCGTCGATCGCGGCGGCCAGCGCGTGCGCCGCCGAGCGCACGGCCACGCCCGCGCGGGCGAGCGGCGAGCTCCTCGACAGCGCGCCCTCCAGGTCGCCCTGCAGGCGCGAGAGCACGTCGTCGAGCGTGTAGCGACGGCCCGCGTCGGGCAGCGGCGCGCAGGCGTTCACGTCGGGCGCGCCGTCGAGGTCCGCGTCGAGGCGCGCGAACCAGGGCTCGAGCTTCCCGGGCACCGCGCGGATGTCGTCGAGGTTGCCGATGATCGTGTAGAGCAGCGAGCCCGCGAACGACGCGAGCCTCGGCTGATCGCCGAACATCCGGAACGGCTTCGGCTCGAAATCGGGCGAGGGCGCCGCCCGCTCGGCCTGCCACACCTGCGCGCGCCGGAACCCGCGCTGCGGCCACCACAGGATGCGCGCGTAAGGCGCCTCGCGCAGGAGCTCCGCGATGCCCGGGCCGAACAGATCGACCTCCGCGTCCTCGACGGGGCCGGTCACCTCGTGGCCCGTGATATTGAACGTCGGCTCGGGGCGGAGCCACACCTTCGAGATCACGCCGAGCAGCCCCATCGACACGCCGGCCGCGTGGAACAGGTCGCGCTTCGCCGGATCCGGATCGTCGCGCGAGACGTCGTGCATGGTCCCGGTGCCGTCGATCAGCCGCAGGCGGACCACCTGATCGTGCACGGAGTGGACGAGCGACCCGCCGCTCGATCCGGTCGACAGGTAGCCCGCGATCGTCTGGTGGCTGATCCCGCTGAGCTCGGCGAGCGCGAGGCCGCGGCGCTCCAGGGCCACGTTCAGGCTGTTGTCCCACGTCGACGAGCGCGCCGGATCGTACGGATCCCGCCCGAGGTGGCAGCCGGCCTCCACCTCGACGAGCGCGCCGCCCGGATCGCCCGCAGGCGCGAACGTGATCCCGCGGTAGCGGTCGAGCATCACCTCGAACGCGCCGTCGGGCGGCGGCTTCCCGTGGCGGTAACCGTCCGTGTGGATCGACATCGGATAGGAGTGCGCCGCGCCCAGCACGCGGAGCTGCCGCCGCTCGCCGTGCGCGCGCGCGACGAGGTCCTGGAGCTCGGCCTCCGTGCTCGGGTGGTGGTAGCCGTCAGGACCCCTCGCGACGATCGTCATGGTCGCTTTCTCCGCGCGCGGTGCCCGGAAGTCAAATGGGCGCGGGATCCGGGGGCGCGGACCGCCGGATGCCGGCGGCTCAGGCGCTGTCCTTCATGCAGCCCGCGAGCTCGGCGAGGAGCTTGTCGAGCGCCTCGAGCCCGCTCGTGAACGCCTCGCCCTCGGCCGAGCGGCGCCCGAGCCGCATGTCGGGCGAGAGCTTGTAGGGCGAGCCCTTCTTCCGGATGAGCGCTGTCACCTTCGCCGCGTCGAGCGGCGTGTCGTCGCGCAGGTGCAGCGTCACCCCGCGCGCGGTCGCCTCGCACGCGAGCGCGCGCAGCCTGCGCAGCTCCGTCTTGAGCCGCATCAGGTGCACGAACCGCCGCGCCTCCACGGGAGGCGGGCCGAAGCGGTCCTCCATCTCGAACGCGAGGTCCTGCACCTCGTCGGCCGACGACGCCGACGCGAGCCGCTTGTAGAGCGAGAGCCGCACCCCGACGTCGGCCACGTAGTCCTCGGGCAGGAGCGCGTCCGCGTCGAAGGACAGCTCCGGATCGACCTCGTGCACCACGGGCTCGCCGCGCAGCTCGTGCACCGCCTCGTCGAGCATCTGGCAGAACAGCTCGAAGCCGACCGAGGCGACCGTGCCGCTCTGCTCGGCGCCGAGCAGGTCGCCCGCGCCGCGCAGCTCCAGATCGAGCGACGCGATCTGGAAGCCCGATCCGAGCTCGGTGTGCCGCTCGAGCGCCTCGATCCGGGAGCGCGCCTCGTCCGTCATCGCGTTCTGCGGCGGCACGATGAGGTAGCAATACGCGCGCTCGCGCGCCCGGCCGACGCGCCCCCGGAGCTGGTAGAGCTGGGCCAGCCCGAACATGTCGGCGCGATCGATGATCATCGTGTTCGCCCGCGGGATGTCGAGCCCGCTCTCGATGATCGCCGTCGCGCAGAGCACGTCGAAGCGCCCCTCCACGAAATCGAGCATCGTCTGCTCCAGCGTTGACAGTCGGGGCTCCGGGTCGCGCTCCACGTGGCGCGCCCTGCGCCCCGAACCCCGGTCGTGCTCGCTCATCTGCCCGTGCGCCACGCAGATCCGCGCCGTCGGCACGAGCTCCGCGAGCCGCGCCGCGCGCTCGTAGAGGCCCTCTACACGATTGTAGACGTAGAACACCTGCCCCCCGCGCCCGAGCTCCCGCAGCACGGCCTCGCGGATCACCGCCTCGTCGTGCCGCGTCACCACGGTCCGGATCGCCCGGCGATCCGCGGGCGGCGTGGTGATGATCGACATGTCGCGCAGCCCCGAGACCGCCATCTGCAGGGTCCGCGGGATCGGCGTCGCCGAGAGCGTGAGCACGTGCACGTCGGTCTTGAGCGCCTTGATCCGCTCCTTGTGCGCGACCCCGAAGCGCTGCTCCTCGTCGACCACGAGCAGCCCGAGCCGCTTGAAATGGATGTCCTTCGAGAGCAGCCGGTGCGTGCCGATCACCACGTCGACGCTCCCGTCGCGCAGCCCGCGCGAGACCTCGTCCTGCTCCGCCTTGCCCTGGAAGCGGCTCATCGCGCGCACCGTGATCGGGTACGACGCCATGCGCGCGCGGAAGCTCATCCAGTGCTGCTGCGCGAGGATCGTCGTCGGGCAGAGCACCGCGACCTGCTTGCCCGCGAGCGCCGCGCGGAACGCGGCCCGGATCGCGACCTCCGTCTTGCCGAAGCCGACGTCGCCGCAGACCAGCCGGTCCATCGGCCGCGGCGCCTCTAGATCGGCGCTGACCTCGGCGATCGCGCGGGCCTGATCGGGCGTCTCGTCGAACGGGAAGGTCGCCTCGAACGCCGCGTAGTCGTCGTCCGGCGGCGGCAGCGGCTCCCCGGGCGCGGCCCTGCGCTCGGCGTAGAGCCGGAGCAGCTCGTCGGCCATGCGCCGGACGCTCTTCTCGACCCTCGCCTTGGTCTTCGCGAACGTCTGCCCGCCCAGCCGGTCGAGCTTCGGCGCCCCCTCGGCGCCCGTGAATTTCTGGATCTGGTTCAGCCGGTAGACCGGCAGGTAGAGCTTGTCGCCGCCCGCGTACTCGACGGCGATCAGATCGACCGTATGAGCCCCGACTTGCTTGTGGACGAGCCCGAGGTACCGCCCGATCCCGTGCTCGACGTGCACGACGAAGTCGCCCGCCGCGAGGCTCCGGAGGTCCTCGACGAACGCGCGGGCGCGCTTGCCGCCGTCCCCCGCCGCGGCGCGCGCGGCGCGCCGGTGCGCCCGCGCGCCGAAGATCTCCTCCTCGGTCACGAGCGCGAGGCCCTCCGCGGGCGCGACCACGCCCCGCGCGAGCGGCCCCGCCACGACGAGCGCCGCCCCGCGCGGCCACGCGGCCCCGCCCTCGGGGTCGTCGTCGAGCAGCGCCGCGTCGAAGGCGCCGAGCCGCGCCTTCACCCGCACGTCGCGGTGGCGGAGGAGCGTCACCAGGCGCTCGACCTGCGTGTCCGCGCGCGCCGCGAGGAGCACCCGGAGGCCCGCCTCCTGCCAGGCGACGACGCGCCGGACGAGCGGATCGAGCGCCCCGTGCTTCCCGCGCGACGCCCGCGCCGCCTTGATCGCCCGCGTGAGGTCGGACTGGTCCCGCGCCGCGAGCGACGGCGTGTCCGCGGGCGCGACCTCGAACCGCTCGAGCGACGCCGGATCGGCCGCCGCGCCCTCCACGCCCGTCCTGTGCAGCGCGACCGCGACGCGCTCCCCGAGCCACCCCGCCACGCGCCGCTCCGGCTCGTAGAACGCCTCGATCGGGAACCGCGCCTCGCGCGCCTTGTGCGCCTCGTCGGCCGCGGCCCGCCCGAGCTCGTCGCGCAGCGCCGCCGTGATCGACGCCGGGTCCTCCAGCACCGCGATCGCCCCCTCGGGCAGGTACGACGCGAGCGGCGCCAGGTCGACGTACGCGGGCAGGAACCCCTCCGCCCCGAAGAACGCGCGCCCGCTCGCGACGTCGTCGACCAGCGCGCGCGCCTTGGACGAGGGCAGATCGACCGCGTCGCAGAGCGCCCGCACCCGCTGCCGCGCCCGCTCGACGTTCTCCGGCGTGAGCACCGCCTCCCGCGCCGGCGGCAGCCAGATCTCCTTCACCTCCCCGAGCGTGCGCTGGTCCTCCGGATCGAACGTCTTGATGGAGCAGACGAGGTCCCCGTAGAGCTCGATCCGCACCGGCCGCTCGGCCGAGGGCGCCCACACGTCGAGCAGCGCCCCGCGCACCGCGAAGGTGCCCGGGTCCTCCACGATCGGGCACCGCACGTACCCGGCCGCGCCGAGCCGCGCCGTGAGCGCCCCGCGATCGATCTCCTGCTCGGCGATCACGAGCTCCGCGTGATCGACGACCTCGTCGCGCGGCACGACCTTGCGCGCGAGCGCGCCCACCGGGCAGACGAGCACGGCCCACGGCAGGTCCATCGCGACGTGGAAGAGCGTGGCGAGCCGCGTCTGCGCGCCGCGCCGGTCCGGGTTCACGTCCGCGTACGGGCTCGCCTCGCCCGGCACGAACAAGAGCACGCGCCCGAACGTGGTCGCCCCCCCGGCCTCCGCGTCGTCCGCGTTCCGGTCCGCGAGCATGAACGACACGTCCGCCGCGAGCGCCCTCGCGCCGTCCACGTCCGCCGTGATCGCGACGATCTTCCGCTTCGCGAGCGCCGCCGTCCTCGCGAGCCGCCGGATCACGAGCGCCGCGGCCCCCTCCGCCGCCCCCGCCGCGTGGATCGTCCCCCGCGCCGCCGCCGCGACCTCCGCCGCGATCTCCCGCGTGGTCACGACGCGCCGGTCCCCCGGCAGCTCCAGCGAGGGCAGCGGATCGACGGACTCCAGCGCCGAGGACGCCGGCTCGCCGCCCTCGTCGAGCTCATCCTCGAGGCTCGCCGCCCCGGACCCCTCCGCGAGCTCCCCGAGCGTCGCGGTGAGCGGCGCGCCCGGCCTCATCTGTCGCTCTCCTCCGGACATCCGCGCGGCGCTGTCTAGCACAGCCGCGTCCGCCCCGGTGAGCGCGCGCGGCGCCCTGCGTCGTGGATTCGCGCTCTCCATCGCCTGTCGATCATCCAATCGCGTGCCCCGGGCCCTCCACGGAGGGATGAGAGGTCACGTATGTCCTTGATCTGTGCGCTCGTGATCGGGTCGCTGCTCGTGACCCTCACCGCCGTCGCCGTGGTCCTCGTCCTCCGCGTCTCGCGAATGAGAGACGAGCTCGGCGCGGCCCTGGACAGGTCGCGCGCCCTCGCGGTCCACGCGGACGGCCTCCGGCGCGACCTCGCCCTGCGCGTCGAGGAGCTCGGCCGCCTCGAATTGGAGAACCGGCGCGCCCTGGCGGAGGAGGCGAGGAAAGACGAGTGGCTCCGCAGCCTGGAGCAGGACAACGCCTGGGTCCGCGCCGAGCTCGAGAGCCGCCCGCGCCGGACCCGCCGCCCTTACCGGATCCTGACGCTCGGCGTCAAGCACACCGGCAAGACCTCCCTCACGCTGAAATGGGCGAACCCGCTCGTGGACCTGGGCGCGCTGAAGGGCACGAAGATCGAGCGCTACGAGCGGACCGTCAGCCACGTGCTCACCGGCGACATGATCGTCGAGCACGTCTTCGAGATAGGCGACTGGGGCGGGGAGCACCTCGCCGACGCCCAGGCCGAGCTCGTCCTGGAGGAGATCCACGGGATGCTGCTCGTCGTCGACCTGGCCGGCAGCGGCGGGAAGGCGGTGGATCGCGCGAGGATCGAGGAGCAGCTCCGCGCCTTCCAGCCGCAGGTGCTCCAGTATTTCTTCGGCCCGAAGACCCTGGCCTGCTGCAAGGCGGTGGTCCTCTTCATCAACAAGTCCGACGTGCTCTCCGGCACGCCGGCCGAGGTGGAGCAGATCGCCGTCGACCATTACCGCAAGCTGATCGACGACCTGTCCCAGTACCGGAGCCGGATCGACGTGCGCGTGCTCGTGGGCTCGGCGAGCTACGGCCACAGCACGCACCACCTGTTCGCGCACTTCGTGGAGCGGATCCTCCCGAAGAGCGCCTACGACGCGCAGCTCCTCCAGCGCCTCAAGGCGGAAGCGGAGCCCGCGAGGCCGGCCAGACCTCCCGCGAAGCCCGGCCGGCCAGCCGGGGAGGTGAACGCATGATGGCAGGTGAGCACGCCCCGGCCGCGGAAGCGGAAACGGGAACGGAAACGGGAACGGAAACAGAAACGGAAACGGCATCGGAACCGGAAACGGCATCGGAACCGGAA
>CAYQYG010000047.1:0-3807 GCA_964421485.1 uncultured Polyangiaceae bacterium | reverse complement strand
CGGCATCGGAATCGGAACCGGAATCGGGAGCGGAGATGGATGCGGTGATGGAGTACGCGGTGCCGCGCTACCGGGCGCCGTCGGGGGCGCCCTGGTACCATGCCCTCCACGGCAACGTCCCCGGCCACGAGATCGATTTCATCTACTGCCCGGAGGTCCCGGACGGCCCCCTCACGCTGACCCATTTCGGCCACCTCGCTCGGCTGGTCAAGTACATCGAGCCGCGCACCGGGTCGCCCTTCGCGCTCGCCATTGGCAACCTCTCGCGGGACGACTCCCAGCACGAGCCGGGGCACGGGGGCCTCGCGCTCGTCCTCGGGCTCAGGGTCAGCGGCGTCACGGACGGCGCAGGGCGGCAGGACCCGCCGTTCGCGCACGCGATCGCGGCCATCGATCGTGATCTCTCCGGCGGCGCGCTCCTCGATGCGGCGCTCGCGTTCCTTCGCCGCGTCATGGGCGGCCGCGCGGCGGCGGCGTCCTCGTCGGCGTTCTATCGCGCCTATGCCCGCTGCGCGGAGGAGAGGCCGGAGGACGTGCCCGGGCTGCTCGATCGGTACGTGGGCAGCTTCGCGGATCTGCCTGCGCCCCAGCCGAGCGCGTCGCCCAGGTGCTGGGAGGTCGATCACGGCGGGCGCCCGGGCCGCCTCGTGGTCGTGCACGGCGACGACGAGCCGCTCGAGCGCGTCATCGGCGTGGCCGCGCGGCTGGCCGTGGTGCTCTATCGATCGAACGTCCGCTGGACCTCGATCACGATCGGCGGAGACATCGAGATCCCCGGCGGGCTGTCGATCCAGATCGTGCCGAGGTCGCAATCGGCCGGCGTCAAGCGCCGCCTGCTCGTGCCCCTCGACGAGGTCCCCGAGGCCGAGGAGGACATCGCCCGGGCGATCTTCGGCGCGAGGCCCGCCGCGCGCCCGGAGGTCCGCGCCGCCCCGGCGGACGCCGGCGAGGTCTCCGGCGAGCGCGAGCCCGTGACCCCGCGCGCCGTCGCGAAGGGGCGCAACGAGGACGAGGAGCCCACGCTGATCCGCCTCGTGCCAGACCTCGTGGCCCTGACGGCGCGCGCCCGAGAGGAGGAGGAGGAGGAGGGCTCGGGCGACGAGATCCCGGTCGATCTGGAGGAGCCTGCCGTCGAGGCGGAGGCGGTCGTCGCCGCGCCTCCGCCGATCCGCGCCGTCCTCGCGCCTCCGCGAATCCCCGCGGAGGGGAGCCCACCGCCCGCCCCGGCGCCGGCGTGGAAGGACGTGGCGGTCCATGAGGTGGTCGACCGCGCCGCGCTGGGTCTCCCCGATCGGCGGCGGCGCTGGATCGTGGCCGCCGGCGTGTTCCTCGCGGCGGCCACCGCGTACTGGCTGCTCGCGCGCGAGGAGGCGACGACCGATTCTGCGCGCCAGCGGACGGGTGAGGCCGCGTTGCCGCCTCTCACCGAGGGCAAATCTGACGATGATGTGCTGCCCGCCGCCGACGAGGCGCCTACGCGCAAGATCCCCGTGGCGACCGGCAGCGTCGAGCCGCCGGTCGCGCCGCCCCGCCCACCGTCGAGGCCCCCCGGGCCCCAGTTGAACAACCTCTACCTTGGCAAGCCGGCGACCTGGGGATCCCGCGAGAGAAGAAGTCCATAGACCGCAGGCGCTGGGGCGCATCACCCGGCATGAGAATGCCGTGGTGGATCCGAGGTCGTGCCGGGCGACGACGTCCGGCGGCGGGGCCTCTTGCCGGGTGGAGTGGTCGGGGGAGGGCATTCTGATGGCATGGAGGCGGGGGGAGAGAGAGCTCTCAGAGACTCTCTGATCTCCCCGTTCTCCCCGCCTCCCTGTGACCCCCTCTTCTCTCCCTCCGATCCCCGGCGGAATTCTTGGCACGCGGAACTACTCGCAGGTTCCAGCATTGCAATGGCCGCTCAGGCAGTCGTCGTCCAGACCGCATGCCTCGCCGAGCGGGTGCTGGCAGTTTCCGAATCCATTACAGCTGCTGGGCGAGGGGCAAGTGGAGTCGCCCTGTCCTGCAAGAACGTAATGGCATGTGCCAGGTTCCGTGTCCCCCTCCGACAGGTTGCAGGCCCTGCACTCCTCGTCGCAAGAGGTATTGCAGCAGACGCCGTCAACGCAATGGGCGTGCTGGCACTCGTTGCCGTCCTGGCACGCCGCTCCGTCGACGAGCAGGCAGAGGCCACCGGCGCCGCACCCGAACCCGTCCGGGCACTGGACGCTGTCGCCGCAGTGAAGGCACTCGCCGGAGCCGTCGCAGACGCCCCCGTCGCATAGCGTGGTCGCGGCGGGGAGCGGCGAGTTGACGCAGCCGCTGGCGGGATCACACGAGTCGTCGGTGCACGGGTTCCCGTCATCGCAGATCGTGCCCGGGCCGCAATGGGCCGGCTGTGCCCCCCCGGTCCCACCACCGCCGGTCGAGCTTTGGGTGCCGCACTGGCCTGTCTGCTCGCACTGCTCGGCGTTGTCCGCGCAGGACTCGGCCAGCGCCGTGAGCGCGACGAGCGCGGCGAGCGCGGTGATCAAGTTACGTTCTCGCGGCATGATGCTCTCCCTCTTCTCGTTCAAAATGATCCATGAACCGTCACTCCGCCGAGGCGCGGCGCGGCGAGCGGCGCGACGCCGATCCGCGAGCCCCCGGAACTCTCCACGGCGGACCAGATCGCCAGCGTCACGGCGCCGGCGGCGGTCAGCCCGCCCACCACGTATCCGGCGACCGCGAGGTCCTGGTAGGTGTCCTGCCGGCGGCGCGCGCGCTCGATTTCAGCGCATTTCGGGGCAACGTCGGGAGCGGGGGTCGAAGCGCAGACACTCGAGGCATTCGGACGGCCCCCGGAGAGGCTGTCCAGCATGTCATCGGCGTCGGCCGCTGCCCCGTTCGCCGCGATCGTGAAGCCGGCGCCGGTCGCGATCCCCGCCGCGGCGACCCCGGCAGCGACTCCGATCGACCAGAGCGGCGGGTGACCATCGCGGACCTCATCCCGCCCGCCGGTCCCCGGGGGAGCGGCAGGGGCGACGCCGGTGGCCCTGGCTTGCGGCCTCGGGAGCTCGACCAGGGTCAATGCCACCCGGCGCGACGCCCCCGGATCGAAATCGACGGCCGCGCTCGCGGGCGCGTACCCGGCGAGCCGCGCCTCGATCACCCGCCGCCCGGGCTCCACGAAGACCTCGCCTCGAAGCGGCGACCTCCCGATCAGCCGCCCGTCGATCAAGATCTCGGCGCCCTCGCGGCTCACGTCGACGCTCGCGGCGCCGACGCTCCGGCCGGCCTCGTCGAGCATCGCCTGCATCGCCCGGCGCTCGTCCTCGCCGAGCTTCGCTCCCTCGCGCAGCGCATACGAGAGGTGCTCGGCCGCGTCCCGGCGCCGCCCGAGCCGGAGCTCCGCCATCCCGAGGTTCGCCGCGATCTGGAAGTGCTTCTTGAGGTTCCAGGCCGAAAGGAAGTGCGCGCGCGCCCCCTCCAGGTCGCCGCGCCTCATCGCCTCGATACCGAGATTGTGCTCTCTGGCCGCCTGCTCGTCAGCGTCCAGTGATGGCGCGGGCGCCCCTTGGCCCGCGCCGGGCGGGCGCGCCTGGCCCGCTCCGGGCGGGCGCGCCTGGCCCGCTCCGGGCGGGCTCACCGTCACGAGCGCGAGCGATAGCCCGATGGCCGCGTAACGCATTCGCATGATGATGCCCTCCCCGCCCAATGCTCCAGGTCCTGAGATGTTTCGAGCGCGAGATGCCGCAGTCAGGAAGAGGATGAATTCCTCTTCAGGCATTTCTGCTTATCGATGAACTGCAGCCTGCGGCAGTCCGTGGGGGGCGGCGGCGCCCCGCT
>CAYQYG010000046.1:5123-30510 GCA_964421485.1 uncultured Polyangiaceae bacterium | reverse complement strand
GGCGCTTGCGCGCGCGCCGGCGCTTGCGCGCGCGCTGGAGAGCGCGTCGAGGAGGAGGTCCGCCGCGCGCCGCTCGGCGCGCGTGGGCGGCGCGCCCTCGTCCCCGAGCGCGCGAGCGATCAGCGCGTCGTGATCCGCCTCGTCGAGCCCGCCCGGGCTCACCGCCGATCGGAGCGCCAGCGCGAGCGGGTCCTCGCCCCGCTCGAGCGCCTCCGCCAGCTCGCGCGCCGCGCGCGCCTCCTCCTCGGAGGGCGGCGGCTCGTCCGACGCTCGGGGCTCCGGGACGCCTCCCGGCGCCCTGCGCCCCGAACCCCCGCCGGCGGGCGGCACGAGCACGAGCCTCCGGTCGCCCTTCATCGCAAAGCCTCCTTGGGCTCCCCTCGCTCCGCCGGAGCGCCGGCGGCGAGGACCTTCTTGAGCGCCGTCATGGCGCGGTGCAGGACCACATCGAACGTCGACACGCTCACCCCGAGCGCCTGCGCGACCTCGTCGCGCGGGCGCTCCTCGAGCACCCGCATCCGGATCGCCTCGGCGTAGCGCGGATTCAGCCGCGACAGCGCCGCGTCCACGCGCGCCCTCGCGTCGGCGAGGTCGCGCTTCTCGCAGAGCTCCACCTCGCCGCGCGCGGTGAGATCGGTCTCCGCCGCGTCGATCTCGCGCTGGAGATCATCGGGCTCGAAGAGCGTCTCGCGCCGGCGCGCGCGCAGCATGTCGAGCGCGATCCGCAGCGCGATCACGCGCAGCCAGGGGTAGATGCCGCAGCTCTGCCACTGGAATTGCGAGAAGCGCTCCACCACGCGCGCGTAGGTCTCCGCCAGCGCGTCCTGCGCGAGCGCGTCCGAGCCGAGCCGCGGCAGGAGCACCGACCGGTAGAGGATCGGGCCGTATTTCCGGAGGAGCTGCCCGAGCGCGGCGCGATCCCCCTGCCCCGCGCGCTCGCATTGCAGTCGCTCCGCCTCGAGATCGGGCCTCGCCGCCGGCACCACGCGCGCGACGATACCCGGACGCGGCGCGAGCCGCACGGGGCGACGCCCGTGGATCGACGAGCGCGGAGCGGAGGACGCGCCGGAGGGCGCGCGGCCCAGCGCCCCGGCGCCCAGCCGGCGGCGCGGCCGCAGGGCGGCGGGCGAGGCGGCGCACCGGAGCGGCGGGTTCGGCCTCGCCCCGGAGGGCGGCCAGGGCCCGCGGGCCGGGATCGAGGGTTCCAGGGCGACTGCGTCCACGCCGGGAGCACGGCGCCAAAGGCGTGGACCTTACGGCGAAAAGCCGCCAGATTGTGCCTGGCCCGCGGGCCGGGCGCCCGGCGGCTGCCGGCCTGCCCGCGCACGAGACCCGATAAAAAGGAGCGACGTGAAGAGCCGAGCGGCCGAGCCAGAGGCCACCACTGCCACGAGCGCAGCCCGCGCGCCGCAGGAGCCCGGGTCGTGACGCCGAGCTCGCCCGGCCCGTCGCGCGCCCGCCCGTGCGGCCGCTGCGGCGCCCTGAACGGCGCCGATTTCGACCGCTGCATCCGCTGCGGCGCCCCGCTCTCCGCGCTCGCCACGCACGCCAGCCTCCTCGGCGGCCGGCTCGACGGCCAGAGCCTGCTCGCGACGAAGGTGCTGATCGTCCTGACTTGCCTGGTCTTCGCCGGCCAGCTCCGGGCGGCGCTCGCGCACGGCGCCTTCCCGATCCTGCCCGGCGCCGATCGCCTCGCCGACACGCTCCGATCCGGCTCGCTCCTCATCCACCCCGCGCTGCCGCTCGAGCCCTTCCGGCTCCTCTCCGCGGTGTTCGTCCACTTCGGCGCGCTCCATTTCGGCATGAACATGCTCGCGCTGACGAACCTGGCGCGCGTCGCCGAGCCCGCCGCGGGCTCGGCCCGGTTCGCCATCGCCTACGTCGCGACGGGCATCTTCGGCTTCGCGGCGAGCGCTGTCTGGAGCGCGCTCGTCGACCACGGGCCCATCCACACGGCCGGCGCGAGCGGCGCGATCTTCGGCATCATGGGCCTGATCCTCGGCTGGCTCGTCCGCCGCCGCGACCCGCGCTGGAAGCAGTTCGCCCTCCAGGCGGTGGTCTACAGCCTGCTCTTCGGCGTGATGGTCCGCGCCAACAACGCCGCCCACGTCGGGGGCCTGCTCGCCGGCGTCGTGTTCGGGATCGCCTTTGCCGGGGCCCGCCGCCCCCGCGCCGAGCCGCTCGTGAACCTCCTCGCCGCCCTCAGCCTCGCCGCCTGCGTCGCCGCGCTGGTGCTCGCGCACCTGTCCCCGCTCTGGCGCAGCATCGACGCTGACCTCTAGTTCTAGTTCTGGTGCCGTCCGTCAGAAATCCCGCCGGGATTTCCGACGGGCGGCGATCGCCCTGCACGACGCCGAGCACCGGATCCGGTCGTGCGCGTTCATTGCCTCGCCGGGGTCCACCGTCTAAGCCTCCACATCCTCGCTTCCAGGAGACCCCCATGCTTCGCACCCGCTCCCGCCTCGCCTTCGGCCTCCTCGCCGCCTCGCTGCTCGGAGGCTGCAGCATCAGCATCCAGACCGGCGACGGCCGGCAGGCCGCCGCGCCGCCCCCGCCGCCCCGCAGCGCGCAGCAAGGCGGACAGGCGCCTCCCGCGCCGGCCGCGCGCCACCGGCGCCCCGTCATCCCCCTCACCACCCCGCGGCTCTCCGAGCCCAACGTCTTCGGCAACGGCAAGGCCGGCGCGTTCGTGGGCCTCGCCTATGTCATCCCGGAGAACACCCAGCGCCTCCCGGCCCCCGGTCCGGTGCCGTTCGCCGGCCTCTTCACCGACAAGTTCGAGATCCAGCCCCAGGAGTTCACGAGCGGCTTCCCCGGCGCGCTCCTGCAGAACGACTGGTTCATGATCCGCTACGAGGGCGAGTTCAACGTGCCGCAGACCGGCAAGTGGCAGTTCCGGGTCACCTCGGACGATGGCGCAGTCCTGTACGTCGACGACAAACGCGTCGTCGACAACGACGGCGTGCACACGGTGAAGAGCGCGGACGGCGAGGCGCAGCTCACCGCGGGGCCGCACTGGCTCCGCCTCGACTACTTCCAGGCGAGCAAGGGCAAGGTCGCGCTCTCGGTGCTGATGGGACAGAGCGGCCGGCTCGCCGCGCTCGTCGGAACGCGCTGATCGAGCCCCCCGGACTCCGATCGGCATTTCGTGTATCGTCGGGCCGATCCATGGCTTCGGTGAACCCACTGAGCCGCGAGCTCGTGTTCAAGATCGTCTACTACGGGCCCGGCCTCGGCGGAAAGACGACCACCCTCGAGTACCTCCACCGCACGGCGAAGCCGGAGCATCGGGGGAAGCTCGTCTCGCTGGCGACGCCCGTCGACCGCACGCTCTACTTCGACTTCCTCCCCGTCCGCCTCCCGCCGATCCGGGGGATGAACGTCCGGCTCCAGCTCTTCACGGTTCCCGGGCAGGTCTACTTCAACGCGACCCGGAAGCTCGTGCTCACGGGCGCCGACGGCATCGTGTTCGTCAGCGACTCGCAGGCGGTCCGCGCCGACGCCAACCTCGAGAGCCTCGAGAACCTCCGCGAGAACCTCGCCGAGCAGGGGCGCGAGATCGCGCAGATGCCGCTCATCTTCCAGCACAACAAGCGCGATCTCCCCGACCTGCTCTCGATCGAGGCGCTCGACGAGATGCTGAACCCCTTCGACGCCGTCTCCCTCGCCACGTCGGCGAGGACCGGGATCGGCGTCTACGAGGGGCTGGAGCGCATCAGCGAGCGCGTCATCCGCGCGTTCGAGCAGCGGCTGCCGGACGAGATCGGCGGCTTCGGGGCGAGCTTCGACGCGGTCGAGGGGGGGCTCGTGACCGCGCTGCGCGACGCCTCGCCCCCGCTCCCGATCGAGCCCGCCGCCTCGCGGCTGATCACCCCGATCACCACCTGGTCCTCGATCCCGCCGGACTCGACGATCGGCGAGCCGGAGCCGGACCAGCTCCTGCCCGAGCAGCCGTACCCGGCGAGCGCGGTCGCCCCGGACCTGCTCCCCCCCGACCTGGGCACGCGCCCTCCAGCCGAGGGCTCGGAGCTCGATGCGCCGCCCGAGCTCGACGCGGGCTTCGCGCCGGACGAACAGCTCCAGGAGCACGACCTCGCGAGCGAGCTGCCGCCTTCCCGCGAGGAAAGGGAGCCGCCGCCGAGCTCCGAGCCCCTCGATCTCGCGCCCGATCCGGGCCGCGCCGGCGTGTCCTTCGCGCCGCTGTGGATGCCGCCGGATCGCGAGCTCGTGGCCGAGGTGGAGGGCCTCATCGCCGCCGGGCGCTACGGCCTCGCCGCGCTGCGCTGCGAGGCGCTGGTCGCCCGCCTCGTCGCGAGCGCGACCGAGATGCTCGGCTCGTCGCACGCGCCGCATGATCCGGCCGTCGTCCCGCTCCTCATGGGCCTCGACGGCCGCCGCTACCTCCGCTTCCGCGCCACGCTCCAGAAGGCGCGCGCCGGCGGCGACGTGACCGTGCGCGAGGCGCTCACCGCTTTCGCCTTCGCCATCGACGCCCGCCTCGCCGACGGATCGCTGTGAGCCTCCACGAGGGGGCTCAGAGCCGGTCGAGCGAGGGGACCCCCGCGTAGCGGCGCATCGAGACGCTCATCAGGAGCGCGAGCGAGACGAGCACGGTGGTGACGCTCGATCCGCCGTAGGAGAACAGCGGGAGCGTGACGCCGACGACCGGGAGCACGCCGGAGGTCATCCCGACGTTGATGATCGCGTGCCAGAAGATGATCGCCGAGCAGCCCACGCCGATCACCGCGCCGAAGCGATCCTTCGCCTGCGACGCGACCCGGATGCCCCAGATCGCCACGAAGGCGTAGAGGCAGACGAGCAGCACCGAGCCCGCGAAGCCCCACTCCTCCGCGTACACCGGGAAGGGGAAATCGGTGAACTGATCGGGCAGGAAGAGGAACTGGTTCTGGGTGCCCTTGAGGTAGCCGGCGCCGAAGAGCCCCCCGTTGCCGATCGCCACGCGCGAGTGGTGCGCGTGCCAGCCCCGCCGGAGGATGTCCGCCTCCGGATTCAGGAACGTCGTGATCCGATCGCGCTGGTACGGAAGGAGCACGTAGGTCCAGACGATCGGCGCGGCGGAGATCACCGTCCCGGCGAAGAGGGCCACGCTCTTCCACTTCACCCGCGTGAGCATCGCGATCGTCAGGAAGACGAACACCAGGATCGTGGCCGTCCCGAGATCCGGCTGCCGCAGCACGAGCAGCGCCGGCACCGCGGTGAGCGCCGCGGGGATCGCCAGGTCCCGGAGCGTGCGGCCCTCGTTCCGGGGATCGTCGTGCAGGTACTTCGCCAGCGCGATGACCAGGAAGACCTTCATGAACTCGCTGGGCTGGAACCGGAACGAGCCGAACTCGATCCACCGCGCGGAGCCGCGCACGTCGCGCGCCAGGACGAACACGAGCGCCAGCGAGAACACGCCGAAGGTGTAGAACACGTACCCGAGGCGCTCGAGGTGGCGGTAGTCGACCGCGATGATCACGCCGCCGATGATGCCGCCGACGAAGAGCCAGTAGACCTGGCTGATGTAGAGCTCGGCGCGGGCGCCGGAGTAGACGCTCGTCGCGCTGTACAGGTTGACCACGCCGAGCACCGCGATCGAGACCGCCGCGATGAAGAGCGGCCAGTCGAAGTGATCGCGGTCGTGGGAGGAGAGCGAGTCGCGCTGGATCATGGCGCCCCCGCGGGCTTCACGTCCGAGGCCTTCACGTCCCCGCCCTTCGCGGGCGCGCGCCCCGCCCCGCCGACGCCCGCGCGCGGCCCCTCCGCAGGCCGCGGCGCGGCCCTCGCGAGCTCCTGGTACGCGCGCACCACCTCGAAGGCGACGGGCGCGGCGTGCTTGCCGCCGGCCCCGCCGTGCTCGACCAGCACCACGATCGCGACCTCCGGCGAGCGCGTGGGCGCGTAGCCGGCGAACCACGCGTGCTCGCGGTTGAAGTACCAGACGCGCTCCGCTTCGGCGCCGCGCGCGAGGCGGTGCGAGACCTGCGCGGTGCCCGTCTTGCCGGCCATCTCGACGCCGGCAAGGCGCGCCCGGAACGCCGTGCCGCCCTCCTCGTTCACGCCCGCGACCAGCGCGCGCTGCACGAGGGACAGGTTCTCGGGGCGCAGGTCGATCTGGCGGCGGACGCGCGGGGTGAACTCCTGCACCACGGTCCCGGCGCTCGTCTCGACGGCGCGCACGATCTGCGGCTGGTAGAGCGTGCCGCCGTTCGCGAGCGCGGCGTACGCGAGCGCGAGCTGCAGCACCGTGGCCGTCGTCGCGCCCTGCCCGATCGCGGCGTTCAGGCCGAAGCCGAGCCGGAACTGGCCCTTGTTGCGCAGCGTCATCCACGCCCGGGTCGGCATCCGGCCCGTCGCCTCCGCGTTGATCCCGAGCCCCGTCCGCGCGCCGAGGCCGAAGCGCTGGCCCATCTCGGCGATGAGGTCCATGCCGACCCCGTACTCGGCCGCGAGGCGGTAGAAGTAGACGTTGCACGACTCGGCGATCGCCTGCTGCATCGCCACCGCGCCGTGCACGTGGGTGCAGCGGAACGTGCGCTTGCCGAAGGTCAGCGCGCCGCGACACTGCGAGATCTGCCGCGGATCGATGAGCCCCTTCTCCAGCGCCGCGAGCGCGGTGAACGGCTTGAACGTGGACCCCGGCGGGTACGCGCCCGAGATCGTCTTGTCGAGCGCGGGCTTGAGCGGATCCGTGTAGAGCCGCCGGAAGGCGTCGCGGATCACCTGCTTGCCCGAGCCGCCCGAGAGCGCGTTCGGATCATAGCCCGGCTTCGAGTACAGGCCGACGATGCGCCCGGTCCTCACGTCGATCAGCGCGACGCCCCCGGCGAGCTCGCCGCGCATCGCCTTCTCGATCGCCTTCTGCAGGTCGGCGTCGATCGTCAGCCGCAGGTCGCGCCCGGGGATCGGATCCACCCGCCGGGGCTCCTCGATGATCCCCTCGCCGCCGGGCCGGCGCCGCCCCTTCGCGTCGACGAGCACCTTCTCCCAGCCGCGCGTGCCGCGCAGGTAGCTCTCCCAGGCCCGCTCGATCCCGGTGACGCCGATCCGGTCGCCCTCGACGTAGCCCTCGCTCCGCAGCGTCGCGAGCCGCTCCGCGTCCACCTCGGCCATGTAGCCGAGCAGGTGCGAGCCGATCTCGTCGAACGGATAGTAGCGCACCGGGACCGGGACCACGTCGACGCCCGGCAGCTCCGCGTCGTGCGTCGCGAGCGTGGCCACCGCGTCGCGGGAGAGGTCCTCCTTGAGCAGGATCTGCTGGTTCTTCCGCGGCCCGTCGTCGGCGCGGATGGCCGTGATCAGCGCCTCGAGCCGCGCCCGCTCGTCCACGCCGACGCCGAGGTAATCGACGAGCTTCGGCCACGTCGTCGCCATGTCGAGCCGGCGCGGGACGACGTAGATGTTGTACGAGGGGCGGCTCGCCGCGAGGACCTTGCCGCTCCGATCGCGGATGATCCCGCGCGTCGTGGCGAGCGTCACGCGGCGGACGATGTTCTCGCGGGCGATCGCCTTGTTCTCGTCGGCCTCGATGATCTGCAGGTAGAAGAGCCGCGCGATGAGGCCCAGGAAGGCGACCGCCATCATCAGCGCGATCCAGCGGAAGCGCCGCCGGAACTCGCTGACGTCGGAGCGCTGGACGAGCAGGCTCACCGCGCGCCCCCCTCCACGGGCCGGGGCACGGTGATCGTCGCCTGGTGCACGCGCTCGGCGAGGCGGAAGACGAGCGGCGCAAACGCCGCCGTCGAGACCGCGTGGGGCGCCACGAGCAGCGCGAGCGCGCGCGGCCGGGCGGCGTCCGCCCCGAAGATCGCCGTGAGGATCACGATGAGCACGCCCTCGACCAGTCCGAACGCGAAGGCGAGCGCGATCTTCGTGAGGAAGGTCTGCGCCGCGAGCCGGACGCCCGCCGCGCGCGCGACCACGAACGTCGCGACGGTGATGAAGGTGAAGAGCCCGACCGGCGCCCCGACGAAGAGATCGAGCAGGTAGCCGAGCAGGAACGAGAGCGCCGCGCCGCGGGCGATCGAGTACTCGTGCACGCCCATGAACACGACGAGCGGCAGGAGCAGGCTCGGCGTGGCGCCCGGGATGTTGAGCTTGCCGATCACCCGGAAGAGGTTGGACTGCATCACGAGCAGCCCGATCCCGACGGCGAGGAACGCGGAGTTTCTCATGCCGCTACCTCCTGCCCGGCGCCGCGGCGGCCTGCTCCTCGGGCGGCGGCGTCGTCACGATCAGGACCTCCTCCAGCCGGGAGAAGTCCACCGCCGGCGAGGCGAGCACCTGCTGGTAGATGCCGAAATCGCGGCGGACGACCTGCGTGACGGTCCCGACCGGGATGCCCTTCGGGAAGCGCCGGCCGACGCCGCTCGTGACCAGCAGGTCGCCGACCTCGACCTCGTCGGTGCGCTGCACGTACTCGACGCTGCAGGAGTACTTCGTCTCGTCGCCGGTCCCGCGCACGAAGCCGCGGGCGCCGGTGCGCTCGACGATCACGTCGACGCCGCTGCCCGCGTCGACGACGAGCCGCACGTCGACCGTGTCGCCCGCGCTCTTCAGCGTGGTCCCGACGACCCCGTCGGCCGAGAGCACCGGCAGGTTCGGGCCGAGATCACGCGCCTCCCGGTCGAGGGTGACCCGGGCCACCCTGAAGAAATCGTTGGTGTTCTTGCCGATGACCTGGGCGCTCACGACGTCGGTGCGCAGGCTCTGCCGGAGATCGAGCAGCCGGCGCAGGCGCCGGTTCTCGTCCTCGAGGCCCTCGAGCTTGCGGACCCGCTCCCGGAGGCGCGCGATCTGGGAGGCCAGCCGCGCGTTGTCGTCCTTCACGTCGACGAGGTAGATGTAGTCGCCCCAGAGGTTCGAGATCCCGCGGGCGAGCGTGGCGGCCGCGTACTGGACCGGGGCGGCGATCTGCATGATGACCCGATCGGGGCCCGTGTTCTGCTTCGGATCGCGCATGCTGGCGCGCAGGAACCAGAACGGCACCGCGAGCGCCAGGATCACGATGCCGAAGTCGCGGTAGCGTCTCAGGTTCACGGCGGCCTCCCTCCGAGGGGTAGTACGGCCAGCCTCCGGAGGCCACCCCAGCGCCCCGGTGTCATGCGGCGCCGGCTCCGCGGGGTAGCGACCATCGGGAGCGTCGGGGGTTCGGGGGCGCAGCGCGGCTTGTCCGCGCGGAGCCCCCGAACGTCAGCGCGCGAAGCCCCTCATCGGCCGGGGGCCCTGCCCCCTAGCTGATGGTGACCTCTTTCAGGAGCTCGAGGTGATCGAGCGCCTTGCCGCTGCCGAGCACGACGGCGCTGATCGGATCGTCGCAGACCATCACGGGGAGGCCCGTCTCCTCGCGGAGGAGCACGTCGAGGTTCTTGAGCAGCGAGCCGCCGCCGGTGAGCACGATGCCCTTGTCGACGATGTCCGCCGCGAGCTCGGGCGGGGTGCGCTCCAGCGCGATGAGGACCGCGTCGACGATGGCGTTCGTGGGCTCGCTCAGCGAGTCCCGGATCTCGTCGGAGTTCACGACGACGGTCTTCGGGATGCCGGCGACCATGTCCCGGCCCTTCACCTCCATCGTGAGCTGCTGCTCCAGCGGGTAGGCGTTGCCGATCGTGATCTTGATGCGCTCCGCGGTCTGCTCGCCGATGGCCATGTTGTACTTGCGCTTCATGTAGGCCATGATCGACTCGTCCATCTTGTCGCCGCCGACGCGCACGCTCTGCGAGTAGACGATGCCGGCGAGCGAGATGACGGCGACCTCGGTCGTGCCGCCGCCGATGTCGACGACCATGTTGCCGCTCGGCTCCGTGATCGGCAGGCCGGCGCCGATCGCGGCCGCCATCGGCTCCTCGATCAGGTAGACCTCGCGGGCGCCCGCGCCCTCGGCGCTCTCCTTGACGGCGCGCTTCTCGACCTCGGTGATGCCGAAGGGGACGCAGATGATGATCCGCGGCTTGACCAGCGTGCGGCGGTTGTGCGCCCGGGCGATGAAGTAGCGGAGCATCGCCTCGGTGATCTCGAAGTCGGCGATGACGCCGTCGCGGAGGGGGCGGACCGCCTGGATGTTGCCCGGGGTGCGCCCGAGCATCTCCTTCGCCTCGCGCCCGACCGCGAGCACCTTCTTGCCACCGCGGGAGTCGCGCTGGACCGCCACGACGGAGGGCTCGCACGAGACGATGCCCTTCCCCTTCACGTAGATGAGGGTCGTGGCGGTGCCGAGATCGATCGCGAGATCGTTCGAGAACAGGCCGTAGAGCCAGTCGAAGATCATCGCACCGCCTTCACGCTGGACCGTGGTTTCGTCAGGCCCCGGAAGGATCCGGGGGGGTGGCGCAGAGCGCCGCGATCATCGACCCTGCGCGCCAGGTCGCCCCGGTCGCCCAGGGGAGCCCGGGGCCGCAAAGCGCTCCCGGCCCTCGCGCATCGCGGCCGGGAAAAAGGCCCGACCGGAAACGGCTAGCCCTTCGAGATCTTCCCTTCCTTGTGCTCGGTGTGCTTGCGCTCCGCCGGGCAGAACTTCTTGATGACGAACTTCTCCGTCATCGTCCGCTTGTTCTTCGTCGTGTGATAGTTCGCGCGGCCACAGCTGCCGCACGTGAGCTTGATCGTGTCACGCATCGGGGATCTCCGAAGGGGCCGGCCGTCGGCCGGGTTCGAGAGGGGCGCCTACCGTACGTAAACGGAGGCCGTTGTCAACCGGAAGGCGGGCCAGGTCGTGTGTGTTCGCCGAGGTGCTTCAGGGGCCTCGGGGGCCTCAGATGCTTCAGATATGCATGCGCCTGCGCGGAGCGGCCGGGCTCCGCCGGGATCACTCGTCCCAGTCGTCGTCGCGACCGCGATCCCACTGCTGCTTGTTGCGCCGGCCGCCACCGCCGCCGCCGCCGCCGCCGCCGCCGCCGCCGCCGGGAGGACCATCCCCGTCGTGGCTGCCGCCGCGCCGCCGCCGATCGTCGAAGGTCTTGCGCGGAGGCGGGGGCGCGGGCGCGCCGTAGCCGCCGCCGCCACCACCGCCGCCGACGTAGCCGCCGCCGCCGCCGCCGCCCGCGTAGCCGCCCGGCCGATCCTCGCGCGGCGGGCGCTCACCCTTGGGGTGCGCGAGGTTCACGACGAGGCGACGGCCGCGGACGTCGACGCCGCGCAGCGCGTCGATCGCGGCGCGCGCGGCCTCGGCGCTGGCCATCGTCACGAAGCCGAAGCCACGCTTCCGGCCGTCGGGATCCATCGGCAGGTGGACGCGGACGACAGGGCCCGCGCCCGTCGAGCTGATGAGCCCCTCGACCTCCTCCACGCTGGCGTCATAGGGGAGGTTCCCGACGTAGAGCGTGCGATCGGGCGCGGATGCGGGGCCGCCCATGCCGCCGCCGCCTCCACCGCCGCCGCCGGGGCCGCCGGGGCCGCCGCCCATCGGGCGCCCCTCGCGCTTCGGAGGCTCGGCCTGGAACGGTCGGACCGAGATCGATTTCCCCCCCTGGAACGATCCGTCGAGCGACTCGCGCGCTGCGTTCGCCTCGTCGGTGGTGGACAGCGTCACGAAGCCGAAGCCGCGCGGGCGGCCGGTCGCGCGGTCCTTCGGGAGGCTGACCTCGACGACGTTGCCGCCGGTCGCCTCGAAGAGCTGTCGAAGAACGTCTTCGGTGATGGAATCGGGCAAGCCCGCCACGAACAACTTACGCGAATCTTCAGCCATTTGAAAAAACCTGGGGTATCCCCTACGAGTCCCTTTTTCTGTTCCTCCGGGCGCCGTCGGACGGCGTCGCGGATCCAATCACGAGTCAGTCACGAGTCGTCAACGGTCACAGCAGTCAGGCAGCGGTCAGGCAACAGTCAGACGCGAGCACGGAGCTCACGCCCCACGCGCTCCCCCAGCGGCACCGAGGCAACGCGCGAGCCGATGATCGAAGGTCGGCGGGCCGACCCTCTGGTACATACTCCACCCACGATATCCGGCCCCCCTGCCGCGTCAAGGGACCCGCCGGGGGGCGGACACGGCAAAAAGCGCGCGGTGACGCCCCGGGGGGTGCCAAGGCCCTCGGTGGCCCGGCAGCGTTCCGGACGCTCCCTCACTTTCCTGTTCGTCGAGGTGAACGGAACGGCAAGAGCAAGGCGGCGGCGTGGATGCCGCGGCCCACGGCGCGGGCCAAAGGTCACGGGCATCGAGGAGCTCGCAGCGACCGGCTCAGGGCCCGGCGGCCTTGGCCTCACCCTCGCGGGCCCCCTCGCCGGCGTCCTCCTCGGCGATCGGCTCGCCGGGCGAGGCGGCGGGGGCGTCGCCGCCGGGCGAGGCGTTGCGGCGCGAGAGGCGCAGGAAGTACACGCCCAGGGCGAGGAGGCCGAAGCACGCCCACTGCGCCGGGGTGAGGCCGCCGTAGCGGGGATCGCCGCCCTGGATCTTGCCCTCGTGCTCGCGCAGGAAGTCGAGCGCGAAACGCACGGGTGCGTACGCGACGCACATCAGGCCGATGTAGAAGCCGTCGGGCCGGTGCGGCCTGCGCCGCCAGAGGACCGCGAACGCGATCGCGAGCGGGATGGTCAGGAGGCACTCGTAGAGGCCGAGGTCGAAGCGCCCGATCGTGCCGGGGCCATAGGGGTACCGCACGGCGAACCAGGCGTCGGACACGCGGCCGGGGTGATCGTGGACCGAGGCGCAGCCGGCGCGGCCGAAGACCCACGCGAGCGGGAACGCGCTGGCGATGACCTCGGCCATCGGGAGGACCGGCTCGCCATGGTAGACGCGCCAGGCGAGCACGCCGCAGAGCGCGCCGACGAAGCCGCCGAAGCTCGAGAGGCCGTCCCAGAGCATGAAGAGGTAGAACGGATCCTGGGCGACCCGCTGCGGGTGGTAGAAGAGGGCGTCGAGCATGTGGCCGCCGATGAAGCCGGCCGCGACGACCCAGAAGATGAACGAGTTCATCTTCTTCTCGTCGATCGCGCGCTCGCGTGCGTGCCGGACGGCGACGACCGAGCCGATGTAGACGCCGAGCGCGACCAGCACGCCGAAGGGCTTGATCGAGGGGGGCTGGTCGATGTGCCGGCCGATGATCGGGAGGTGCTCCAGGAACGAGAGCGGGATCTCGGGGAGCTTGATGTAGGGGATCAGCGGCTCGGCCACCGGCGTCCCCTAGCGCAGCGGAGCGCCAGGGGCCACGGTCACGACCTCGCGGCGCGTTTCGGTGTACGCTCGCCGGCCGCGATGCTCCGCGCGCTCTCCCTCCCCGGCTGCGCCTGCCGGGGCGCGTTCCAGTTCGCCGTGATGGCCCGCCTGGCCGCCGCAGGCGAGCGGTTCGATCTCGTCGCCGGCGCCTCGTCGGGCTCGATCTGCGGCGCCGTCACCGTGGCGGGGCTGGCCGCGGACGGGCCGGCCATGTGGCGGGCGATGGCGCGGAGGCCGGTCGTCTCGACCCGGTACCTGCGCACCGAGCGGAGCGTGTTCGGCATGAGCGCGCTGCTCGAGGAGGCGCTCACGCGGTTCTTGCCGGAGGAGCGGCTGCAAGGGACCGAGGCGGAGCTGCTCGTCGCGACGACGCGGGCGCGGCCGTTCGCGCTGCGCGGGCTCGATCGCGTGGCGGGGCTCGTCCGCGCGCGGCCGCCCTCGCACCGGGCGCCCGAGGCGCTCGTGATCCACTCGAACCGGGCGCGGCGCGACATGCACGCGGTGATCGCGGCGAGCTGCTACATCCCGGTCATCTACGCGCGGCCGACCCGGCTCGACGGCGAGGTGCACGTCGACGGCGGCGCCGCGGACAACACGCTGCTCGACGCGCTCGTGGCGCGCGGCGCCGACGAGATCACCGTCGTCACGCCCTACGCGGAGGGCGCGGTGTCGCGGACCATGTTCGACGCAGAGCGGCCGCCGGCGGCGCCCCCGCACGTCCGCCTGCGGCTGATCTACCCGGAGCGGCCGCTCCGGCAGCGCCGGTTCGACTTCGCGCCGGGGCCGCTCGAGGAGGCGCTGGCGATGCCCCACCGCGTGCGGATCGTGGAGCCGTCCTCGCCGCGAAGATCGGCCTCGCCCCCGGCCGCCGCACCGCGTACACCTGCGCCATGAGCGCGTCACCAACGCCGGTCCGCGTCGCGACCTTGACCCTGAGCGACACCCGCACGCCCGAGGACGACGAGGGCGGGCGGCGGCTGCACGACCTCCTGCGCGGCGCAGGGTTCGACGTCGTCTCGCACCTCATCCTGCGCGAGGAGCCGGAGCTGCTCCGCGACGCGGTGGCGCGGATCTGCGACGCGCGCTCGGCGGACGCGATCGTGGCGACCGGCGGGACGGGGATCTCGCCGCGCGACCGGACGATCGAGGCGCTCCTGCCCTTGTTCGAGAAGACGCTCGAGGGGTTCGGCGAGGCGTTCCGCAGGCTGAGCTGGGACGAGATCGGGCCGCGCGCGATCCTCTCGCGCGCGATCGCGGGCGTGGCGCGCGGGGTCGTGGTCGTGGCGCTGCCGGGGAGCCCGAAGGCGCTCGACCTCGCGGTGACGCGGATCCTCGCGCCGGTGCTCCCGCACGCGGTGGCGCTCGCGTCCGGAAGGGGCGGGCACCACCATCACCCGGGCGGCGGCGAGGAGAGGGGGCGCGGCGCATGATCCCCTTCGAGGAGGCGCTGTCACGGCTGCTCGCGAGCGCGGCGCCGGTCGGGCCGGAGCGCGTCGCGCTCGAGGACGCGGCGGGGCGCGTGCTCGCCGAGGACCTCGTCGCGGGCGCGCCGATGCCCGCGTTCGACTACAGCTCGATGGATGGCTACGCGCTCGCCTCGGGCGACCTCGCGGGGGGCGGGCCGTGGACGCTGCGCGTGCGCGGCGAGAGCGCGGCCGGGGGCTCGGCGCCCGCGCTCGAGCCCGGCACGGCGTGCCGCATCTTCACGGGCGCGCGGCTCCCGGAGGGCGCGGACGCGGTCGTCCCTCAGGAGGACGTGGAGCGGGCGGGGGACGCGATCACGCTGCGCTCCGCGCCGCCGGCGTGGGCGTGCGTGCGGCGCCGCGGCGAGGATCTCGCGGAGGGCGCGCCGGCGCTCCGGCGGGGCGCGCGGCTCACGCCGGGGCAGGTCGCGCTCGCGGCCGCGCTGGACCGGCCGCACCTCTTCGTCGCGCGGCGGCCGGCAGTGACGGTGCTCTGCTCGGGCGACGAGCTGCGCGCGCCCGGCGATCTCTCACGGGCGGGGGCGGGCACGATCCCGGAGTCGAACGGCTACTTCGTCGCGGCCGCGGCGCGCGCCGCAGGGGCGGCCGTCAGGCTCGCGCCCTTCGTGCCGGATGACGCGGCGCGCGCGGCGGCGGCGGTCGCGACCGCGCTGCGCGGCAGCGATCTGATCATCACGATCGGCGGCGTGAGCGTCGGTGATCACGACGTGATCCGCCCGGCGCTCGAGGCCGCGGGCGTGTCGCTCGATTTCTGGCGCGTCGCGATCAAGCCGGGCAAGCCGCTCGCCGTCGGCCGCGCGGAGGCGCCGGGCGGCGCGGCGATCCACGCGCTCGGCCTGCCGGGCAACCCCGCGTCCGCGTCGCTCACGTTCCTGCTGTTCGGCGTCCCGCTGCTCCGCGCCCTCCAGGGCGACGCCGCGCCGCTCCCGCCGCGCCTCGTCGCGCCCTTCGCCGGCAGGCCCCTGCGCAAGAAGATCGGCCGCGCCGAGTTCCTCCGCGGGCGCCTCGAGCCGATCGAGCGCGGCGGCGCGCTCGTCGCGCGCGCGCTCCCGAATCAGGCATCGGGCGCGGTGACGAGCTTCGCCGAGGCCGACGCGCTCATCCTCGCCCCGTCCGATCGAGATCGCGTGGACGAGGGCGATCTCCTCGAGGTGATCCGCCTCGCCGACGTCTAGCGTCGCGCGCGCTCCCTGCGCTCATTCAACGAGGGCGTTCGAGCATATCGCAGCGCGAGGCCGACCTTGACCGCCGCGATGATAGGTCGGTATCGTGCACCCCCTATGCTCATCCTCGGGATCAACGCATATCACGGTGATGCGTCGGCCGCGCTCCTCGTCGACGGACAGCTCGTCGCTGCCGCCGAGGAGGAGCGCTTCAACCGGATCAAGCACTGCGCGGGCTTCCCGCGCCGCGCCATCGAGTACTGCCTCGAGGCCGCCGGGGCCCGGATCGAGGACCTCGACCACATCGCGATCGGGCGCGACCCGCGCGCGCACCTCGGCGACAAGGTCATCTACTCGCTGAAGAAGCGGCCCGATTTCAACTTCGTCGTCGACCGCGTCAAGAACATGCTGCAGGTCCGCGACCCCAAGGCGCACCTCGGCGCCTCGCTGGGCGTCGATCCGAAGCGGATCCGCGCCGAGTCGCACAATGTCGAGCACCACCGGGCGCACATGTCGTCGGCGTACTTCGCGTCGCCGTTCGACGAGGCCGCGGTCGTCTCGATGGACGGCTTCGGCGACTTCGTCAGCACGATGTGGGCGACCGGCCGGGGCAACAAGCTGGAGATCCACCGGCGCGTGGGCTTCCCGCACTCGCTCGGCCTCTTCTACTCCGGCATCACGCAGTACCTCGGGTTCCCGAAGTTCGGCGACGAGTACAAGGTCATGGGCCTCTCGGCCTACGGGGCGCCCGACCTGCTCGACAAGATGCGCAAGGTCGTGATCGTGAAGGACGGCGCGTTCGAGCTCGGGCTCGAGTACTTCCAGCACCACACGAAGGGCATCGCGATGACCTGGGAGGGCGAGCCCAGGTTCGACACGATCAACTCGGAGCGGCTGCTCGACCTGCTCGGCCCGGCGCGCGTCGGCGGCGCGCCGATGGAGGACCGGTTCAAGGCGGTCGCGACCTCGGTGCAGGCCGTGTTCGAGGAGGCGTACTTCGAGATCCTCGAGACCGCGCGCAAGCTGAGCGGCTCGCCGCGGCTCGCGATGGCGGGCGGCTGCGCGCACAACAGCCTCGTCGCCGGCAAGATCCGGCCGCGCGGGACCTTCCAGGACGTCTTCATCCAGCCGGCGGCCGGCGACGCGGGCACCTCGCTCGGCGCGGCGCTCTACGTGTACCACCACAAGCTCGGCAACCCGCGGCGGTTCCGGCAGACGCACAGCTACTACGGCCCGAGCTTCAACCAGGCCGCGATCGAGGAGCTCCTCCGCAAGGAGGGCGTCGCCTTCGAGACGATGCCGGACGAGGAGCTGCTGCCGCGGGTCGCCAAGGCGATCACCGAGGGCAAGGTGATCGGCTGGTTCCAGGGGCGGATGGAGTGGGGCCCGCGCGCGCTCGGCAACCGGAGCATCCTGGTCGACCCGCGGCGGCACGACATGAAGGACATCCTCAACGAGCGCATCAAGCGGCGCGAGATGTTCCGCCCGTTCGCGCCCGCGGTCCTGCTCGATCGCGTCGGGGACTACTTCGAGCAGGACTACCCCGATCCGTTCATGACCAAGGTCTACAAGATCAAGCCGGAGCGCCGCGCCGAGATCCCCGCGGTCACGCACGTGGACGGCACCGGCCGGCTGCAGACGGTCGCGGAGAAGGAGAACCCGCGGTACTACCGGCTCATCCAGGAGTTCGGAAAGCAGACGGGCACGCCGATCCTGCTCAACACCTCGTTCAACGAGAACGAGCCGGTCGTCTGCACGCCCAAGGAGGCGCTCGACTGCTACCTGCGCACCAAGATGGATGTGCTCGTGCTCGAGAACGCGTACCTCGAGAAGGGGCGCGCGCCGAAGGCCGAGATCTCCAGCGCGCCAGCGAGCTGAGCCCGGCGCCCGATCCGCGCCGCGGCGAGACCGCGGTCGACGGACACGCGGGGTCGTGCAAACGTCGGGGGCGCGGGGGGCGCCGCCTCCCTGTGAAATTCTCTTCTGGGATCGGGTCCACCCGGATCCACGGACGGTTCACACACATCGGGGCCCGCGCCGCGCGGGCCCGGCTCACACGGGTCTGCCCGGGCGGTCGCGATGATGGATGGCAATCGAATGAAGCTCGTGCTGGAGGACGGCACGACGATGGTGGGCCAGGGCTTCGGCGCGGCGCGCGCCGTCGCCGGCGAGGTCGTCTTCAACACGGCCATGACCGGCTACGTCGAGACGCTCACGGATCCCTCGTACAGGGGGCAGATCCTCACGCTCACGTACCCGCTGGTCGGCAGCTACGGCGTGCCGGCGCCGCGGCGCGCGGGCAGCGTCGACGCGCCGTACGAGTCCGACCGGATCCAGGTGCAAGGGCTCATCGTGCAGAGCTACGTCGACCGGTACAGCCACCACGCGGCGGCGCGATCGCTCGGCGCGTGGCTCGCGGCCGAGGGGATCCCGGCGGTGACCGGGATCGACACGCGCACGCTCACGAGGAAGCTGCGCGAGGCGGGCACGATGAAGGGCTGGCTGCTGCCGGCCGAGGCCGACGTCGAGCGCGCGCGGCGCGCCGCGGAGGCGGTGGAGATGCGGGAGGAGGTCTTCCGCCTCGTCGCGCCGCGGGAGACGGTGATCCACGAGGGCGGCGAGCTCCGCGTGCTGCTCGTCGACGTGGGCGCGAAGGACAACATCGTGCGCGCGCTGCTCGAGCGCGGCGCGACCGTCATCCGCGCGCCCTGGCACGCGCGGCTCGGCGAGCTCGCCGCGCGCGCGGACGGCGTGCTCATCGGCAACGGCCCCGGCGATCCCAAGGACCTCGGCCCGCTCGTCGCGGAGGTCCGCGGCCTGCTCGGCGGCTACGCGCGCCCGATCTTCGGCATCTGCCTGGGCAACCAGATCCTCGCGCTCGCGGCGGGGGGCGACACGTACAAGCTGCCCTACGGGCACCGCGGGGTGAACCAGCCGGTGCAGGACCTGCTCAGCCGGCGCTGCTACGTGACCAGCCAGAACCACGGCTACGCGGTCGACGACGAGTCGCTGCCGCCGGAGTGGGAGCCCTGGTTCGTGAACATCAACGACGGGACCAACGAGGGGATCCGCTCCCGGACGCGGCCCTTCTTCAGCGTGCAGTTCCACCCGGAGGCGACGCCGGGGCCCAAGGACGCGAGCTACCTGTTCGACGATTTCCTGCGCCTGTGCGGCGCGATGCACGGGGGCGCGGACCTCCGAGCCACCCGGAGGCAGTAGCGATGTACGGCGCGTATCTCCCGAAGAAGCCCCGGCGGGTCCTCGTGCTCGGCTCCGGCGCGCTCCAGATCGGCCAGGCCGGCGAGTTCGACTACTCGGGGTCGCAGGCGATCAAGGCCTTCAAGGAGGAGGGCATCGCCACGGTGCTGGTGAACCCCAACATCGCGACGATCCAGACGAGCGAGGGGCTGGCCGACCGGATCCACCTCTCGGCGGTCACGCCGGAGTTCGTCGAGCGGATCATCGTCAAGGAGGAGGTCGACGCGATCGCCCTCTCGTTCGGCGGGCAGACGGCGCTCAACTGCGGGCTCGCGCTCGACGAGGCGGGCGTGCTCGATCGCTACGGGGTGCGCGTGCTCGGCACGCCGGTCAAGGCGATCCGCGACACCGAGGACCGGCGGCTCTTCATCGACCGGCTCGACGAGATCGGCGTGAAGACGGCGCGGAGCCGCGCGTGCAAGACGCCCGCGGAGGCGATGGCCGCGGCGCGCGAGATCGGCTTCCCGGTGATGCTGCGCGGCGGCTTCGCGCTCGGCGGCAAGGGCAGCGGCATCGTCGAGAGCGAGGCCGACCTCGCCGAGGCGGTGCGGCGCGGCTTCGACGGCGGCGTGCCCCAGGTGCTCGTCGAGGAGTGCCTGCGCGGCTGGAAGGAGATCGAGTACGAGGTCGTGCGCGACGCGCGCGACAACTGCGTGACGGTCTGCAACATGGAGAACCTCGACCCGATGGGCATCCACACGGGCGAGTCGATCGTGGTCGCGCCGTCGCAGACGCTCGACGATCACGAGTACCAGCTGCTCCGGTCGATCGCGCTGAAGACGGTGCGGCACCTCGGGATCGTGGGCGAGTGCAACATCCAGTACGCGCTCGACCCGCGGAGCGCGGACTACCGGGTGATCGAGGTGAACGCGCGGCTGTCGCGCTCCAGCGCGCTGGCGAGCAAGGCGACGGGCTACCCCCTGGCCTACGTCGCGGCGAAGATCGCGATCGGCTACACGATGCCGGAGATCGCGAACGCGATCACGCGGCGGACGACGTCGTTCTTCGAGCCGGCGCTCGACTACCTGGTCTGCAAGGTCCCGCGCTGGGATCTCGGCAAGTTCCGCGGCGCGTCGATGCGCATCGGCAGCGAGATGAAGAGCGTCGGCGAGGTGATGGCGATCGGCCGGACCTTCCCCGAGGTGATCCAGAAGGCGCTCCGGATGCTCGACATCGGCGTGAAGGGGCTCGATCCCGACGCGTTCGAGTTCGAGGATCTCCGCGATCAGCTCGAGAACGCGACGCCGCTCCGGATCTTCGCGGTCGCCCGCGCGCTGCAGCAGGGCATCTCGGTGGACGAGATCCACGACCTCACGAAGATCGACCGCTGGTTCCTCCACCAGATCGAGCCCATCGTCCGGATGCACCGCGAGCTCCGCGGCGTCGGGGCGCGGCGGGAGCAGGTCGACGAGCGCACGCTGCTCTCCGCGAAGCAGCTCGGCTTCAGCGATCGGATGATCGGCACGCTGACGAGCGCGCCGCGCGGGGCGATCCGCGAGCTCCGGAAGCGCCACGGGATCCAGCGCCACATCGCGCAGATCGACACGCTGGCGGCGGAGTTCCCCGCGGAGACCAACTACCTCTATTCGAGCTACCACGCGAGCGCGAGCGACGTCACGCCGTCGTGGCGCAAGAAGATCATGGTGCTCGGCTCGGGCGCGTACCGCATCGGCTCGAGCGTCGAGTTCGACTGGTGCTGCGTGAACGCGATCCGCGCGGCCTCGGAGCTCGGCTACGAGACCATGATGCTGAACTACAACCCGGAGACCGTGAGCACGGACTACGACACGTGCGACAAGCTGGTCTTCGACGAGATCAGCCTCGAGACGGTGCTCGACATCTACGAGCGCGAGCAGCCGTACGGGATCGTGGTCAGCATGGGCGGGCAGGTGCCGAACAACCTCGCGCTCCGGCTGCACCAGGCGGGGGCGCGGATCCTCGGCACGAGCGCGGGCAGCATCGACACGGCCGAGGACCGGAAGAAGTTCGGCGACCTGCTCGACCGGCTCGGCGTCGATCAGCCGAGGTGGGCGCACGTGACCGAGGCGAGCCAGGCGGCGGAGATCGTGAGCCAGCTCGGCGGGTTCCCGGTGCTCGTGCGGCCGAGCTACGTGCTGAGCGGCGCGGCGATGAGCGTGGCGCACGAGCAGAACGAGCTCGGCCGGATCCTCGCGCGGGCGAAGGCGATCTCGCCGGCGTACCCGGTCGTGGTGTCGAAGTTCGAGACGCACGCGCGCGAGGTCGAGATCGACGCGGTCGCGGACCGCGGGGAGATCGTCCTCTGGGCGATCAGCGAGCACGTCGAGAACGCGGGCGTGCACAGCGGCGACGCGACGCTCGTCCTGCCGCCGCAGTCGCTCTACATCGCGACGATCCGGCGGATCAAGAAGATCGCCCAGCAGATCGCGCGGGCGCTGTCGATCACCGGCCCGTTCAACATGCAGTTCCTCGCGAAGCACAACAGCGTGAAGGTGATCGAGTGCAACCTGCGCGCGTCGCGGAGCTTCCCCTTCGTCTCGAAGGTGACGGGGAACAACTTCGTCGCCGAGGCGATGCGGCGGATGCTGGGCGTCGCGAGCCCGGTCGAGAACCGCGGGCTCGACCTCGACTACGTCGGCGTGAAGGCGCCGATGTTCTCGTTCTCGCGGCTGGTCGGCGCGGATCCGATGCTCGGCGTGGAGATGGCGAGCACCGGCGAGGTCGGCTGCTTCGGGGACGACATCAACGAGGCGCTGCTCCACGCGCTGCTCGCGACGGGCTTCCGGTTCCCGAAGAAGGGCGTCCTGCTCTCGCTCGGGCCGCTCGAGGACAAGTACTGGTTCGCCGACGAGGCGCGCGTGATCTCCGATCACCTGAAGCTGCCGATCTACGCGACGCCGGGCACGGCCGAGGCGCTCAAGCAGATCGGGATCCCGTGCACGAGCCTCGCGAAGCGGCCCGACGAGGGCGAGACGGCGATGGGCGCGATCGACGCCGGCCTGGTCGACCTCGTGATCAACATCCCGCGCGAGTACGACCACCTCGGGCGGCCGGACGGTTACCTGATCCGGCGGCGGGCCGTGGACGCGGGGATCCCGCTGCTCACCGACCTGCAGCTCGCGCGCGCGGTGATCGAGGCGATGCGGTCGCGGCGGATCGAGGACCTGAAGACGCTGTCCTACGACGAGTACCTCGCGCGGAGCCCGGTGGCGCTGCGGTAGCGATCACCCCCCGAGCACGTCGGACCCGGCGAGGCCGAAGCGGGCGAGGTATTTGCGGAGGCGGTCGGCGTCGTTCGAGCTGCTCTTCTGTGCGCGGGAGGCGGCGAAGAGGGCGCGGCCCGCCTCCGAGAGGGAGCGCGCGCCGCGGCAGGCCGCGAGCACCTCGGCGAGCTGCGCGCGGTCGAAGCGGTCGAGGGTCGCGGCGCGCTCGGGGCCGAGCGCCAGGGCGACCGGATCGGGCGCGGGATCGGCCTCGCGGGCGGGACCGCGGCGCCAGGAGGCGAGGAGGCGGGCGATCTCCTCCTCGACGATATCGACGCCGATGCGGCCGCCGGGGGCGAGCGTGGCCATCCTGGTGACGGCCGCGTTGAGATCCCGAAAGTTGCCGCGCCAGGCGGCGGCGTCCGAGGTGGCGAAGCGGAGGAAGCGGGCGCGGGCCTCGCGGCTCAGGGTGACGCGGGCGCCGGCGAGGCGGGCGGCCTGCAAGAGCTCGTAGTCGAGGTTCGGCTCGAGGTCCTCGAGGCGGTCGCGCAGGCCCGGGAGCGCGAAGGTCCAGGTGTCGATGCGGGCGAGCAGGTCCTCGCGGAAGCGGCCCGCGGCGACCTCGGCGCCGAGGTCGCGGTTCGTGCCGGCGACGAGCTGGAAATCGCTCCTCGCCTCGCGATCGGCGCCGAGGGGCAAGAAGACGCGGTCCTCCAGCGCGCGGAGCAGCATGGCCTGCTCGTCGGCGCCGAGCTCGGCGATCTCGTCGAGGAAGAGGAGGCCGCCGTCGGCCTTGCGGAGCAGGCCGGGGCGGTCGGAGACGGCGCCGGTGAACGCGCCCTTCTTGTGGCCGAAGAGCGCGGACATGGCGGCGTCGCCGCGCAGCGTGGCGCAGTTGAGGTCGACGAAATCGCCGGCGATCTGGCGGCGGGCCTTCTTGAGGTCGTAGATCCGGCGGGCGAGGCGGGACTTGCCCGCGCCCGTGGGGCCCGTGAGCAGGACGGGCGCGCGCGAGCGGGCGGCGACGTGCTCGATGCGCTCGATGAGGCGGTTGTACGCGGCGCTCCGCGTGTCGATGCCGCCCTTCAATGAGCTCAGGCCCTCGCGCTGCTCGAGCTCGAAGCGGGAGGCGAGGCGGTCGTAGCGGGATAGGTCGAGGTCGATGATCTGGAAGGCGCCGGCCTCGTGGCCTCCAGCCCGGGGCGGGGAGGTCTGGATCAGGCGGCCGGGGAGGTGGCGCGACTCGGTGAGCAGGAAGAGGCAGATCTGGGCGACGTGGGTGCCCGTGGTGATGTGGACGAGGTAGTCCTCGCGGTCGGTGTCGAAGGGGTAGGCGCGGGCGAAGTCGTGGAGCGCGGCGTAGACGCGCTCGAAGTCCCAGGCGTCGTCGAGCTCGATGAGCGCGCTCCGGACCTCGATCTCCGGGGAGACGCCGCGGATGTCGTCCGCGATCCGATGGGCGAGCTCCGCGAAGCGGGCCTGGTGGAGGAGCTCGAGGCGGTGGATCTCGAGGTCGTCGTGCTGGCAGAGCGCCACCGTCGGCCGCCAGCGGTCCCAGCGCGCCGCCCCCTTGCCGGCGTCGAGGCGGGGGCCGAGGAAGCCGATCGCCACCGTGCGCCTGGAGGTCATAGACAATATTCTACGATGTTTATCCTGGAAGATATACCGCGGGGTGGCGCCCCGGAGCCCTCGCGACGATCGGGCGGGTCTCCGGCCGATCCGGCGCGGAGATCGCGCGGATCCGGGGCGTGGCACGGCGGCTGCTCTTCGGGGCGGGCGAACAGCCATCGAAATGGAGAGGGCGCCATGAGCCGGAGCGCGTACAGGGTGATCTCGAACGACGCGAACGATAAGTGCGTGCCTATCAAGGCGTGGACCGAGGGCGTGCCGCTCGAGGCGCAGGCGGAGGCGCAGCTCCGCGCGGTGGCGTCGCTGCCGTTCATCCACCAGTGGGTGGCCGTGATGCCGGACGCGCACGCGGGGATCGGCGCGACGGTCGGGAGCGTGATCGCGACCGACGGGGCGGTGATCCCGGCGGCCGTGGGCGTGGACATCGGGTGCGGGATGATGGCGGCGCGCACGAGCCTCTCGGCGAGCGATCTGCCGGACGGGCTCGCCGCGCTGCGGTCGGCGATCGAGGCGGCGGTGCCGCACGGCCGCACGAACAACGGCCGGCCCGGCGACCGCGGCGCGTGGGGTGAACCGCCGGCGGAGGTCGCGGCGGCGTGGGCGGAGCTCGGGCCGCGGTACGAGGCGATCGTGGAGAAGCACCCGCGGGTCGGGCGCGGCGCCGCGATCGAGCACCTCGGGACGCTCGGGACCGGGAACCACTTCATCGAGCTCTGCCTCGACGAGCAGGACCGGGTGTGGATCATGCTCCACTCGGGGTCGCGCGGGGTGGGGAACCGCATCGGGAGCTACTTCATCGAGCTCGCGAAGCAGGACATGCGCCGCTGGTTCATCCACCTGCCGGACCGGGACCTGGCGTACCTGCCGGACGGGACGGAGCACTTCCGGGACTACCTCGCCGCGGTGAGCTGGGCGCAGGACTACGCGGCGCGGAACCGGGAGCTGATGATGGCGGCGGTGGTGCGCGCGCTCTCCACGTGGGGCGCGTCGGGCGCGCTGCCGGCGTTCGAGGCCGCGGTGGAGGCGGTGAACTGCCACCACAACTACGTGGCGCGCGAGCACCACTACGGGCGCGACGTGCTCGTGACCCGGAAGGGCGCGGTGCGGGCGCGGGTGGGCGACCTCGGCATCATCCCCGGGAGCATGGGGGCGCGGTCGTTCATCGTGCGCGGGCTCGGGCACCCGGAGAGCTTCTGCAGCTCGAGCCACGGCGCGGGGCGGCTGATGTCGCGCGCCGAGGCGCGGCGGCGCTTCACGGTCCAGGACCACGAGGCGGCGACCGCGGGGATCGAGTGCCGGAAGGACGAGGACGTGATCGACGAGACGCCGATGGCCTACAAGCCGATCGACGACGTGATGCGCGCGCAGCGCGATCTGGTCGAGATCGTCCACACGCTGCGGCAGGTGCTCTGCGTGAAGGGATGAGGGAGGGCGGCCCGCCGCCCCCGTTCGGCGCGGCGGGCCGCGGCGTATAGGGGTGACAGATGATAACGAAAGATGGGAGATAGGGGGAGGGGGGTGGGC
>CAYQYG010000046.1:0-5113 GCA_964421485.1 uncultured Polyangiaceae bacterium | reverse complement strand
GGCGCGCCCCGCGCTATGTGGTGTATCTCGCCCCCCGGGGGCGGGTGGGGCTGGGTGTGTGGGTTTGGGGGGGGGGGCCCCGCCGGGGGGGGGGGGCGGGGCGGGCCGCGGCTTATCGGAGGACGAGATGATCACGATCGATGGATCTTCGGGGGAGGGTGGAGGGCAGATCCTCCGGACGTCGCTCGCGCTCTCGCTCGTGACGGGGACGCCGGTGCGGATCGCGCGCGTCCGGGCGGGGCGCGCGAAGCCGGGGCTCATGCGGCAGCACCTGACGGCGGTGCGCGCGGCGGCCGAGGTGGGGGAGGCGGAGGTGTCGGGCGCGGCGATCGGGTCGAGCGAGGTGGTGTTCAAGCCGCGCGCGGCGCGGCCGGGGGAGTACCGGTTCGCGATCGGGTCGGCGGGGAGCGCGACGCTCGTGCTGCAGACGGTGCTGCCGGCGCTGCTCTGCGCGGCGGGGCCGTCGGCGCTCTCGCTCGAGGGCGGGACGCACAACCCGGCGGCGCCGCCGTTCGATTTCCTGGAGCGGGCGTTCCTGCCGCTCGTGCGGCGGATGGGGCCCGACGTGCGCGCGACGCTGGAGCGGCGCGGGTTCTATCCGGCGGGCGGGGGGCGGTTCCAGGTGGCGATCTCGCCGGCGCGGGCGCTCGGGCGGCTCGATCTGCCGGAGCGCGGGGAGATCCGCGCGCGGCGGGTCGTCGCGACGGTGGTGAACCTGCCGGGGGGGATCGCGGCGCGCGAGATCGAGGCGGCGCGCGCGGTGCTCGGGTGGGGCGAGCGGGAGTGCCGGCCGGAGGTGGTGAAGGGGGCGCAGGGGCCGGGGAACGTGGTGACGATCGAGATCGAGGGGGAGCACGTGACCGAGGTGATCACCGGCTTCGGCGAGAAGGGGGTGCGGGCCGAGGCGGTCGGCGAGGCGGCGGCGCGCGAGGCGCTCGCGTACCTCGAGGCGGGCGTGCCGGTCGGGGAGCACCTCGCGGATCAGCTGCTCCTGCCGATGGCGCTCGCGGGCGGCGGGTCGTTCCGCACGATCGAGCCGTCGTCGCACACGCGGACGCACGCGGCGCTGATCGAGCAGCTCCTGGGCGTGCGGACGCGGTTCGAGCAGGTCGGCGCGAAGGCCTGGCACGTCGAGGTGGGCGCGAGGCGCGCCGCGGCGGGTCAGCCCGGCGGCCTGAGCGCGGAGTAGACGTAGACGCAGCCCATCCCGACGAGGAGCACGCCCGCGATGCCCTGCGTCCAGCGGGGGTTGACGCGCGAGGCGAGCACGTCGGCGAGCGCGACGGCGAGCACGGTGCTGAGCACGAGCGCGGCCGAGGCGCCGATGAGCACGGAGGCGCGGCTCTTGCCGGCCGCGCTCAGCGTGAAGACGGTGATCTGCGTCTTGTCGCCGAGCTCGGCGAGGAAGACGGTCCAGAACGTGGCGACGAGGACCTTGATATCCATGAAAGGGCCCGAGCTTAGCGGCAAAGCTCGGGCGCGTCGCGCGGGTCAGGCCGCAGGCGGCGCCCTCAGGCCGGCCGAGCGAGGGGCTCCCCGTTCCCGACGCGCTCCTGCTCCACGGCCGTCATGTTGAAGGTCATGAAGGAGCGGAGCGACCACCAGAGCAGGTTGAACCAGGCGGGGGCCGGGAGCTTGCCGCTGACGGCGACCTCGACGAGGCCGCCCGCCGCGAAGAAGACCGGGAGCAGGGTGCCGAGGTCGGCGCGCTGGTCGAGGGCCTCGCGGACGTCGGCGTTGATGCCGGAGAAGGCGTGGGCGACGGCGCGGGCGACGCGCGTGGGGCCGGGCTGCGCCTCGGGGCGAGGGGCCGCGAGGGAGCGGCCGGACTCGTCGCGGATCTCGCTGACGATCTGCGCGATGAGCGCGCGGAGCGCGCGGGGATCGAGGGGGGTGGACGCGCTCTCGACTAGGACCGATCCGGTGCGAGGGTTGACGGTGACCACGTCGATGCCGGGCTCCAGGGCGAGGCGCTCGGCCAGCTGGACGGAGGGGTCGCGGCGGCCCGCGAGCGCGGGCGCGCGGAAGCGCACGCGGCGGTCGATGGCGTGGACGACGGAGACGGCGGGCTTCTGATCGCTCATGTGGGCCTCGGTCAGTGGGTGATCGAGGGGGAGCCCGGCGCGGCGGCGCCGTTCCCCTCGGGGCGGGCGCGGCCGCGGGCGCGGCCGCGGGCGCGCTGCTCGACCTCGGCCCAGAGGTCCTCGACGCCCTCGCGCTGCCGATCCAGGACCGCGACGCCGAGGCGGCCGAGGTGGAGGCCGACGGCGGCGAGCTCGATGAAGACCGGGCGAAGGCGGCGCCGGGACGCGATGGCCGCGGCGGTGAGGCCGACGCCGAGCGCGAACGATGTGGGGTGGAACTTTTTCATGAAGCTGTGTCCTCCGTGGGGTGCTGGGCGAGGCGCGGCGCGGCGGTGGCGCCGGCGGGCGCGCGGGCGACGATGAGATCGCGGGCGAGGAGGCCGCGGCGGCCCGAGAGCAGCGAGGGCGCGGCGCCGAGCGCGGCCGCGAGGGCGAGGTCGGGCGCGGCGAGGCGGGCGACGCCGAGGGCGCGGCGGAGCGTGGGGCTCGTGAGCGCGAGCGCCTGGAGGGCGAAGCTGCAGGCGAGCGCGCGGGCGACGTGCGGGTTGTCCTCGCGGGCGGCGGGCGCGCGGCAGGCCTCGACATGGAGGAGCTGCGCGACGACGAGCGCAGTGAACGCCATGGTTCCGGGGATCGGGGCGCAGGGCGCCGGGAGGCGTCCCCGAGCCCCGCTCGTCGCGGCGCCGAGCGCGTACGCAGAGAGGGAGGCCGCGGCCATGCGCGCAGCGTCGGCGACGAGGCGGCGCCGGGCCTCGGGGCCGAAGAGCGGCGCGGCGGGGTCGCGCGGCGGGCGGCGCATCACGTCGGGCTCGGCCGGCTCGAGCGCGAGCGCGAGCGCGGGGGCGACGTCGGTGAGCAGGTTGATCCAGAGGAGCTGGAGCGGGCCGAGCGGCTCGAGGCCGGCGAGCGCGCCGGCGAGCATCACGAGGACCTCGCTGGCGTTCGTGGCGACGAAGTAGGCGATGGCGCGGCGGACGTTGTCGTGGAGCCGCCTGCCCTCGCGGACCGCCTCGACGAGGCTCGGGAGGTCGTCGTCGGCGAGCACGACGTCGGCGACGGCGCGCGCGATGTCGGTGCCGCGGCGGCCCATGGCGACGCCGACGTCGGCGGCCTTGAGCGCGGGGCCGTCGTTCACGCCGTCGCCGGTCATGGCGACGATCCGGCCCTCGGCCTGGAGGGCGCGGATGACGTCGAGCTTCGCCTCGGGGGTGACGCGGCTCCGGATGGCGTCGCGAGGGAAGCCGAGCGCCGCGCCGATGGCCAGCGCGGTGCGCTCCTGGTCGCCGGTGAGCATCAGGGCGTCCATGCCTGCGCCGGAGAGGGCGCGGAGGGCCTCGCGCACGCCGGGGCGCGGCGGGTCGCGCAGGCCGACGAGGCCGGCGAAGGCGAGCGGCGCGGGGTTGCCGGGGCGGCCGTCGTGCCGCCAGGCGAAGGCGAGCACGCGGAGGCCGCGGGAGGCCATCGCGGCGTTCTGGCGGAGCGCCTCGGCCGCGGCCGCGGGATCGAGGTCGCGGCAGAGCGCGACGACCTGCTCGGGGGCGCCCTTGACGAGCTCGATCTCGCCGAGCTCGGGGTGCTCGTGGATGGTGGTCATGAAGGCGCGGCCGGCGGCGCGGCGCTCCTCGCCGACGCGGCGCGCGGCGCGGCGGCGCTCGAGCACGGGGTAGCCGGCCGCGACGGCGAGCTCGACGAGCGCGCGCTCGGTGCCGCTGCCGCGGGTGACCTGGCCGGCGTCGGTGACGTCGACGTCGGCGTTGAGCGCGGCGATCCGGGCGAGCGCGCGGGCGCGGACGCGATCGACGGGGGCGCCGGCCTCGGTCGTGAACAGGTGGCCGTGGCCGGCGGTGCGAGCCGGGAGTTCGGGGGCGCAGCGCGGCTCGTCCGCGCGGAGCCCCCGAGCCGGGGGTTCGGGGGCGCAGCGCGGCTCGTCCGCGCGGAGCCCCCGAGCGTTGAGCGCCGTGTCCAGCACGCGGAGCAGGCCCTGGTCGGGGAGGAAGATCTCGGCGACGCTCATGCGGTTCTCGGTGAGCGTGCCGGTCTTGTCGGCGCAGACCACGCTGACGGCCCCGAGCGTCTCGGCGGCGGCGAGGCGGCGGATCACGATGCCTCGGCGGTGGAGCCTGCGGCTCGCGAGCGCGAGCGCGGTGGTGCCCACGGCGGGGAAGCCCTCGGGGATCGCGGCGACGCCGAGCGCGACGGCGCTGCGGGCGAGCGCGGCGAGCGGCCGGCGGCGGAGCAGGCCGATGGCGACGACGGCGATCGAGCTCGCCGCCGCCGAGGCCGCGAGCTTCTCGCCGATGTCGTCGAGCTCGCGCTCGAGCGGCGCGGCGCGCTCGCCCGCGCGGGAGAGCGCGCGCTGCACGGCGCCGATCTCGGTGCGCTGGCCGGTGCCGACGACGATCGCCCTCCCCTCCCCCGCCGAGACGACCGTGCCCGCGTGCACCATGCCGCGGCGGTCGGCGAGCGCGGCGGCCTCGGGCGCGGGCGCGGGGTCCTTCTCGGCGGGCTCGCTCTCGCCGGTGAGCGTGCTCTCGTCCGCGGCGAGCTCGCGCGCCTCGACGACGCGCGCGTCGGCCGCGATCTCGTCGCCGGCGCGCAGGACGAGCACGTCGCCGGGGACCACCTCGGCCGCGGGGAGCGAGACCTCGACGCCGTCGCGCACGACGCGGGCGCGCTCGACGCGCAGGTCCGCCCAGGCGTGCAGGAGCTCCTCGGCGCGGGCCTCGGTGAAATAGCCGATCGCGGCGTTGGAGCCGACGACGAGCAGGATCGCGCCCGCCTCGAGGACGTCGCCGAGCAGGAGCGAGAGCGCGCCGGCGCCCGCGAGCAGCGCGGTCGGGACCGTGAAGAGCTGGCCGGCGAGCAGCTCCAGCGGCGAGCGCGGCTCGATGCCGGCGAGCGCGTTGGGGCCGACGCGCCGGAGGACGCGGGCGGCCTCGTCGCTGGAGAGCCCCGCGGCCGGATCCGCGAGGCCGAGCGCGCGCGCGACCTCCTCGATCGGGAGCGCGTGCCACGGGGGACTCGCGGCG
>CAYQYG010000045.1:0-31179 GCA_964421485.1 uncultured Polyangiaceae bacterium | reverse complement strand
GCCGCTGACGCTCGCATTTTCAGGACAGATCGCACCCCAGACCCAGACCCAGACCCAGACCCAGACCCAGACCCGCCCGATCCCTCGGCTCGTCCACCAAGCGCTCCCCCCTCGGCTGAGCTCGGCGCCCGCGGTTTGCCCACCACCCCTCCGCCCCCCCGCCCCCCCCGAGCCCCGCCGCGGGAGACCTCCGAGAAAAAATTGAGGGCCTGGTCGATCCCGGGCGCAGAGCAGGTGGCTCACCGTATTTACCACGACAGAGGGGCGCGACCGGCACCACCGGCGCGTGGACTCCAGGCAGGTCAACTCAGCCGGCCGTCGCCCCCCTCCCGGGGCTGGACTCCTGGGCGCTGAAGTGAGAGGAAATTTTTTCCCGACCCTTGTCAAACGGGATGGACGCTCGTATCCGTGCCGGCGCCACGTTTCTCCCCGCGCTCGGGCCGTGAGGGGCACGGCGAGCGGTCAGGTTGTGACGATGAAGACGCAATACACGCTCCTTTCCGGAGAGACGCTCGACTTCCCGACACCGCCGGAACGGCTCGCCACCTTCCTTCACCGCGTCATCGACGCCACGAAGGACGCCGACATCACCGAGGAGGCGATGGCCGATCTCGTCCATGGCCCCGAGAACCCGCTCTTCGACCTGGACCTCGTCCCGGGAGCGGCCGTCGCCACTGCGAAGGTGTACCGCAATCCCATCTTCCATGTGATGCTCGACTGCATCGCGCGCAAGCGCCTCGGCTCCGAGACGGGCGCGTTCCCGGCGCGGGCGCGCTTCGCGATGACCGTGCCGGACGCGGCCATCCAGCTTGGTATCACCGAGAGCGCCGTGCGCCAGGCGATCTACACGAACCGCCTGCGGGCGCGGAAGGACGGCGGCACCTATTACATCGATTCCCGGTCGGTGGCCGGTTATCGGGTGAGCCACCGCGGGCCGCCGCGGAGACCTCGCGCGCAGGCGGAGCCCGGCGGGGTCCTCCAGGCGCGCATCGGGTCCGGTCCTGACGCGAGCTTCCGCGTGAAGCACTCCAGCGAGGAGCTCGCGGTCGAGGAACAGGGCGCTTCCGAGTGGATCAGCACCATACCCGCCGGCTGGCACCGTATCGCGGTGCTCGGCACGGGCAAGGAGATCTGCCGCTACTGGGAGATCGAGCCCAGCGAGGGCGAGAGCGTCCTCCAGTTCGAAGGGTTCTACCTCCGCGGCGGCTTCCGCATCATCGAGGCCATCAGCAGCTCGCCCAAGGCGCGCTCCGCATTCCGCCTGTTCGAGCCGCGCTGAGCCGCGCTGACCGGCGGGAGCGGCCTGTGCCCGGCCGCTTCGGCGCTTCCGTGCCTCGGCGTTCACACGCCCGGACCTCGGCCTGTCCCGATGCCCGCCGCGTCCAGCGTCCTGCCCTGCTCTTGCGGCTGGCATGCAAGGTGCCATACGCTCGGCCCACCACGCCGCTCGCCGGCGTGTGAGCATCACAAGGAGCTTTCGCCATGACGCACCGCCACCTCGCCCTCGGCCTCTCGGGACTCCTCCTCGCCGCCTCTCTCACCGGATGCCTCAGGAAGCAGGACGACGAGGCGGATCAGCAGCTCGCCGAGGACGCCGCCGCGCTGAGCTGGGAGGGATCGAAGAGCTCCGGGCTCGGGCGCGCCGTCCTCTCGCCGGTCCAGGCGGCGGACACCCAGGATGCGGACACGGCGGCCTCCTCGTACGAGACCCGCCCTGTCGCCGGCTTCTATCCCGCGGGGTGCGTCAGCTCCACGCGCAGCGGCGCGAGCGTGCACGTCCAGTTCGACGATTGCACGGGGCCGTTTGGCCTCGTCCACCTGAGCGGCGGCATCGACGCCGCCTTCAGCCTCCGGGACGGCACCCTGCACGCCGAGCTCGTGGACTCGGGGGACCTCACGGTCCAGGGCAACCCGGTCGACTACGCCGCGTCCACCGATATCACCATCGACGCCGCGGGGTATGTCCTCGCCTGGAACGCGAGCTGGGACGGCACCACCGGCGGCGGAGAGCCCTTCGCGCACGACTCGGACCTCGACATCGCCGCTGACCCGGACACCGGGTGCGTCACGCTCGGCGGCACCTCCTCGGGCAGCGTCTCCGACCGGGGCATGGACTCCGTCATCGAGGGGTATTCGGTCTGCCCGGCCCAGTGCCCCTCGGCTGGCAGGATCACGAGCACCGGCAAGAAGAGCGGCCGCACCGTCGTCGTCGAGTTCGACGGCTCGACCAGGGCTCAGGTCACCTTGCCGAGCGGCGACGTGGTCGAGGTCCCGCTCGTCTGCGGCGCCGCCCGGTGAACGTCATATCGGCGGGGACCCTCGCGGCTTCGGCGTGAACGGCGCCATCCCGGGGGGGCGCACCACCCCCGCGTTCGACTTCAGCACGCCGGCGAGCTGGCCGGCGAGCCGCTCGCCCTCCTCGGGCGTGGCGTTCTTCAGCGAATAGAAGATCGCATAGTCGCCTGCGGCCGCGGCGGGGGCCGGACCCTCGTCGCTCGCGAGCGCCACGTCGAGGCGCACCACGGCCTTGCCGCGCGCGCACACCACGCGGAGCACGCCCTCCTCGCTCACCGCGTGGATCGCCTTCACCTCGAAATCGTCGAGCGCGGCGCCCTCGCGGAGCGGCGCGACGAGCGCCCGCTCGGCCGGACCGGCGCTCCGGGGCTTCGGGGCGACCTGGATATGTCGAGGGGGCCCGGCGGCCGAGGGCGGCCCCGGCTCCCGCGCGACCAGATAGACGGCTCCGGCGCCCGCCCCGAGCGCGACCGCGGCGAGCGCGGCCGCGCGGACGAGCCTCCTCCGCGCCCGGCCCGCCTCGGGGACATGGCCACGCCCGGGCGGGCTCATCGGCGGATCGCTCTCCATCGCGCGCCGAGTCTACCCCACGAGTGTCGCGTCCCCCAAGCTCGTCCCTGGATCCTTCGGCCGCCACCGCTGGGATCTCGTTCACGAGAAAAGAGATTTCAACGCCAAGACGCAAGGGCGCAAAGGCGCAAAAATACAGAGAAAAAATTCTGGTTTGCGCCTCTGCGTCTTTGCGTCTTGGCGTTGAAATTCTCCGACTCGAGCCCCCTCGCGGGGAATCACGCGCGCGGGAGCCGGCGCGCCGCGATGCCGATCAGCCGTGACGCGCCGAGCTCCGGGAGCAGCACCTCGCAGCGCTCCACCTCGAAGCCGGCGCCCTCGAGGATGCGGGTGATCCCGGCGCGCGAGGTGACCACGCGCGGCGCGAACCTCGACAGCGCCGCGTGCCGCTGCCAGTCCCAGCGCGGCAGCGCGGCGCTGGCCGGCAGCTCCCGCAGGAGGTGCAGCCGCCGCGCGGCCCCGCCGCGCCGGAGCTGCCGCATGAGGTAGCCGAACCCCTCGATGGTCAGGATCAGCCGGCCGCGGTCCTCGAGCACGCGCGCGAGCTCCCGGAGCGCCGCGCGCATGGGCAAGTAGCTCAGGGTCACGAAGCTCAGCGCGTGCGTGAACGCTCCGTCGGGGAACGGCAGCGCGAGCGCGCTGGCGCAGCACCACCGCGCCGCCCCTCCCCCCGCGATCGCCGCCAGGTGCAGCGCGAACAGGTCCGGATCCACCCCCACCATGCGGCGCGGCCGGCGGTCCGCGAGGCCGAGCAGGAGCCGCCCCGTCGAGCAGCCCACGTCGAGCACACGGCTCGTCGAGTCGATCGCCGCGGTCTGATCGAGGAACCAGCGCGTCTCCTCCGTCCGGTCTCCACCGACGTACCGGTTCAGCGTCTCCGTCACGAGCTCGCCTGCCTCGGTGAGCCGCGGCGCCGCGTGCCGCGTGATCCAGCCGCGGCGCCGGAGCTCCTCGTGGAATGGGATCTCCTCGAGGCGCCGCTGGCCGGGGCGCTCGCGGAGCTCCCGGAGCGCCGCCTCGAGCGGCGGGCCCTGGCGCGCCGCCCACGCGGCGGTCTCCGCGACGACATCGTCACTCCCCGCGATGTACCGGATGGCGTCGGAACCGAGCACGTTCCGCACGCGGCCCTGGAGACTTTCCGCCGAGCTGGTGCCAGATCCGAGATGCTGCTTTTCGTCCACGGTGCCCTCCCGGACGCGCCGTGCGCGCGCCGGGACGTCGTGCAACTGCCGTGACAAAGGCCGCCCGTCCGGGCTCGACGAATCGGCGTGTTATCGCCGCGGCGTGACGGCGCGGAGGCCGCGCTCCTTCGCGGGGCGCTTCATGATGCGCATGATCTGCTGGGACAGACCGGGCTGCTCGTCCGGATCCTCGAAGTCCCAGGCCTCGGCCTCGCGCGCTTCCATCGTGTCGGACGGGTTGCAGGGGGCGTCGACCGTGCGGGGCATGTAATCGAACGGGGTGTAATCCGGCGTGCTGGTGAACGCGTCGGCGGGCAGGAGCGCGTTCCGGATCATCTCGTTGTTGTACGGGATGCCGAAGACGTGGGCGATGAGCTTGTAGACGCTGGCCATGTCGTAATGGCCGTGGCTCACGTAGCCGCGGCGCACCCAGGGGGAGGCCATGAGCAGGAGGGTGCGGTGCAGGTCGACGTGATCGCCGCCGTCCTGCGGGTCGTCCTCGGTGACGATGAGCAGCGAGCTCTTCCAGATCGGGCTGTGGGAGAGGGCGTCGAGCAGCATGCCGGTCGCCTCGTCGTTCACCGCGATCATGACCTCGGGCGCGGCGGCGCCGGCCTGGCCGCCGAAGGTGTGGTCGTTCGGCTGCACGGCGTAGGTGAACGGCTTGAGGTCGCAGCGGAGGCGGATCCGGCCGGCGATGTAGCAGGACTTGTCGATGTCCGGCGTGTTGGCCGAGTAGGCGTAGCCCGGGTAGGCGCCGTCGAGGCCCTTGGACGCGCCGCCGACGATCTCGCCCATGTCGTCGTAATCGATGCCGTTCGCGTCGAGCCAGGCGAACACGCCGCCCTCCTCGGGCATCGCCTGCTCGGTGATGGGCATCGCGACGGGGCGCGAGGCGCGGCCCCAGGTCGTGAGCCAGGAGCGCTCCATGTAATCGGTCGTGCGGCCGTAGACCGTCCAGGTGTGGCCCTGGATCGACTGCTCGGCGTCGGTGTAGAAGTTGTCGAAGTTCGTGAACTTCTCCGCGATGGAGCGGGCGTTCTGCCAGATCCTCGCCTGGAGCTCGGGGTCGCTCGCCATGATGAGCGTGGGGTCGCCGTCGCCGAGGTCGGCGCGGTCGCCGAAGACGGCGTCATAGGTCTTGTTCTCGCGGACGACGAGGATCACGTGCTTGATCTGCGCGGAGGGGCCGCTCTCGTTGTCCCTCGGGATCGGGAAATCGTAGTCGGCGCCGGGGCAGGTGATCTCGCTCCTGCCCTGCGCGTCGCCGAGCCGGATGTTCTGATCGGTGGTGGCGGTGTGCGCGGCCAGCGCGCCGAGCTCGGCGGCGGGCACGTGCTGGATGCTGCCGCTCATGAGGTCGGTGATGGGGCCCTGCGACCAGGGGTAGTACTCGCCGTCGGTCCCCGCGCCGTGGCCCTTGCCGCTCACGACGACGAGCGAGCCGTCCTCGTCCACGGCGACGGCGGTGGGCCACCAGCCGGTGGGGAGCCGGCCCGCGGGGGTGATCGAGGGCGGGGCGCCGGGGGTGACGTCGTAGACCTCCACCGCGTTGACGCCGGCGAGCGCCGCGTAGAGGCGCTGCGCGGTCGCGTCGTAGGCGAGCGCGGTCGGCGAGAAGCCGCGCGGCGCGTCGGGCTCGAAGACGGGCACGCGGGCGTCCACCTGGCCCGAGGCGCGGTTCACGATCGCGATCGCGTCGCTGTCGGACTCGGCGACCACGAGGTACGTCGCGTCGAGGAAGGCTATCTGCGCGGGGTTCTTCCGGAGCTCGACGGTGCGGGTGACGGTGCCCGCGGCGGCGTCGATCTCGAGCAGCCGCGAGGCGCCCTGATCGCTCGCGTAGAACGTGGCGCCGGAGGGATCGAAGGGGTCGAGGCGGAGGTCGAAGATCGAGTGCGAGCCGGTGATCGGGATCGTGGCGAGCTTGGCCCCGTAATCGCCGGCCGCGAGGGAGAGGACGAGGATCTCGCCCGCGTTCTCGCTGGGCGCGACGAGCAGCCGGTCCCCGGCCGCATTCGTCGCGATCGCGCCCGAGTACCAGGGCGAGCTGCCGACCGTGCCGAGCGCGATGTCGCGCGCCGGCGCGCGCGCGATCGTGCCCGCCTGCGCGTCGACGTCGAACGCGTAGATCATCGCGTCGCCGCCGCCCGAGGCGAGCGCGCGATCCGGCGGGAGCCAGGCCGTGCCGTAATACAGCGACGACGGCCTCGGGAACGGGATGTAGCTCGCGACCGGATCGCCGCCGCCGGCGAGCGCGTCGATGTCGACGAGGCGGAGCGCGTTGTCCCGGATGCCGCCGTCGGAGACCAGCGCGAACCGCGTGCCGGAGAGCGCCTGCACGCTCATCGGGAAGCCGCCGCCGAGGTCGGCCTCGGCGAAGACGACCTCGCGGCCCACGGGCCGGATGCGGTGGCCGTCCGGCAGCACCTGGCCGCCCGGGATGGGCCCGGCCTTCTGCGCGGCGTCCCCGGTGGGCTCGCTCGCGGCGCACTCGCCGGCGACGGGCGCGGGGTAGGTCCCGTCGAACGGCTCGCACGCCTCCGCGTGCGGCAGCGCCGACCACGGCTTGAGCGTCGGGCACGCGTACGCGGTCGCGGGCTCGGGGCAGGTGCCGCATTCGAACGCGCACGAGGCGGGCAGGTCCGCCATGATCCCCTCGACGCTCCCGAGGTTGGGCGGCGGCGCGGAGCTCTCGTCGTCCCCGCAGCCGGTCTGCGCGGCGGCGAGGGCCAGGGTGCCGAGGAGGAGGGCGAGGGCGGTCCGGGATCTGCGCATGCGCGCGATGCTACCGATTTGCGACGAGCGCCGCGACTGCCGCGAGCAAGGCGAGCGTCGCGAGCGCCGCCGCGGCGGCCCGCGACCGGCTCGCCGCCGGCGCCGGCTGCGCGATCAGGGCCACGCACTGCGAGGGCGCCGGCCCGCGCTCGACCTCCACGACGAGCTGCTCCAGCGCGGCCCCGTCCCCGAACGGCCGCGCGATCCGCAGCGCGACGCGCCCGCCCTCCGCGATCCCCCCGGGCACGCGGAGGCGCACCGCGCGCGCCGCGGCCTCGCCCTCGATCCTGTGCGCCCCGCTGCGCGCGCACCCGTCGCACCCGCCCCCGTCGCACCGCGCGCAGGCCACGCGCGCCGGCGCCGTGATCTCGATCTCCGCCCCCTCGATCGACCAGGCGGCCGGCACCGCGATCCGGATCCTCCCGCGCGCCCCCTCGCCGGCCTCCAGCGCCTCGCGATCGACGACCTGCCCGAGCTCGCTCCTGCCCACGATCCGCGTCGTGCCCCACCGGCGCGCCGGCGCCAAGGGCCCCGCGATCAGCCCCTCTTCTCTTCCTCGCGCTGCGCGCGGTGGAGCCCGATCGCCACGAGCATGCAGGAGAGCGAGAGCAGCAGACCGGCGAGGGTGCCCGGCCGGGTGCTCTCCTTGAGCCCCACGAACAGCGTCCGCGTCACCTCCGCGTCGGGCACGCGCGCCGGGTCCTCCAGGTACCTCATGACGGCCGCGAAGCAGGTCCAGGTCGCGTGGAGCGCCGTCACGAGGGTCGTCAGCCACATCGCCGCGATGAACCTGAGCTGCGCGATCCCGGGCCTGCGGGCATAGCGCGCCGCGGCCCCCAGGGTGACCATCCCGAAGATCAGGACCGGCCACATCCCCCACCCGCCCTCGCGGAACGCATCGAGCAATGCACCACCCATGATGTCCTCCCGGACCTCCCGGTCCGCTGCTGGTCCGGGGCGGAGGGCGCCGAACGGCGGCCCCGAGCCCCGGATGTCCACTGGGCCGTCCTCCGGCCCCTCTGTGACCCCCAACGCGCCGCCCGCGGAGGCGTGACCGGAAATCTTTTCTTGTCACGCAGGCCCTCCTCGCGCGTCATGCGAGGCGTGGGACCCCAGGGCGCCGCCATCCCGGCCGCGCCGGACGCCGCGCTCGTGGACGGCCTCCGGCGCCGCGATCCGCGCGCGTTCGACGCGGTGTACGCCCGGTTTCACCCGCGCCTCTGGAGCTTCCTGGTCCGGCTCGCGGGCCGGCGCGACGTGGCCGAGGATCTCGTGCAGGACACCTGGCTGCTCGTCGCGAAGCACGCCGGCCGGCTCGAGGACGGCACCGACCTCGCCGCCTGGCTCTTCACGGTCGCGCGGAACCGCTACCGGAGCTGGCGGCGCTGGGCCGTGCTCGATTTCACCCGCATCGACCTGCTCTCGCGCGAGCCCTCGGGCGCGGCGGCCGCGCCCGAGGGCGCCGCCGCCGCGCGCGCCGAGATCGCCGCGCTCGAGGACGCGATCCGCCGGATCTCCCCCGCGCACCGCGAGGTCCTGCTGCTCGCCGCGGTCGACGGCCTCGAGACCGCCCAGGTCGCCGAGGTGCTCGGCCTGCGCGAGGAGGCCGTGCGCAAGCGCCTCTCGCGCGCCCGCGCCGAGCTTGCGGATCGCCTCGAAAAGAGGAACCATCCTGGACGCATCGGAGGAAAAGAGCGATGAGCACCCCCGACGATCCGCTCCTGAAGTCCCTCTCCGATCTGCCGGCCGTGCCGATCGACGAGGCGGCGGCCGAGGCCCTGCGCCGCCGCGCGCGCCTCGCGCTCGTCGAGGAGGCCGCCGGGCCCTTCTCCCCCGCGCGCCTCTCGCGCGCGTGGTCCGACGCGGTCCTGCCGCTCGTGCTCGCCGCCTCGGGCGCCGCGCACGCGTGGCTCTCGCTCGTCGCGATGGCGAAGATCTTCGCGGGCTAGCGCCGCGCGACGCGCTTCGTTCCGGGGCGCACCTGCCCTACCATGGCGGATCAGCATGCGCGCGACCGCCCCCCTCCTCGCCCTCGCCCTCCTCGCCCCGCTCGCCGCCGGCTGCCCCACCGCGGACGTGGTCTGCGGCGACGGCCGGCTCGACGACAGCGAGGCGTGCGACGACGGCAACTTCACGAACACCGACGAGTGCACCAACGCCTGCCAGCTCGCCGCGTGCGGCGACGGCTTCGTCCAGTCCGGAAACGGCGAGGCGTGCGACGACGGCAACACCGACGACACCGACGGCTGCTCGAGCGGCTGCCAGCTCGCGGCGTGCGGCGATGGCATCGCGCAGGAGGGCGTCGAGGAGTGCGACGACGGCAACCTCACCGAGACCGACGAGTGCCTCACGACCTGCCTCGCGGCGCGCTGCGGCGACGGGTTCGTGCAGGAGGGCGTCGAGGCGTGCGACGACGGCAACACCGACGACACCGACGGGTGCACGGGCGCCTGCGTGCCCGCCGCGTGCGGCGACGGCATCGTGCGCGAGGGCGTCGAGGCGTGCGACGACGGCGACGCCGACGACACGGACGGCTGCACGAGCGACTGCCGGCTCGCGGCGTGCGGCGACGGCCTCGTGCAGCAGGGCGCCGAGGAGTGCGACGACGGCAACGCCGCCGACACGGACGGCTGCCTCTCGGATTGCACCGCCGCCGCGTGCGGCGACGGCGTCGTGCGCGAGGGCGTCGAGGAGTGCGACGAGGGTCCGCAGACGACCACCTATTGCACCGCGACCTGCCAGAAGCGCTGCGAGCTCGGCCTCTCGAACGGCCTCTTCGAGGGCCGCTGCTACATGGTCTTCGGCGGCCCCACGGCGTGGAGCGACGGCGACTGCTCCCCGATCGACGCCCACCTCGCGACCATCGACAGCGCGCAGGAGGCGGCCTTCGTGCAGAGCCTCCTCCTCCCCGGCTCGACCGTGTGGATCGGCCTGAGCGACGCGGCCGTCGAGAGTCTGTGGCTATGGCAGCTCGGCCCGGGCGAGCAGGTGGCGCCGGTCTTCGTCGACTGGGCGGCGGGGCAGCCCGACGGCCTGCCCTCCGACGCCGATTGCGCGGTGATGCAGCAATCCAATGGCGAGTTCGCGGACCAGCCCTGCGCGGAGACCCGGGGCTTCGTCTGCGAGCACGAGTGGTGAGGCGCGGCGCTACCCCTCGACGAGCCGGAGCCCCGAGGGCAGCCCCTCTCCGAAGAACGCCGCCCGGTCCGAGTCCTCGACCAGGACGAGCTCGCGCACGGCGCGGATCCACTCCTCCCTGGCGCCGGCCTTCACGAGCCGGCGCTCGACCTCGCCCCGGGTCCGCTCGGAGACGTCGCGGGCCCGGTCGCCCGTGAGGCGCGCGAGCTGCGCCGCCGCGCCCGGCGCGGTCGGGAGGTCATGCCATTTCTCGCGGAGGAGGTGATCGATCCACCGCTCCGCCACGATGGGCGAGACGACGTGGTGCACGCTCGCGTACGCCGGGGCGCGCGCCCCGATGCGGCCGATGGCGGCCCATAGCCGCGGGTCCCGGCTGGTCCAGGTCTTCTCGAGGATCCACCCCCCGAGCTCGCTCCGGCGCGCGGGCGGGACCCGCTCCAGCGAGGCGGAGAGCTCGAGGAGGTCGTCGAGCGCCTCGGGCCGGAGCCCCTTGGGCTTCTTCAATCGGGCCTCGGGCGGGGCGATCAGCGGATCCGTCGCGTCCCGGATCGCGATCTGCGCGGCCTCGTCGAGCCCGCCCGCGACCCTGCGCCAGGCGATCCAGAATTGCTGGTAGCCGCGCGCTTCATTCGGGAACGCGAGCCGCTCCACGAAGAGGGGCCAGAGGGCCCCGGTCCGCGCCGGATCCCCCGGCGCGCCGAACCCGGGCCGCAGGCAATACCCGGCGATCGACCAGAAGACGCGCTCGTGGTCCGCCGACCGGCGGCGCGACCGCGCGCTCGGGATCAGGGTGTCGAAGAGCGCGCGGTTCACGTCCGCGCTCCAGGAGCTGCGCTCTCCCAGGATCCGCTCGAGCTCGCGCACGAGGCCCTTCACCTCGCGCGGGGCGACGTCCGGCCGGCCCTTGCCGAAGACGCGCTCGATCGCCTCCCGCGCCTCGTCGAGGCGCCGCCCCCCCGGCGTCGCTCCGCCGCGCCCCGCGCGCGCTTCCGCGCTCTCGCCGGTGTCGGCCGCCGAGCCTCCGCGGAGCTGGAATGCCAGCCTGAAGCGCCGCCCGGCGGCCGCGCCCGCGCCCGCTCCCGTGTCCGCAGCCGGAGCCGCGCCCGCCACCTCCACGCACGCGAGGTCGAGCGTCCCGATCGCGGTCAGCTCCCCCTCGAGCTGCACCCGCACCTCGGCCCCCTTCGCCATGGCGCGCGGAGCTCCGGCGCCCCCCGCGTCGAGCACCGTCGCGACGGGCGGCAGCGCCTCGAATCGATCCTCATCGATCTCGACCACGTCCCCCGCCCGATCGACCCGCGCGTCGTCCGACGCGAAGAGGTCGAAGCGCACCGGCCGCCCCACGACCAGCGCGAACGTCTTGCCCGCGGCCGCGTGCACCGTCCCTTCCTTCGCGCCGCGCGGCACGACGCACGCTGCCCGCCGCCGCCCGCCCGCGCCCGGCGCGTCCAGCCCCACGTAATACCCGCGCGCCGCGCCGCTCTCGATGCGCGCGCCGATGCCCGCGAGCGCCAGCCCATAAGCCACCGCCCCGCGCGCCACCGCGAGGTCCGGATCCGCGTGCGGCAGCACGTCGAGCGGCGGCCCGCCCCACGCGTCGATGGCCCGCGAGAGCCGCTCCGCGATGCGCGGCGCGCGGAACACGCCGCCGTTCAGGAGCAGCGCCGAGGGCCCCTTCGCCTCCGGCGCGTGCCGCGCGAAGAACCAGGCGACGTGCCGCGTGACGGCCACGTCCTTCTCGTAGGGCAGCCCGAACGCCACGAGCGCGCTCCGCGTCCGCTGCGGCCGCGCGTCCCGCGGCGTCTCGGGGAAGAACCCGTCGAGCACGATCCGCTCCGTCTCCTCCCGCCCGAGCCGGGTCGTGAGCGTCCCCCCGACGAGCCGCGACCCCGATCCGACGAGCGTCACCGCCATTTCGTCGGGTATCTCGCCGCCCCCGTCTCCGTCTCCGTCCCCGCCTCCGAGCAGCCGCTCCTTCGCCGCCCTGCAAGCGAGCACGAGCTGGCCGAATCGCGCGGGATCGAGCCGGCCCTCCTGCACGAGCCGCCCCTCGCAGAGGTGCGCCAGCGCGAGGTCCATGTTGTCCCCGCCGAGCAGGAGGTGATGCCCCACCGCCACCCGCGACACCTCGAAGGGTCGCGCGCCCTCCGCGCGCGCCACCCGGATCAGCGACAGATCCGTCGTCCCGCCGCCCACGTCGCAGACGAGCACCAGCGCCTCGCCGCCCGCGCGCTCGACGAGCGCCTCGATGCCGCGCTCGCCGGCGCTCTGCATGTAATCGTAGAACGCCGCCTGCGGCTCCTCCAGGAGCCTGACCGCGAGCCCGGCCCGGCGCGCCGCCTCGAGCGTCAGCTCGCGCGCCACCTCGTCGAATGACGCCGGCACCGTCAGGATCACGTCCTGCGCCGCGAGCGGGTGCTCGGGGAATGCCTCGTCCCACGTCCGCCGCACGTGCGCGAGCACCCGCGTGGCCGCCGTGAGGGGCGAGATCCGCGGCAGATCCGGGAGCTCCTCCGGCGCGCCCCACGGCAGGATCGGCGCGGTCCGGTCCACCCCGGGGTGGCACAGCCAGCTCTTCGAGGACGCGACCAGCCGGCCGGGCACCTCGCCGCCCCGCCGCCGGGCGAGCTCGCCGATCACGAACGGCGCATCGCCGAAGGGATCCGCGACGCGCTCGGCCTCGACGGGGGCATAGAGGAACGAGCCCAGGAGCGGCCGCGCCTCGATCTCGGCCGGCGTCACGAGCTGCGGGATGGGGAAGATCCTGCCCGCCCGCTCCCCGGCCGCCGGATCGGCCCAGGCGACGACGGTGTGCGTCGTGCCCAGATCGATCCCGACGATGCGCGCCGCGCGCGATCGGCCGGCAGGACTGGGGGACGTGGGCGTGGACACCTCGCCGCCCCTTGTACCGCCGGCCGCGCGCTGTGTCGATCCCGGCCCGTGGCAGGGCCCGCGCGCGGAACCGCGCCCGCGACCGAACCGCGCCCGCGACCGGGAAAAGCTCCTGGTGTGCGACCGCTCACCAGGTGTAGAACCGGTAGACGTGAAATTCCCGGTCACGAGCGCGTCCGAGGACGCGCTGCACGTGCTGCTCCACACGCAATGAGTCATCGCGACGCCGCCAGCCGCTGCCGAGAAATGAGGTCCCATGCCTGGTCATCACGAGCATCCTTCCGGTCATTGCCCTCCCGTCCTCGACACCCACCTTCACATCTGGGACCTCGACCGGGTCCAGTACCCGTGGCTCGGGCCCGAGCTCGGGATCCTGTACCGCACCTATACCCCTTCCGAGATCGAGCCGGAGCTCGAGCCGGCGCGCGTCGACGGCGCCATCCTGGTGCAGGCCGCCGATGACCCGGCGGACACGGAGCTGATGCTCGAGGCCTGCGACGCCCACCCCTGGATCCGCGGCGTGGTCGGCTGGATGCCGCTCGCGGATCCGGGCGCCATGGAGGCCGCGCTGGCGCGGCTCCGGCATGACCGGCGCATCGTGGGCGTGCGCCACCTGATCCACACGGAGCCCGATCCCGGCTGGCTCGCCCGGCCCGCGGTCATCGAGGGGCTCCGCATGCTCGCGGCCGCGGGGCTGCCCTTCGACGTGGTGGCCACGCAGCACGCGCACCGGCAGGCCGCCCTGGCGGTCGCCCAGCAGGTGCCCGAGCTCCGGATGGTGCTCGACCATTTCGCCGGCGTGCCCGCCTGGGACGCGCCGGCCGAGGTCCGCCAGACCTTCCACGACGACATGCAGGCGCTCGCGGCCCACCCGCAGATCTCCGCGAAGCTCTCCGGCCTCGGCACGGCGATCGGGAAGGGGCCCGGCTGGGGCGCGGAGGACGTGCGGCCCGTATTCGAGGAGGTCCTGGCCCTGTTCGGACCGCGGCGCATCCTCTGCGGCGGCGATTGGCCGGTCTGCCTCCTCGCAGGCACCTACCCGCACGCCATGCAGACGTACCGCGAGCTGATCGGCGCGCTCGACCCCGCCGACCGCGCCGCGCTGCTGCGCGGGAACGCGGAGAGATTCTATGGCCTCGACGAGGGGAGAGGCCGGAGATGAGCGACGGCGCGGAGGCGCTCCGCCGCCGCGTCGAGGCGCTCGAGGGCAAGCTCGCGCGCGCCGAGGGGGAGCGCGGCTATTTGGAAGCGCTGCACCGGACGGCGGTCGCCCTCATGGGCAACCTCGATCTCGACAGCCTGCTCGAGGCGATCCTGAAGACCGCGGGTGAGCTCCTCTCGACGCCGGATGGATTCCTCCACATGCGGGTCGAGGACGGCTCGCACATGCGCGTGCGCGTCGCCACCGGCGCGTACGTCCCTTATCTGGGTCAGCCCGAATACCTGGGTCAAGGGATCACCGGCACGGTCTGGGAGACCGGGAAGTGCGTGGTCGTCCGCGACTACGACGGATGGCAAAGGAACGCCGGGCGGATCAAGCGCGGCACGGCGCACAGCATCATCGGCGTCCCTCTGTCACGAGGCGGCGAGGTCATCGGCGTCTTCGCGCTCTCTCATGCCGACCCGCAGAAGGTCTTCCCCGAGTGGGCCGAAGAGCTGATGGTCGCCTTCGCGCAGCTCGCCTCGATCGCCCTGGACAACGCCCTGAAGATGGAGGTCATCGAGAGGCAGAGCAAGGCCATCCGGGCGCTCGAGGCGCCGATCATCGAGGTCTGGAGCCGGGTCCTGGTCCTGCCCCTCGTCGGCGCGCTGGACAGCCGGCGCGCCGCCGAGATCATGAACCGCCTGCTCGCCGCGATCGTGGAGAAGAGGGCCGGGTTCGCGATCCTGGATCTGACCGGCACGGGCGACGTGGACGCGCCGCTCGCGGCACATTTGCTCTCCCTCGTTCGTGCCGTCCGCCTGCTGGGGGCGGAGGGGATCATCACGGGGCTCAGGCCGGCCGCGGCAAAGGCGATGGTCTCGCTCGGGATCGATCTGCAGGACGTCACGACCCTGTCCAGCCTGCGCCAGGGGCTCGACCATTGCATCGAGCGCTCGCGCCGGGGCCCCGGGGGCGGGCGCTCCGCCGGCACGCCGGGTCGATGATCGGTGCGCGGCGGGTCGAGCCGGGCCGCCTGCGGCCTATTCTCCGTCGTCGCCGAAGGGCACGCCGACGTTCAGCTCCACGGCCTCGAACGGCTCGGCTCGGACGCGGTCGCCGCGGCGGGCCCCGAGCACGTACAGATAGCCGTCGCGGGTCCACCGCTGCACCGTCAGCGTCTCCCGCTCCGGGTCGATGAGCCAGTAATGGCCCACGGCCCGGCGGCGCCGCTGAAGCGCAGAGCCGGCGAACCGCCCGCCAGGGCCCGCTCGCAGCCCGTCGCGGCTACGGGCTCACGGCCGCGCTGCACTCCTCGAGGATCGCCGCCGCGGCGAGCTCGGGCGAGCGCGCGCGGCCCTGCTCGTCGCGCCGGGCATCCCAGCCCGTGATCCGCGCGAGCGCCTCCAGGGCATCATCGCGCGCCGCGAGCTCGCGCCGCGCCGGCGACCTCGGGGTGAGCCTCGCGATCAGCCCCGGGATGATGGCCGCGTCGCCGAAATACCGGGCGAGCGACACGAAACCCGCCATCACGTGCGGCTCCTCGTCGAAGGCGGGCATGCTCTCGTTGAATCGCGCGGAGAAGAAGGCGTGGTCGTCGTCCGTGGGAGCTCCGCGCTCCCACGGCAGCGCCGTGACGGGCGCCAGGCCCTCCTGCGCGATGCGGATGCCGGGGAGGCTCTCGGGCAGACCAGGGCCAGGCCCGACGTTCATGGTCTTCACGAGCCGCCGCCCCTCGGTGTCGACGAGCACGATGGACCAATACGTGCTGCCGCATAGCCGGACGGTCCGCGGCCGATGAGGCGCATCGGGGGGAGCCTCCTCGCGGATCTCCGCGGCCAGGGCGGCGCGGACCTCGGAAAGGCGCGGCTCGAAGGTCGAGCGGTCGAGCACCGCCGTCGATACCCGGTAATCGGGATCGCCGGGCTCCCGCGGCAGATCGAACAGGGGATCGTCGAAGCGGATGCCGCGCGCCGCATAGCGCCGGCTCTCCGCCTCACGCGTCACATGCCAGAGATCGAGGTCGGAGCCCGTATCGATCGTGATGAAGGCGCTCGCGATCTCGGGGCCGAGGCCATCGCAAGCGAAGGTCACGACGGGCTTCCCGCCGACGCGCTCGGGCTCGTAGGCGCGGGCGAGCCTGGCCGTGACGGCGCGGGCAATGGCAGGAGCAGGCGGGTTGCACCCGGCCGGCGGCGGGGCGGGCGGCGGAGGGGGCACGTCGACGAGCCCGCAGCGTCGCGCGCGGCGCGGGGCCGCGGCCCGGCCCTCGGTCGCCGGCGCGTCGCTCGTGGCCGCGGTCTTCGCGATGCCCTCCGGGGGGGCGGCCGCCCGGGGCCCGGACGGGCGCAATCGCGGACCGGGCCCGCTCGCCTGGCAGCCGAGGCACAGCCCGAGGGCGATCCAGGGGGCCGCGGCGATGCGGCGTCGGCGCGGCGGCGGGGCCGTCATCGAGCGCGAGCGTACCACGCGGGGGTGGTCCGGCGAAGGGCTCGCCCCCCGTCCCTCGGCAGCCGCCGGCCCGCGGAGCGGGCCCTCGAGCGCGGGTCGTTCGCAGCGGTGAATCCCGTGGTAGGCTCGCGCAACCTTGTGCAGCAGCAGGCGGCGCCGCGCCGGCGCCGCGTCATCGATCGAGGAAGCGCGATGCCCTTGAACTGTGTGGTCCGGAAGGCAACGGTGGTGCGCGGGCTCTCCGCCGCGGTGGTCGCGGCGGCGGTGCTGGCAGGCGGCGCGCGGCGCGCCGAGGCGCAGGAGGCGAGCGACCCGGTGAGCGGCGACGGCAAGGGGATCGTCGGCGGCGCGCTGCTCGGCGGCGAGGTCGTGATGCTCACGATGGGCGCGATCGGGGTCGAGAAGGCCTGGCCGTACCTCGTGTTCGGCGGGCTCGGCGCGGTCGCCGGCGGCGTCGGCGGCTACTTCGTCGAGGACGCCGCGCCCCCCGCGGAGGTGCCGCTCTACATGCTCGCCGGCGGCATGGCCCTCGTGATCCCGACCGTGATCGTCACCCTCAACGCGACGGCGTACAAGCCGCCCGAGGGCGATCTGACCGAGCCGATGCAGAACGAGCCCGCCGGCGAGGCGCCCCTGCCGAAGGGCAGCGGCACCGTCCAGATCACGACCGACGCGGGACCGAGGCTCAGGAAGCCCAGGCTGCCCGCTGCGCACGCGGAGCGGACGCCGGCGCCCGTGCCGCGGGGCCTGGTCGACCTCGACCTCGGCGAGGGCCGCCTCGCGCTCGGCGTGCCCGCCGTGGAGCTCCGGCCGCTCTACTCCCGGCAGGAGATCTTCCGGTTCGGCGTGCAGCAGGGACAGGAGGTCCGCTTCCCCGTCGTCCGCGCCGCGTTCTAGGCGTTTGGCCGCCCGTCTCTGGGCAGTCGTGAGGGGGTCGCGTTAGGCTCCCCCCGTGCCTGCCACCCCTGGCTCCTCCGAATCCACGCTCTCCCTCGCGACCAGGCTCTGGTTCGCGTGGGTGTGCTTCTTCCGTGTGCTCTTCGACGGATCGTTCGCTGCCCGCGCATGGCGCACGCGCGAGGCCGAGCCCGCGCTCCCGCCGGCGGCCGAGCCCGAGGAGGCCCCGCCCGCCCGGCGCTTGAAGGCCGCGAAGGAGGGCGAGGCCGCGGAGGAAGGAGAGGCGAGGCCCGCGAAGGCGGCGAGGGAGAGGGCCGCGGAGGCTCCGCAGAAGCCGAGCGTCGAGCCCGCGCTGCAGCTCCTCGCGCTGATGCAGCGCGAGGGGCGGCTCGTGGATTTCCTCGAGCAGGACATCGCGGCGTTCAGCGACGCGGACGTCGGCGCGGCGGCGCGGGCGGTCCACGAGGGGTGCCGCAAGGCGCTGCGCGACCACGCGAAGCTCGCGCCGGTGCGGGCCGAGGAGGAGGGCGCGAAGGTGACGCTCGCCGCAGGGTTCAGCCCCGCCGAGGTGAAGCTGACCGGCAACGTGGGCGGGAAGCCGCCGTACAACGGGGTGCTGCGGCACCACGGCTGGCGGGCCGAGGAGATCTCGCTGCCGACGCCCGTCGCGGGGCATGATCCGCGCGTGATCGCGCCCGCGGAGGTGGAGCTGTGAGCCCGCGCTACGTGATCGGGATCGACCTCGGGACCACGCACTGCGCGCTCGCGTTCGCCGCGGCGCCGGAGGCCGAGCCGGAGGGCGCTCCGGGCGTCTCGGTGCTCAGCGTGCCGCAGCTCGTCGCGCAGGGCACGGTGGACGCGCGCGCGCTCTTGCCGTCGTTCCTTTACCTGCCCGTCGAGAGCGAGGGGCCGCAGGCCCTGCCCTGGGACCCGGAGCGGCGCTTCGTGGTCGGCGAGCACGCGCGCGGCCGCGGGATCGACGCGCCCGCGCGGCTCGTCTCGAGCGCGAAGAGCTGGCTCTGCCACCCCGGCGTGGACCGGCGCGGCCCGACGCTGCCGGTCGGCGCGCCGGAGGACGTGGAGAAGATCTCGCCGGTCGAGGCGTCGTGGCGCTACCTGGAGCACCTCGGCGAGGCCTGGGATCACGCGATCGCGAAGGGCGATCCGGAGCTCGCGTTCGCGAAGCAGGAGGTGGTGCTGACCGTGCCCGCGTCCTTCGACGCGGCCGCGCGCGACCTGACCGTGGAGGCCGCGGTCGCCGCGGGGATCGAGGACGTGACGCTGCTCGAGGAGCCGCAGGCCGCGGTCTACGCGTGGATCGACGCGGCCGGCGAGGCGTGGCGGAAGCACCTCGGGCCGGGCGACGTGCTGCTGGTCGTCGACGTGGGCGGCGGGACGACGGATTTCTCCGCGATCGCGGCCGTCGATCGCGAGGGCTCGCTGGAGCTCCTGCGGATCGCGGTCGGCGATCACATCCTGCTCGGCGGGGACAACATGGATCTCGCGCTCGCGCACGTCGTGCGGGCGAAGCTCGCGGCCGAGGGCAAGGAGCTCGACCGCTGGCAGATGACCGCGCTGACGCACGCGGCGCGCGCGGCGAAGGAGCGGCTGCTCGGCGACGCCTCGCTCGCCGCGGCGCCCATCGTGGTGCCCGGCCGCGGGTCGAAGCTGCTCGGCGGCTCGCTCCGGGCCGAGCTCACGCGCGAGGAGCTGTCGCGGACCCTGGTCGAGGGCTTCTTCCCCGAGGTGCCCGCCTCGGCGCGCCCGGCTGCGCGCGCGCGCGCGGGCCTCACGCAGCTCGGCCTCCCCTACGCGCAGGACGCGGCCGTGACCCGCCACCTCGCGGCCTTCCTGGGCCGGCAGGCCGACGCGACGGCGAAGCTCGAGGGGTTCACGCCGCGCGCCGGCTCGGTGCAGGGAGGCGCGCTCCTGCACCCGACCGCGGTGCTCTTCAACGGCGGCGTCATGAAGGGCGATCCATTGCGCGAGCGCCTGCTCTCGACGCTGAGCTCGTGGCTGGAGGCCGACGGCGCCCCGCCCGCGCGGGTGTTGCCGTCCGCGGACCTGGATCTGGCCGTCGCGCGAGGGGCCGCCGCGTACGGCCTCGTGCGCCGGGGCCGCGGGCTCCGGATCCGCGGCGGGACGGCCCGCGCCTATTACGTCGGCGTGGAGAGCGCGGTGCCCGCGGTCCCGGGCCTGGAGCCGCCGATCACGGCGCTCTGCCTCGCCCCGTTCGGCATGGAGGAGGGCACCGAGGCGAAGCTGCCCCCGCAGGAGCTCGGCGTGGTCGTGGGCGAGCCGGTGCGATTCCGCTTCTTCGGCTCATCGGTGCGCCGCGAGGACCACGCGGGCGACGAGCTCGAGAGCTGGAACGCCGGGGAGCTCGAGGAGCTGTCACCCATCGAGATCACCCTGCCCGCCGAGGGGCGGCGGGAGGGCGACGTGGTGCCCGTGCGGCTGCGCGCGTCCATCACGGAGATCGGGACGCTGCTCCTGGAGGCCATACCGAGCCAGCCGCAGAAGCCGGGCGAGCGCTGGCGGATCGAGCTCTCGGTGCGCTCGCCGGAGGCCTGACGCGCAGGGATCACGCGGCCCCGGCCGCCTCTGGCCCGCCCCACGGCGCGGTGATACGTGTGGAGCACGCCGCCGCGCGCGCGGTCCGGCGTCACGGAGGGTGATCATGGGCAACCTCGGAGCGTTCGAGATCATCCTCATCGTCGCCGTCGTACTGCTCCTGTTCGGCGCGGGCCGCATCGCGGAGATCGGCAAGGGCCTCGGCGAGGGCATCCGGAATTTCAAGCGCGGCATGAGGGAAGGCGACGCGCCGCCCGGGAAGCAGACCCCCGGCAAGGCGGCGGCGAAGGATCCCGAGTGAACGGCTGAGGCAAGGTCGAGGTCGACGCGGGGTGACCGGCGCCTATACTCGATCGCCGTATGCCCCACCGATTCCTCGAGCGGGCCGGCAAGGTCCTCGCGCTCTTCGGAGCCTTCACGATCGCCGCGTATTTCGCGCTCCAGTTCGGCCCAGGGGGCCTCTGGCGCGGCTTCGAGCCCGCGCTCGCGGTCACGGGGCCGGCGGCGAAGGCGCCCTACGACCTCACCCGCCTCGAGGCGGTGAACGAGACGCTCAAGATGATCCGGGACAAGTACGTCGACCCGGATCGCGTGAGGCCCAAGGAGATGCTCCTCTCCGCGCTGAACTACGTCCAGCGCGACGTCGCCCAGGTGATCGTCCTCAACGAGGACCCGAACGAGGTCACCGTCCGCGTCGAGACGAACGAGAAGAAGTTCCGGATCGACAACATCCAGGGCCCCTGGGACGTCTCCGCGCGCCTCCGCGAGGTCTTCTCGTTCCTCCAGAAGAACCTGCGCGGCTCCGAGGTCGACCTCCGGGACGTGGAGTACGCGGCGTGCAACGGCATGCTGCACACGCTCGACCCGCACTCGGTCTTCCTGTCGCCCGAGGCCTACAAGGAGATGAACGTCTCCACATCGGGCGCGTTCGGCGGCCTCGGGATCGTGATCTCGATCCGCGACCAGATGCTCACGGTCATGAACCCGATGCCCGACACCCCCGCGGGCCGCGCCGGGATCAAGCGCTTCGACCGGATCGTCAAGATCAACAACGAGTCGACGCTCAACATGCCGCTCGACGACGCCGTGCGCCGGCTGCGCGGCGAGCCGGGGACCAGCGTCACCGTGTGGGTCACGCGCGAGGGCGACGGCGGCTGGCAGCAGCCCAGGAGCTTCGAGCTCACCCGCGAGGTCATCAAGGTCAGGTCGGTCGAGGCGCGCTCCCTCGACGGCGGCATCGGCTACATCCGGCTGAAGACGTTCCAGGCGACGTCCTTCGCCGAGCTCGAGGCGGCGCTCGACGACATGCGCCAGCGGGGCCCGATCAAGGGGCTCGTGCTCGACCTCCGCGGCAACCCCGGCGGCCTGCTCGAGCAGGCGGCCCGGATCGCCGACAAGTTCCTGACCGACGGCGTCATCGTCTCCACGGTCGGCGCCTCCGAGGGCCGCGAGGAGAAGCGCGCCAAGGCCCCGGGCACGGAGCCGCCCTATCCGATCGCCGTGCTCGTCAGCGGCAACAGCGCGAGCGCCAGCGAGATCGTCGCCGGCGCGCTCAAGAACAACGACCGCGCAGTGATCGTGGGCTCCACCACGTTCGGCAAGGGCAGCGTCCAGCTCGTCTTCCCCGACGTCACGGCCGAGAAGGCGGCGCTCAAGCTGACCATCGCGCAGTACCTCACGCCCGGCGACGTCTCGATCCAGGGCGTCGGCGTGACGCCGGACATCGAGCTCGACCCGATGACCGTCGACGAGCTCGAGATGGACCTCACGGTCCAGAAGGACGGCCTCCGCGAGCGGGACCTCTCGGCGCACCTCTCCAACGCCCGCGCGGCGGCCGCCGCCAAGCCGAGCGAGGTCGTCCGCTACCAGCTCACGAGCGCCGAGCGCGAGGCGATGCGCGATCGCGGCAGCGACGTCGACGACGACTTCGCGCTCGACTTCCCGATCCGCTTCTCCCGCGACCTCGTCTCGAGGCTGCCGCCGAGGACGCCGCGGCTCGAGCAGATCCGCGCCGCGCACGAGTACATCGAGCAGGTCGGCCGCGAGGAGCTCCACAAGGTCGCCGCGGAGCTCTCGAAGCTCGGCGTCGACTGGTCCGCCCCGCCCGCCGACGAGGCGGCCTCCGCCGTGGCCCCCGAGCTCGAGGTCAAGCTCGAGACCGATCGCCCGAGCGCCGAGGTCACCGCGGGCCAGCCGATGGAGCTCCGCGTCTCGATCAAGAACAACGGCAAGCAGCCCATCTACCGGCTGCGCGGCACGACCGAGAGCGACAACCCCTACTTCAACCAGAAGGAGCTCATCTTCGGCAAGCTCGGCCCGGGCCAGTCGCGGACCGTGAAGGCGCCGCTCGGCTGGTGCGACATCGAGGGGCGCAGGGTGGGCACGACCAAGCCGAAGTCCGCGAACGCGAAGCGCGTCTGCAAGATCCCGATGGACGCGCTCGCCCGGAGCGACGGCCTCAAGGTGAAGCTCGAGGCCGAGGGCATCGCCTCGGAGCCCCCGCCGGTCGAGATCCGGCCGATCGTGCGCGCGCTCGATCGCCCGCTCTTCCAGTACTCGTACCAGATCGCCGACGACCGCGAGGGCAACGGCGACGGCCTCGTGCAGAAGGGCGAGAAGGTCAGCATGTACCTGACCGTGAAGAACGTCGGCAAGGGCCGCTCGTTCGACACGCAGGCGAACATCGCGAACCTCTCGGGCGACGGCCTCTTCCTGCACGCGGGCCGCTTCGACATCTCCAACATGGCCCCGGGCGACGTGCGGAAGGTCGTCTTCACGTTCGACGTCGAGCGCCAGCTCGCCGACGCCGAGGCGACGCTCTCGCTCTCGGTCAGCGACCGCGACCTGCGCGAGTCCGCGAGCGAGAAGGTGAAGATCCCGATCGTGGCCCCGGCGGCGATCGCGCAGGGCAGCGGCGGCGCGGCGAAGGTCGGCCCGAGCGGCGCGACGCTCCTGCCCTCGCCCGAGGCGAGCGCGCGCGGCTTCGGCCGCCTCGCGGCCGGCGCGGCCGTGAAGGTCCTCGGCCAGGCGCCGGGCTTCCTCAAGGTCGGCCTCGGCGGCAGCCGCTTCGCGTTCGTGCCCGAGCGCGAGGTCAGCCTCGGCGGCGCGCCGGCCGCGCAGGTCTCGTTCGACGAGATCTACTCGCACGCCCCGCCGACCCTCGAGATCGCGGCCGCCGAGATGGCGACGCGCGGCGACACCGTGAAGATCAGCGGCGTCGCGCACGACGGCGAGCGCCTGCTCGACATGTTCATCTTCGTCGGCTCGCGGAAGCTCTACTACCGCTCGAACCGCGACGGCGCCGATCAGAAGAAGGCCGACATCCAGTTCGAGGCCCCGCTGCGCCCCGGCGTGAACGTGATCACCGTGGTCGCGCGCGAGAGCCCCGACACGACGACCCGCCGCACGCTGGTCGTCCGCAAGGACGGGCCCGACGGCTCGATCCTGAAGACGCCGAAGTCCGACGATCCGGTCGACGACTGGATCGCCGAGGGCGGCGACGAGTAAGCCGCGCTCCCGCGCTCGCGTCCGTCTCCTCCTCCGGCGAGGGGGCGGGCGCTCCGAGCGCTGGTTCCGGGGCACCTCCCCCCACCTTCGCCCGTCGATGACACCCGCGCGGTGGATCTGCTAGCTTCGGCTCGTGGGTCTCCTGGCCTGGCTAGGCTTCCAGCAGGGGAGCTCCTTCCCGAACCTTCAGGCGCTCCTCCGGGAGCTGCGTTCGGCGCTCCCCGACGACGAGGCCGTCGTCCTCCGGTACATCGCGATCGTCGTGGTCCTGCTCGGCAAGGTGGCGACGGTCGACGGCCGCTTCTCGGACAAGGAGGAGGAGACGCTCCGCGCCCTGCTCGCGCACGTCGAGGGCCTCGATCCGAGCGGCGTCGAGGCCGTCTTCACCGCCCTGCGCGGCAAGATCCCCTCGCTCCAGGAAGCCGAGGTCGACCGCTGCTACCGCGAGCTCAAGGCCCTCTGCAACGCAGAGGAGCGGGCCCACGTCATCCGCCTGCTCGTGCGCCTCGCGGCCTCGGACGGCGCCCCCACGGCCGCCGAGCAGGCCGAGATCGAGCGCATCGCCGACGAGCTCGGCGTCCCGCGCGCCGACGTCATCCCGTTCCTGGCCGGCGAGGCGGACGCCTCCGCCCCGACCGCCGCGGATCGGGGCTGAGCCCCGCGTCCTCTGCGGCTCAGCCCCCCGGCGGCTCCTTCGCGCCCGGCCCCGACCGCCGCTGCTTCATGGCCGCCGCGGCCACGAAGAGCACGAAGAGGATCGCGCCCAGCACGGCCGTCAGCACGCCGAAATCGAACAGGTAATGGGCGCCCCGCGCGCCGCCGACCCCCATCAGGAAGATGCCCAGCAGCGTCACGCCCGCGCCGATCATGGGGTTTGCGCGATCCGGTCCGACGTCCTTGGCCGCCGGCGCGAGCGGCCCACCCCCCGCCTCGTTGCTCGTCTGGCCCGTCACCCGATCATCCTAGCAAACCCCCGCGGGCCCTGGAAACGGACACGCGGCGCCCCGCGGGTCACTCGTCGTAGTCGGACGTCGCGACCGCGCCCCTGGGCGCCTCGGCGGCCTTCGGCGCGGCGCCGCCCTCGTGGCCGACCCCGATCACCTCGGCGCGGTAGAGCACGCGCCCGTCCTCGGCCGTGATCTCGCCGCCCACATCGCCCCAGGCGAACGCGTCGCTCTGGATCGTCTTCATCGTCGCGACGCTCTTCCCGACGCGCACGCGGTAGCTCACCTTCCGGCACGGGAGCGGCGCGCCGCCGACGTCGACGGTCACGTCCTCCGCGCCGAGCTCGGCCTCGTTCTCGTCGGCCGCCAGCGCGGTCTTCGCCATGAGCGCCTCGTACGCGGCGATGTCGGCGGGCCGCTCGCGGCCGTCCTTGTCGACGCGCGCCGCGCTCAGCACCTCGCCGCGGCGCTCCTCCGCGTCGCTCATGCGCACGCGCAGCGCCTCCGCCTCGCCGCCCGACTCGAGCGTCAGGTCGATGACGAGCGCCGTGCCCTCGCGCGCGACGACCCGCTGCGTGAGCGTGACCGGCGCCTTCCGGAAGCTGCCGGAGAAGCGGTACGCCACGAAATCCCCCGGGACCCGCGCGGGCGCGGCCTCGTCGCCCGAGGCGGCGCCGGCCGCGGCCTCGTCACCTTCCGGCGAGGCCGCGTCCTCGCTGGCCGCGGGCGCCTCGCGATGGGCGCGCGCCGCAGCGTGGGCCGAATGATCCGCCTGCGCCGTGTGGGCCGCGTGGCCGCAGCCGCTGGCGAGGAGGGAGAGGAGGAGGGCGGGCAGAAGGGTTCGTCGCATTCGCTCCCGGTACCCGAGCTCGACTCGATGGGACCAATTTCCGGCGCGCGTGTCCCCCCTGGTCCACCGGGTATCCATGGATCCATCACCCGGGTAAACGACGATCCACCGGCGAGGGCCTATTCATGTCGGACGATGTAGGCAACCCTCGATTCACGCTGCCCTGCTGCGTCCGGGGGGGCGCCTCCATGCGCGGGCGGCTGGCCCGGCCCGTGCAACAGCGGAATCGGGACCTGGGGCCTTTCCGGCACCGGCAGAGCATTGCGGCATCATGGGACAGCCTCACCATCCTCGATCGAATGCTGCGCTGAGCGCCCTCCTCGGGCTCGCGCTCGCGCTGGGCGCCTTCGGAGCCTGCACCAGCGAGGAGCCGCCCCCGCTCGACGGCGGCACGAGCAGCGGCGCTGGCACGAACCCCGCGCCGAACAAGGGCCAGGAGCTCTTCGCCGCGCTGCAGCCGGACCTCGTCGCCGCCTGCGGGAGCTGCCATGACGTGGGCGGGATCGCGGACACGCCCTTCCTCGCCGGGCCGGACGTCTATCAGACGATCTCGAGCTGGCCCGGCATCATCACCAAGGATCCGGCCGAGAGCGCGCTGCTCACGCACGCGGTGGCCGGCGGGGGCCACAACGGCACGAACCTCGACTCGGAGAGCCTCAAGGACACGCTGCTCCCGCGCGTCCGCGAGTGGCTCGAGGAGGAGGCGCGCGGGATCGTCGACGGCGAGGAGCCGCTCGGCCCCTCCATCGAGCCCGTCACGCCCATCCTCGGCTTCAACGCGGTCTACCTGGACGATCTCGGCGAGGGCTTCGCCGGGCTGGCGATCACGTTCAACGCCGACCTGCTCACGGACCAGCTGCTCCAGCTCACCGATCTGCAGATCCACGGGACCACGGATCGGGGCCTGCATTTCATTCACCCGCTCTTCGTGGTCTATCCGAAGGGCCTCGAGGCGGACCCGGATCCCACCGACAGCTTCTCGAACGTCGAGCAGACCGTCGAGATCGGCGAGTCCCAGCCGCTCGGTCCGGGGCTCCTCGTGCTCACGAACTGGCAGAACGGCGCGAAGCTCTCCGTCGCCTTCGAGGTGATCGAGGTCCTCTCGGCCCAGGGCGGCACGGGCGGCCTCGGCCCCGGCGACGGCGGCTGCGCCGCGCTCGACTCGTTCAACGCCAGCGCGCAGGACCTCCTGCAGCAGAGCTGCTTCGGGTGCCACGGCGGCAACAACGGCCAGGCCACGGCGGCGGTCGACATGTCGGAGCTCCAGGCGAACCCGGCGATCGCGTGCGCGCAGGTGAAGAACCGCGTGAGCCCCGCGGACCCGCCGGCCAGCCAGCTCTTCATCACCACGGACCCCGGCGGCAACGCGGCGCACCCGTTCAAGTTCGGCGGCGACGCGAACGCATTCAACGCCTTCCGGCAGTCCACATCGATCTGGATCTCGGCGGAGCAGCAATGATGGAAAGGAATGCGAGGCGGTCCATGAGAACGACTCCGATGCTCGTGGCTCTGGCGGCGGCGGCGGCCCTCTGGGCCGGCTGCTCGTCGGACGACCCCGGCGATCTCGAGGGGAGCGGCTCCTCCAACGGCTCCGGAACAGGCTCGAACAGCGGCACGAACGAGCCCGAGCACACGGCGCTCGACGATCGCCAGATCGATTACAACGAGGCGCTCCGCACGGCCTCCCTCAAGCTCGTGAACGCGCTGCCGACGCTCTCGCAGATCAGGAAGGTGCAGAACGCGCCGAACGTGGAAGACAAGAAGGCGGCGTACGAGGAGGAGCTCGACGCGATGTTCGAGGACGTCCGCTTCCAGGAGCGGATGATCAAGTGGTGGCGCGACGTGATGCACCAGGGCGGCGCCGCGGACGGCGACAGGCCGAGCCGCGACACCGCGCCCGTGCTCGCCGCGCGGATCGTGGTCGAGGACCGGCCCTACACCGACCTCTTCACCGCGACCAGCAACACCTGCCCGTCCTATGACGAGGCCGCGCGCGCGTTCGTCGACGGCGAGTGCAACAACAACGTGCCCGCGAACGTCGGCGTCCTGACGAACCCCGGCGTGATGCACCAGTTCTACGGCAACATGGCGTTCCGCCGCGTGCGCTGGGTCCAGGAGGTCTTCGTCTGCACGAAGTTCCCCGCCGAGTACTCCGACACGCCGGTGGAGATGAACGGCGCCGAGTACGTGTCGCCGTGGAGCTTCGAGTCGATCGCGACCGAGCCGGTCGACTTCCGGGACACGTCGTCGGTCATCTGCGCGAACTGCCACACGACGATGAACCACTTCGCCCCGCTCTTCGGGCAATTCGACGAGAACGGGATGTGGAGCGACTCGTTCCAGGTGCTGACGCCGACCACGCCCGACGCGATCGCCACGGAGCTCGAGCACTGGCTCATGCCCGGCGAGAAGCTCGCGTGGCGCCTCGGCGTCGAGGTCGATGACATGACGGGCCTGGGCCAGGCGATCGCGGCCGATCCGGACGTCACCGAGTGCGCGGTCGCCCGGGCGTGGAACTTCGCGATGTCGAAGGAGGACATCGTGAGCGACCTCGCGACGGTGCCGCTGGAGGTCATCCAGCCCTACGTGGACGCCTTCAATAGCAACGGGAAGAGCTGGAAAGAGACCCTCCGCTCGATCATGAAGAGCGACGATTTCGTCAAGTTCTAGGGAGCGAAGGAGACGAACGATGAAAACGAGCCTTTCCCAGCAGAGCGGAGCGGTGCTCGCCCTCCTCGTCGCGCTCTCCGCGTGGACCGCAGGCGGCTGCGCCGGCGACCCCACCGGGACGCTCCTCCCCGGAGACGGCGACTCGACCGAGGACGATCCGACGAAGGACGAGGCCGAGCGGCCGGGCGCCTACGCCGGCGGCGAGGACAACACGTACGATCACATGAGCGACCTCGGCGCGGACGGCGCCAAGGACGCGTTCGAGATCCTGGCCCAGCGCCAGGAGGAGGGCCCGCCGGAGATCCGGACGCGGCTCCACTCCTGCCAGAAGGTGCAGGTCGGCGCCCTGCGCAACATCCTCGAGGGCTTCGGCGTGGACATCGACGCGACGAGCGATCCGCCGAGCGCGGGGCAGCTCTACAAGAGCGGCGGCGGGGCGCTCGGCGCGCCGAACTACGACGCCCGCGTGGGCGAGACGATCGTCTGGAGCGCGGCCGGCGCCGCGAAGCTCTTCGACATCTTCGTGCAGGCCGCGCCGGAGATCATCGCGAACCTGAGCGCCGCCCCGCAGTGCCAGATGGACGGCGCGGGGCCGGAGATGTTCGACGCGAACGCCCAGTGCAACGAGGACGCGGTGACCTGCCTCATCGGTCGCCCCGCGACGCCGGAGCACATGGCGATCTGCAACAGCATGGTGCATTCGGCGTCGACCCTGGACAAGGGCAAGCATATTGCAGTGGCCACCCTGCTGGCGGCTGCGCACCAGTGCGAGTGACGGAGGGAGCCATGGTCGATATCAAGAACCTTCAGGGCAGGTCTCGCAGGAGCTTCCTCCGGTGGACCACGGCCGCCGGCGCGGCGCTGGCGCTCGATCAGGCGAAGGTGCTGGACGTGATCTCGGACAGCGGCGGCAGCGCGATGGCCGAGGACGCGTCGTGCTCGCTGACGAACCGGTCGGTGCACCTCGTGGCCGGCGACGGCGGCTTCGCGTGGTTCCAGCTGCTCTGGCCGCACGTGGAGGTGGCGAAGGCCGGGAACGATGGCTTCGCGTTCCACGCGAACGGCCAGGCGGTCGACGCGACGGACACGGACAGGCCGTGGGTGTTCGCGCCGGAGTCGCCGTGGCAGGCGCTGGGCAAGACGAAGCGCATGACGGGCTTCATGGCCGGCACGAACCAGACGCACACGCCGACGCCCACGTCGGCGGCGCAGGTGGGCGGCGGCAATTCGATGCTGGCCACGGTGGCGGCGATCCAGCGGGCGACGCCGTCGCTGCTGCCCGTGATCGCGATCGATCCGGTGAGCTTCGGGACAGCGCCCGGGGCGCCGCAGGTGGCGACGGTGGGCAATGCGGACGGCATGGTGGAGCTGTTCAACAGCGCGGCGTCCCGGCTGACGCTCCAGGCGACGGAGGACGCGGCGCTGTTCGAGGCCTATTACAAGGCGTACACGGGCCTCGTGAAGGCGGCAGGGCGGCCGACGTGGGCGCGGCCGCTCCGGACCGGGAAGTCGAGCGCGAACATCCTGGGGACGAACCTGGCGGCGCTCCTGGCGCCGAGCGCGGAGGATCTCGCGAGGTATGGGATCGACGGGGGGACGCCGACGAGGCTGTCGGAGATCGGGCGGGCGCTGATCACGACGGCGCGGGCGTTCTCGCTGAACCTGACGCAGAGCGTGATCATGCCGGCGATGCGGGACGATCCCCACGGGGCGTTCCAGAACATGGCGAACGTGCAGTCGACGGTGGCCGCGCTCGGGAGGTACTTCGACGAGTTCATGAACGATCTGGCGGCGGTGGACGACAAGACGTGCGCGAACCGGAAGCTGTCGGACAGCGTGGTGATCACGGTGCACGGGGACACGCCGAAGGATCCGCGCAATCGCGCGGGGTGGCCGGACGGGACGCCGAGCAACTCGAACTGGCTCTACGTCATGGGCAACGGGTACCTGAAGACGGGGTGGTTCGGGGGCGTGAAGGCGAACGGGAGCGTGAGCGGGTTCGATCCGGCGACCGGCGACGAGGTGGCGGGGCAGCAGAGCAACGCGACGAGCAACGCGGCGGGGGCGGCGGTGGCGTTCGCGGTGGCCAAGGCCGACATGATCCGGGTGAAGGATTTCTACTCGGGGCCCAGCATCTCGGGGATCGTGAACGAGAACCCGACCTGACCCGCCGGAGCGCCGGGCTCCGGCCCCCCTCCCGTTCAATTCATCGTCAATGACAGCTCACCCCCGGCGCCGCGCCGGGGCGTGCGCCGGGCGGCCAGCGCCGCCGCCGTCCAGCTCGGCGCGGCGCGCCGTCAGGGCAGCTTCGCGCCGCTCAGCAGATCGTCGAACGCCGCGTCGAAATCGTCGCCCCCCAGCATCTCGGCCCCCACCGCCCGCGCGGCCGGCTTCGGCACCTCCAGCCGGCGAATACGGTCGGCCACCGTGCCGCGCGGGTCGTTGTAGCTCGGGCTCAACCGGGCGACGCGCTGGAAATAATACAATGCCTGGTCCGGGACGCCCCGCATCTCGTACGCGCTCGCGATCTCGTAGAGGAGCGCGAGCTCCTGCTCCACGGTCTTCTGCGACGCGTGCAGGCCGCGAATGAACGCGTCGATGGCGCCCTCGATGTTGCCCATCTGGAGGTGGATGACGCCGATCATCGACTGGCAGACGCACTCGCGCCCGGGATCCCGTGACGCCAGCTCGAACTCGGAGATCGCGTCGGGGTACAGCGCCATCTCCTTGTAGGCCAGCCCCAGATCGTAATGGGTCGCCGCGTCGGACGGCGAGATCTGCGCCGCCACCCCGGCCTTGAACTGCTTGAAGACGTCCTCGACGCTGACCTGCTGGTCGTCGCCCATCGCGGCGGGCGCCTGCGCGTCGGGCGCCAGCTCCAGGTTGTCGATCGAATCGAGCGCGGCCGCGATGTCGTAGGCGCGGTCCTCGGATATGTAATCGTCCTGCCGGGGGACCACGCGCGTGCCGCTCTTGTGGTCCGCGGCGACGCGGGCCTGCGCGGCGAGCGCCTCGACCTCGCGCAGCCGCTCCAGGAGGAGCGGGTGGTTCGGCAGCCGGGTGAGCTGCTCCTCGAGGAGGCTGCGCGCCTCGTCGAACATCGACTGCTGCGCGAAGAACTCGACCTCCTCGAGCGCGTCCTCGTCGAGCTCGACCGCGCGGGTGGAGGGCCTGGGCGCCGATGGCGACCCGGAGCCCCGATTGTCGACCGCGCGAGGGGCCGCCGGGCGCGGCTCCGCGCCGAGGCGGGGCGCGCCGGCGCTCGGCGCGTACGGCTGCGGGCGCGCCGGC
>CAYQYG010000044.1:20422-31494 GCA_964421485.1 uncultured Polyangiaceae bacterium | reverse complement strand
CGGCGGCCACGGGAACGGCGGCGGCCACGGGAACGGCGGCGGCCACGGGAACGGCAACGGAAGCGGAAACGGGAACGGCGGCGGCGAGCGATCCGCCCTACGAGAGGCTGCTGCGGGTATGGTTCGGCGAGCCGGGCGGGGATCCCATGGCGAACCGGGCGATGTGGTTCAAGAAGAGCGACGCGCTGGACGCGGAGCTGCGGGAGCAGTTCGGGGCGGAGTTCGATCGGGCGCTGCGCGGGGAGCTCGAGGGGTGGAAGGCGACGCCGCGGGGGACCGTGGCGTTCATCGTGCTCCTGGACCAGATCGCGCGGAACGTGCGGCGGGGGACGCCGGGAGCATTCGCGGGGGATCCGCAAGCGCTGGCGGCGTGCCTGGAGGCACTGGATCGGGGCCTGGATCGGGAGCTCGGGGCGGCGGAGCGGTGGTTCCTGTACATGCCGCTGATGCACTCCGAGGACGTCGGGCACCAGCGGCGGTGCGTGGCGCTGTTCGAGCGGCTGGCGGAGGAGACCTCGGGGGCGACGCGCGAGGCGCTCGGGCCGGCCGTGCCATTCGCGGTGCGACACCTGGAGATCATCGAGCGGTTCGGGAGGTTCCCGCACCGGAACGAGGTGCTCGGGCGGGTCTCGACGGAGGAGGAGATCGCTTTTTTGAAGGAGCCGAACTCGTCATTTTGAGCGGAGTGGGTGGAGCGGGGCTTCGGCGGCGCCGCGGCCGGGGCGGGCACGGGAGAGGGTTTGAAGAGCTAATCGTTGATGCGGCCGTCGGTGAGGGTTGTCCGGCGGGCTTCGATCGAATCGACGAAGGCCAGGTCGTGGGTCGCTATGAGGGCCATGGATCCGGAGGCGGCGCGGGCGCGGATCAGGGTCGAGAGGGCGGCCGTGCCGGGGGGGTCGAGGCCATTGGTGGGCTCGTCGAGGACGAGGAGGGCGGGGTCGCCGACGAGGGCGGCGGCGAGGCAGGCGCGGCGGCGCTGGCCGAGGGAGAGGCTGCCCAGGAGCTGATCGAGGAGCGGCGGGATCCCGAGGTGGTCGAGGAGGTCCGGGGGTGGTGAGGGGGCGCGCTTGAGGGCGGCGACCAAAGCGAGGAGCTCGGCGACGGTGAGGTGCGGCGGGGCGTCGGCGGACTCGGGGACGTAACCCAGGCGGGCACGGGCGCGGACCTCGCGGCCGAGGAGGGAGATGCCGTCGAGGAGGACCTCGCCGGCGTCGGGCTCGATGAGGCCCGCGACGATGGCGAGGAGCGTCGATTTGCCGGTGCCGTTCGGGCCGAGCAATGCGACGCGGTCGCCGCGGGCGGCGTCGAGGGTCGCGCCGCGGAGGACCTCGCGGCCGCCGAAGCGTTTTTTCAGGTCCTTGAGGAGGAGGCTCATTGTTTGGTGGATCCATTGGGGGTGCGCGCGCGGCGCGGCGCGGGGAGCGCGGCGGCGCGGCGCGAGGAGGAGGCGGCGAGCGCGAGCGCGGCGAGCGCGATGAGCGCGACGGCCGGCTCGCCGAGCGCCGCAATGGCGGCGATGGAGAGGCCGGCGGCGGCGGCGCGGCGGGCGAGGTCGCGGCCGCCGCGGCGGGCGCCGTCGGCGGCGGCGCGGCGGGATTGCCAGGCGGCGAGGACCCCGACGGCGGCGCCGAGCGCGGCGGTATGGAGAGAGAGCCGGGCCGCGAGAAGGGGCCCCGCGCCGAGGCCGGCGGTCGCGACGGCGCCGTGAATCAGGCCGAGCGCGGCGCAGGCGGCCGCGGCGGCGCCGGAGGCGGCGAGGACGCGGAGCGCCCCGCCTGCGCCGGTGGAATCGAGCAGCCACGCCTTCGCGCGCTCGGCGCGGAGGGCGGCGGCGGCGATTCCTCCGCCGGCGAGGGAGAGCGTCCAGGCGGCGATGCCCAGCGAGAGGGCGCTGATGGAGGCGGGCGCGGTGAGATCGTGGCCGCGGGCCGCGAGGGGCGCGGCGAGGCCGCCGAGCGCGGCGAGGAGCACCGCGCGGAGGAGGGCGGCGGATTCGGTCCTGGTGATGGCGATGAGGTGCGCCGCCGCGAGGGCGGCGGGCGGGGAGGAAGGCATCCGGAGGCTGCGCCGGCGCGTGGAGCGCTCGGGGGCGCGCAGCCAGCCGGCGGCGACACCGGCGGGCGCGGCCGCGCACGCGATCACGGACAGGTGAAGCACGCCGGGGCGCGCGGCGGCGGCGAGGAGGAGGGCCGCGGCGGCGAGGTCGCGCGGGCGGGCCGAGCGCGCGACGAGGAGCCCGTGCGCGCCGGCGGCGGTCGCGCCCGCGGCGAGGGCGGCGAGCGGCCCGTCGCCGCGGGCCCAGAGGGCGATCCACGGGAGCTCGAGGAGGGCCAGGTGGGCGCCGGTCACGAGGACGAACTGCCACCTCGGGACGGGGAGCGCGCGCAGGAGAAAGGTCGACGGGAGATCGAGGACGGCGCGCGCGGCCGGGGCCGTGAAGAGGAGCCAGGCCGCGAAGAGGGCGACGGCGACGGGCGGCGAGCCGATGGCGGCGCGCGTGACGTCGGCGGCGCGCAGGCCGCTGGGGCCGAAGAGCACCGAGCCGACGAGGAACAGGCCGAAGTAGAGCGGTGCCGCGACCGGCGCGGCCCGGCGCAGCGCGAGCGCGGAGAGAACGCGCGCGAGCGCGGCGAGCTGCGAGAGAATGGATCCGGAGTGATCCACGGAGACAGACCACCCTATACCTTCGAGCGAGGGTTGCGCGCACGGAATGAGTCGCCGAGCACGTGCGCGGGATGCGCTCCTCCGATCGGACAAGGCGGGGACGCGACGCATCATCGTCGCATTGACGCGGGCGCCGGGCGCGTCGATGATGCGCCCCGGCGCGCCCGCGTCGCGCCTCCGGAGGTCTCATGCATCGCCGATGTCGCCCCCTCGCCTGCGCCGCCGCCGCCCTCGCCGCGGCCCTCGTCCCCGCGGCCGCCGGCGCGGTCGAGACCATGTACGCGCTCTCCACCTATGGCGTCGGGGGCGCGCTGCTCACGCTGGACAAGGCCACGGGCGTGACGCTCTCCTCGGTCACCATCACCGGCCAGGAGGCCCTCTTCGGCGGGCTCGCGATCGAGGCGTCGGGCATGATCTACAGCATCGACGGCTACAACGACGCGAGCCCCGATCGCCTGTTCCTGATCGACCCGGCCACGGGCCAGGGCACCGTCGTCGGGCCCACCGGGCAGAACTGGAACTTCCGGGCCGTCCACGTCCACCCCCTCACGGACGCGCTCTACGGCGCGAACGACAACAACCTCTTCACCATCGACAAGGCCACCGGGCAGGTCACCCAGATCGCGGCGGTCACGGGCAGCACGCTGGACCAGCTCACCACGTTCGCATTCGATGCGAGCGGGCAGATCTACGGCACCGATATCGGCGGAGTCGGGCTCTTCCAGATCGACGCCGTGACTGGCCAGGCGACCCACCTCGCGGACCTCTTCCCCGGCGTGGGGGGCACCTGGTTCAAGGACCTCGCCTTCGACTCGCTGGGGGCCCTGTACGGCGTCCGCGAGCAGGGGGGCGTCTACACCATCGATGTCGCGGCCGGGTCCGTCACGCCGATCTACGGCGGCACCTACTGGGGCGTCGCGTTCGGCGGCCTCGGCGGGGGCGCGGGGCTCGGCAGCCCGTGCGGCACCGGCGGCGAGTGCGCGAGCGGCCATTGCGTGGACGGCGTCTGCTGCGACTCCGCCTGCGGGGACGGCGATCCGACCGATTGCCAGGCATGCAGCAAGGAGGCCGGCGCGGCGGAGGACGGCACCTGCGCGCCCTTCGCGGCGGGCACGACGTGCCGCGCCGCCGCAGGCGCCTGTGACTCGGCCGAGACCTGCGACGGCGTGAGCGGGGCCTGCCCCGCGGACGAGCTCTCGCCGCCGGCCACGCTCTGCCGGATCGCCGCAGGGGATTGCGACGTCGCCGAGGCCTGCACGGGGAGCTCCGCCGATTGCCCGGACGACGCGATCGCCGCGGCGGGGTCGCCCTGCCGGCCGGCGGCCGGCGAGTGCGACGCGACCGAGGTCTGCGACGGCGCGAGCGCGTCCTGCCCCGCCGACGCGGCGCTGCCGGACGGCACGATCTGCGTGGGCGGCGCCTGCGCGGCCGGCGCGTGCGAGCCCGGCGGCGAGGGCGGCGCAGGGGGTACCGGCGGAGGCGACACGGGCGGCGCCGATCCCGGCGAGCCGCCCCCGGACGGGGACGGCGGCTGCGGCTGCCGGCTCGCAGGCGGAGATCCCGCGGCGGGCGCCCAGGCCGGCATCGCCCTGATCGGCCTCGCCGCCGCATGGATCGGGCGCCGCCGGCGGCGGGCCGCGCGCGCCCGGGCTAGCTGACGGCGCCGGATCCGCCGGCCGGGGCGCCGTCGTCGAGCGGCAGCTCGAACCAGAACGTCGAGCCGCGGCCCTCCTCGCTCTCGTAATCGATATCGCCGCCCATCAGCTCCACGAGGCGCTTGCACAGGCTCAGGCCGACGCCCGTGCCGCCGAACCGGCGGCGGTGCGAGCCGTCGACCTGCGTGAACATGCGGAACACCCGCGCGCGGGCCTCCTCGGGGATGCCGATCCCGGTGTCCTCCACCTCGAAGCGGACCCGCGCGCCGCGGTCGCCCCGGACGAGGCGCGCGCGGGCCACGATCTCGCCCCTCTCCGTGAACTTGATGGCATTGGAGACGAGGTGCATCAGGATCTGGCGCACGCGGGACTCGTCGGCACGCATCGAGCCCGGGAGCGCAGGGTCGGCGCTGGCGGTCATACCAAGGCCGCGCGCCCGCGCCTGCGGCGCGAGCAGCCCGGCGACCGCCTCCAGCGTCCCGGCCGGGGAGAACGGCGCGGGGCGGAGCGCGATCCTCCCCGCCTCGATCGACGAGAGATCGAGCACGTCCTCGATGATGCGCAGGAGATCCCCGGCGGCCGCGCCGGCCTGCGCGGACCACTCCCGGTGCTCGGGCCTGTCGAGCTCCTCGGCGAGCATCTCGTTGAAGTTGATGACCGCGTTGAGCGGGGTGCGCAGCTCGTGGCTCATCGTCGCGAGGAACTCCGATTTGAGCTGCGAGGCCCGGAGCGCCGCGTCGCGGGCCTCCTCGGCGTCGCGCTGGGCCGAGAGGAGGCGGCGGGTCGCGGCGCCGAGCTCCTTGCCGACGGCCGCGACGCCGGCGGCGCTCGCGGCGAGCTCCTCGATCTCGAGGGGCGGCGGATCGATGTCATGCTCGCCCGCGCCGACGCGGCGGACGAGGGTGTCTATGGTCGCGAGCTGGGCCGCGATCCGCGCCGCCACGGCCCGCGCGCGGCGCGCGACGACCCCGAGGAAGACCGCATAGAAGAGCGCGAGGCCGAGGACCATCAGGCCGCCCAGCCGGAAGAGCCGCGCGCCGAGCTCGTTGGATTGCGCGTAGATGCCGCTCTCCGGCGCGAGCACGAGGAGCGTCCAGCCGGTCTGCTCGACCGTCGCCCAGGCCACGGCGTGCTTGCCGCCGAGCTCGATCTCCCGGAACCCGCGCCTGTCAGCCCGCATCCACGCGGCGAGCGGGGCGAGGGCGGGGTTGTGAGATATCTTGAAGGCCTCGGGCTTGAAGGTGTCGGCGCGCACCGGATCGGTCTTCGCCTGCGCCTTGAGCTCCTCGAGGCCGAAGGCGGCCTCGCCGGCAGGCGGGAGCGCGAGGACCGTGTCGTCCTCGCCCACCAGGACGCCATAACCGCCCCAGGGCAGCTTGAGGTCGAGCACCTCGCGGATGATGGTCGCGGTCGTGACGTCGAGGCCGACGACGCCCTCCAGGAAATCGCCGCGGTAGACGGGGGCGATGCACGAGACCATCCAGCCCTTGCCGGCAGGATCGAGGTACGCGTCGGTCCAGACGGCCTTGCGCTCGGGGTCGTGGCGGGCGTCGGCCTCGTAATAGAAATTGAACGAGGGGATATCCATCTTCGGCATATACTGCGTGAGCACGTCGAAGTAGGGGAGGATGCGGTTCATCGAGTCGTGGGTGTTCAGGTACACCTGGACGACGAGCGGGCTCGCGGCGAGGATGTCGCGCATCACCGGGTCGAGCTGGGCGGTGCGGAAGGCCTTCTCCTGCTCGGCGGGGCCGACGGGGACGGCGCCGCTGTAGAAGAGGGCGCTGCCGCCGGGGTCGCGCGCGGTGTAGAAGACGCCCTCGGGGGACATGCGATAGGCGTCGCGCTGGGCGTCGGGGAGGGTATACGGCCGCGAGAGGGCGTCTTTGCACTGGCCGGCGTAGAGGGTGGTCATCTGCGCGACGCTCGAGAGGCGGGCGTCGATGAGCGCGGCCTCCTGGACGGCGATGCGGGCGAGCGCGTCCTCGGCCAGGGCGCGCACGGCGGCCTGGTTCTCGGACTTGCCGGCGGCGTTTGCCGCCAGATAGGCGCCGATCAGGGCCAGCTCGACGAGCAGGAGCGGGATGAGCGCAGTGCGAAGGAACGCCCGCCACACGAGCTTGCGCAGCGGCTCTCTGGTCATGGTGGATTCATCATCGCCCGTGGGGGAGCAGGAATGCAACGGCGCCGAGCGGTGCCGTTCGCGGGGTGGGGGGCGCTCGGCCTGAGGGCTTCGGCGGCGCCGCGGCCGAGGGGGGAGGGAGGCGAGATCGGCGCTGGTCGGGGTGGGGGGAGGGGTGGTATGCTGCGCGACGCTTCAGGTGGACCGAAGGGGTCGGGAGAATGTCATGCGCACTTCACTCTTGCTGCTGCTTGTGATCGGATTGAGCGCGCCTGGGCTTGCGCGCGCGGGGGATCCCGCGGGGGCGCCGGCGGAGGCGCTGCAGGCCAAGAAGGCCGGGCTGAAGGTCACCATCGACCGGAGCAGGGTGGACCTCGCGGGGCACAGGCTCGAGGTCAAGCTCTCGCGGCCGGCGGACAAGGTCAAGCTCAAGGTGATCGGGGAGTCGGGGGGCGTGCTGTACGAGGGGGAGACCTCGTTCAGCGGGGCAGCGGCCGATAGCGCGCTGGTGGTGAGCTGGACGCCGTCGAGCGAGGAGGCGGTCGCTCGGATCGAGGTGTGGGGGTACGATACGGAGGGGTATTACGCGGGGGTCGCCATCACGCCCTGGAACGTGAGCATCCCGCACGAGGACGTGAAGTTCGAGAGCGACTCGGATGTGATCCGGGCGTCCGAGGTGCCGAAGCTCGAGGCCAGCCTCAAGCTGATCAGGGACGCGCTGGCCAAGCACAAAGAGCTGGGCAAGATCACGCTCTACATCGTGGGGCACACGGACACCGTGGGGAGCGCGGAGCACAACATGAGCCTCTCGCGGCGGCGGGCGCGGGCCATCTCGGCGTGGTTCAAGGGGAAGGGGGTCACGAACCCCATCGCCTACGAGGGGCTCGGGGAGAGCGCGCCGGCCGTGAAGACCGCGGACGAGGTGGACGAGCCGCGCAATCGGCGCGTCGATTATATCCTCGGGCTGGAGCCGCCGAAGCTGCCGTCCGCCGAGCTGTCCTGGAGATCGCCCTGAGGAGGGGCTCGCCTTCGCCCATGCGCCCTCTGCCCATGCGCCCTGTCTCGATCGTCGCAATCCTCTCGCTGATCCCGCTCCTGCCCGCGTGCTCCGGGGAAGAGCGCCTGAGCCCGCTTGCATGCGATCCCTTCCGCGGAGCCGGGGGGTTCGAGGTGGGGGACGCGGAGGGGCACCCCGACCCGCTGGGGGCGAAGGCGGCCGGTCAGGCGCGGGCGGGGCGCATCCGGGACGCCGCGGCGTTCCCGCAGCCTGCGCACGGGCGGCAGCGCATCGAGGAGGGCGACTTCGTGCTCGCCAATGGGCGGATCGCGGCCGTCATCGAGGACCGCGGGCTGAGCGACGGGTATGGCCGCTTCGGCGGGGAGCTCATCGCCGTCGACGCGATCGGGGAGGACGGGCGGCCGCGCGGGGTCTCGCGGTACCTGGAGACCCTCGCCGGCATCGGCGTCGAGCTCATCGATCCGGAGTCGGTGGCCGTGCTCCGCGACGGCGCGGACGGCGGCGAGGCCGTCGTGCGGGTCGCGGGGACGCTCAGGCCGATCCCGTTCATGGAGGGGTCGCTCGGCTCCCTGTTCCCGCGGCGGTACGGGCTCGCGGCCGCGCAGGACTTCGTGCTCGAGCCGGGCGCGGAGGTGCTCAGGGTGCGGCTCCACGTCGTGAACCCGCGGCCGGAGCCGATCGATTTCGGCGTGGAGCGGACGGACACCGATGAATTCATCGGGTTCTTCCATCACAGCCACTCCCGGATGGTCACGCCCGAGCTCGCGTACGCGGCGCCCGAGGGGTTCGTCTCCTGGGTGGGGTTCGACGGGGGGCCGTGGTCGTTCGCGTGGCGGTCGCCGCGCGGGCCGCTCGAGTTCGGGCTGACGCAGAGCGGGTTCGCGCTCTTCTGGGGGGACGGGTTCGCGGCGGACGCGTGCTCGGTCACGACGATCGAGCAGGCCGAGATCATCGCGGGCGGGCCCCATGACGACGGGCTGCGCGAGGCCGTGAGGCGCGTGGACGGCGAGGCGCCCTGGCGCGCGGTCTCCGGGTCATTGCTCGACGCGGCGGGCGCGCCGGTCGCGGGCGCCTGGATCCACGCGCTGGACGCGGCGGGGCACCACGTGGGGCGCACGAGGACGGGGGACGACGGCTCCTTCTCGATCCACGCGCCGCCGTCCGACGACGTCATCCTGGTGCCGCGGAAGCGTGGCTATCCGGCGCACGCGGGCGTGACCGCGCCGCCCGGAGAGGAGAGCGTCTCGCTCGCGTTCGCGCCGCACGCGGTCCTGCACGTCGTCGCGACCGACGCCGACTCGGGGGGGCCGCTGCCGGTGCGCGTGCAGGTCATCCCGGCCGAGGCGCAGCCCGCCACGCCGGCCGAATTCGGCGACCTCGACGAGGTGGGCGGCCGGCTCCACCAGGACTTCGCCGTCACGGGCGAGGCCACGCTCCCGGTCCCGCCCGGCGAGCACCGCGTGATCGTGTCCCGCGGCTACGAGTGGGAGCTCGCCGACGTGACGGTCACCGCGGCGGCCGGCGAGACCCTGGAGATCGCGGCGCCGCTCGTGCGCAGCGTCGACTCGACGGGGCTGCTCTGCGCCGATTTCCACGTCCACTCGTGGTTCTCGGCGGACTCGAGCGACTCGCTCGAGCACAAGGTGAAGGGCGCCGTCGCCGACGGGCTCGATATCCCCGTCTCCAGCGAGCACGAGTGGGTCGCCGACTTCCAGCCGGTCATCGAGCGGCTCGGGCTCACGCAGTGGGCGTTCGGCGTCGCGTCCGAGGAGCTCACCACGTTCACCTTCGGCCATTTCGGCGTCGTGCCGCTCGAGCCGCACGAGCACGAGGTCAACGCCGGGGCCATCGACTGGATCGGGAAAGATCCAGCGTCGGTGTTCCAGGCGGTCCGCGCGCGGCCGGAGGCGCCCGCGCTGATCATCAACCACCCGAGCTCGTCGGCGTTCGGCGGGTATTTCCGGGCGGCGCAGTACGACCGCGACGCGGGCCACGGCGATCCGGCGATGTGGAGCGACGATTTCGACGCGGTGGAGGTCTTCAATGCGTCGGACCTCGAGGAGAACCGGGACGCGTCGCTCGCGGACTGGTTCTCGCTGCTCGATCACGGGCACCGGGTCTTCGCGGTGGGCAGCTCGGACAGCCACCACATCCGGACCTCGCCCGTCGGGTATCCGCGCACCTGCATGTGGTTCGGGCACGACGATCCGGCGGCGCTCACGCCGGACGCGGTGCGGGACGCGCTCGGGAGCGGGGCCTCGACGGTGAGCGGCGGCCTCACGATGACGGTCTCGGGGCCGAACGGGGAGCGCCCCGGCGAGACGGTGCTCGCGCCCGGCGGGGCCGCGACGCTCACGGTGACCGTGCAGGCGCCGAGCTGGATCCGCGCGGACACGCTGGAGACGTTCGTGAACGGCGAGTCGATCTCGGTGGAGCCGCTCCTGCCGCTCGGCGCCGGCCCGGGGAAGCGATTCGTGAACCAGGTACAGGTCAGCGTGGACGCCTCGCGCCCGCGGACCTGGGTCGTCTTCCACGCGAAGGGCGAGACCGACCTCGCGCCGCTCCACCCGGGCAAGCGCCCGTTCGCGGCCTCGAACCCGGTATTTCTTCAAACGATGTGAGCGCGGGCCGCGCCCCGGCCTCACCCGCGCGCGCGGGGCGCCCGGTGGCCGGCGAGCACGCCCTCGATCGCGTCCCACGCGGCGCGGCGCACGCGCTCGACGGCGCCGGGGTCCGCTGCGTCCGCCGCGCTCCCCTCCCCCGGGTCGATGGGCGGGAGGACGTGGTAATCGAGCGGGACGCGGCGGGGGATCAGGCTCGAGGGGAGCGGGAGGTCATAGCGGGACGAGCCGAGCAGGAGGCGGCCGAGCAGGCCCTCTCGCTCGGGCACGTCGAAGAGGTCGTCGATGCCCGTCGCCGCGACCGGGACGACCGGCGCGCGGGCGCGCAGCGCGACGCGGGCGAACCCGGCGCGCGCGCCCCATTTCAATGTGTAGGCCTCCGCGCTCGTCTTGAAGGAGTCGTCCACGCCGCCCGGATAGACGCAGACGAGCTCCCCGTCCTCGAGCAGGCGCACGGCGGCGTCGGGCGTGCCCTCGATCGCGCCCGCCGCGTCGAGCGCGGCGCCGAGGCCGGGGACGCGGAAGAGGTTCCGCTCGGCCAGGAACCGCGGATACCGGCCCGTCTCGGAGACGAGCAGCCCCATCAGCACGATCGAATCGAGGCCGAAGAGGGCGTGGTTGCCGACGAGCAGCGCCGGGCCCGCGCGCGGGACGCGGTCGCCGTCGTGCAGCGTGGCCTGGAAGCGGTCCGCCACGATCCGGCCGATCCGCGCGCCGGCGTCGCTCGCGAGCAAGATGCGAAGGATCGAGGGGGCCTGGGGCATGCGTGAGCAGCTTCGGGGGAGAAGCGAGAGAGAGATTCAGAGAGAGATTCCGGAATTCCTTGCTGCTCTCCCCCGCCCTCCCCGCCTCGCTGCGATCCCTCTCTCGGCGCGCTACTGCGTCTTCACCGTGACGCCGGGGACCTTGACCGTGCCGTCCTTGTTCACCTGCACGCCGCCGGCCTTCACGCCGTCCTTGTCCACCTCGGCGGCGCCGGCCTTCACGCCGTC
>CAYQYG010000044.1:16475-20322 GCA_964421485.1 uncultured Polyangiaceae bacterium | reverse complement strand
GCCTTCACGCCGTCCTTGTCCACCTCGGCGGCGCCGGCCTTCACGCCGTCCTTGTTCACCTGCACGCCGGGTGCAGTGACCGACCCGTCGCCCACCTTGACGCCCGGCGCGGCGGCGCGATTGCCGGCGGGCTGGCCGCCCTGCGCGGCCGCGGCGCCGGCGGGGGCCTCCGCGTTCGTGGATTCGGGGTTGACCTTCTCGTCCTCGGCCTTGGAGCACCCGGCGAGCGAGACCAATGCGATGCAGCAGATCAAGATCGTCTTCGACATGACGCGGAGGCTACCTCGGATCCGCCCGCGGCGGCAGAAAATATTGCCGAGGCCGGCCGCTCACGACCCCGGCGCGGCGTCGACCTGCCGGTCCGCGTGGGCCGCCTGGAAGGCGGGGAGCTCCACGCACGCCGCCTCGATCCGCGTGAGCGCCGCGAAGCCCGACAGGTCCACGCCGAACCGCCGCGCGCCGGGGCGGTGGCATCCGCCGGGAGGATCCGGTATCCGGGATGCATGGCGCCGCGCCTGCCCATCGCCTTCGCCGCCGCGGCCGTGCTGCTCGCGGCGCTGCCGGGGGCCGCGGGCGCAGTGAGCCGCTTCGTCACGGAGCCGCCCGACGCGGCCGAGGCGCGGGCGAACCGCTACGCGGCGCTCTCCGGGGAGGCGTGCCTGTCCGTGCTCCGGAGGCGAGACGTGCCGTTCGTGACGGCGCCGCCCACGCGCGGGGTCGACACGCCGGTGCGCCTCTCCGGCCCCGTGCGCGGCGTGCGGTTCCGGCCGCTGGCGCAGCTCCTCGTGGACGAGCGCGATCCGCGCACCATCGCCGATTGCCGGCTCGTGCTCGCGCTCGACGACCTCGCGCGGATGCTCCGGCGGCGCGGGGTCGTGGAGGTCGAGTATTACTCCATCTATCGCCGCGGCTGGATCAAGCCGGGAATGCGGCACCCGGGGGCGCGCGCCATCGATCTGGTCGGGGTGCGGCTCGCGAGCGGCGCGGCATACACCGTGCGCGGCGATTTCCACGGGTGGGCGGGCGCGACGACGTGCGGGGAGAAGGCGTCGAAGCCCAGGAAGGACACCGAGGGCGCGCGGTTCTGGCGGGGGCTCGTGTGCGAGCTCGAGGGGACGCGGTCGTTCAACCTGCTGCTCACGCCCAACAACGACTGGGGTCACCGGGACCACCTGCACATGGAGGTGCGCTCCGGGATCCAGTGGTTCCTCATCCACTGAGGCGAGGGCGCGTACGCCGGCGCCTCAGCCGGCCGCCTCGCGGAGGAGGGCCCACAGCGCCTCGACGTCGGGGCGCTCGGTCAGCTCGGCGCCGATGCTCACGCGCAGCATCTGGCGGCCCTTGAGCACGCTGGGGGTCAGGTAGGCCTGGCCGCCCTGGTGGATGCGCGCGGCGATCGCGAGGTTGTGCGCCGTCAATGCGGCCTCGTCGCCCGCGAGCGCGGGCGGGACGTGGCGAATGCAGACGGTCTGGAGGACCACCTTGGCCATGAGCTCCCACGCGGGCTCGGCCTGGACCTGGGCCTCGAGCCAGCGGGCGTTCGCGAGATCGCGGCGGAGCCGCGCCTGCAAGCCCTCCACGCCGGCGTCGAGCAGGTACATCCAGAGCTTGAGCGCCCGGAAGCGGCGCCCGAGCTGGATGTGCCAGTCGCGGAAGTTCTTCACCTCGCCGTCATGGCCCGTGCGGAGATAGCTCGGGTTCGTGCTCATCACCCGGACGAGGTGCTGGGGATCGCGCACGTAATAGGCCGAGAGGTCGAAGCCGACGCCCATCCACTTGTGCGGATTGAAGACGATCGAGTCGGCCCCCTCGACGCCGTTCCATTGCCAGCGACACTCCGGCAGCACCATGGCCGTGCCCGCCATCGCCGCGTCCACGTGCAGCCACAGGCCGTGCTCCCGCGCGATCTCGGCCATCTCGTGGATGGGATCCACGGCCGTCGTGCCCGTCGTGCCGACGCAGCCCACGAGCGCGCAGGGCCTCTTGCCGGCCCGGAGGTCCTCCTCGACCGCGGCGCGGAGGAGGTCCGCTCTGAGCGCGTGCGCGCCGTCCGTCGCGACGAGCCGCAGGTTGGCCTTGCCGAACCCGGCGAGCAGCGCGCCCTTCTCGATGCTGCTGTGCCCCTGGTCGCTCGCATAGACCACGAGCGGCGCGTCCAGCCCCTGCAATCCGCCGGCGTTCTGGCTGAAGCCGGAGGCCCGCTCGCGCGCGCAGAGCAGGGCGCAGAGCGTCGCCGTGCTGGCGGTGTCGTGAATGACGCCGGTCCAGGCGGCGGAGAGGCCCACCATCTGGCGCAGCCAGTCCATCACGACCTCCTCGACCTCGGTGGCCGCCGGGCTCGTCTGCCAGCTCATGCCCTGGACCCCGAGGCCCGTGGCCAGGAGGTCGCCCAGGATGGCGGCATAGCTCGTATTGGACGGGAAATACGCGAAGAAGCGCGGGTGGTTCCAGTGCGTGATGCCCGGGAGGATGTCCCGCTCGAGGAGGCCGAGCGCCTCGCCCGCGAGCCCGCCGGAGCGCGGCGGCTCCCCGGCGAAGGCGGCCTTGATCGCGCCCGGCTGGACCGGGCTCATCACCGGCAGCTCCCTGATCCCCTCGCGATAATCCGCGATCCAGTCGATGATCTCGTGGCCGAGCCTGCGAAACGTCTTCTCGTCCATTCACTCCCCAGCCGCCCCTCGGGTGCCAGCGCGGCGGGGCCTTACTTGACCTCGACGTCCAGCTCCAGGTCGACCTTCTCCATCACGCAGCTCGCGGCGGTGCACACGCCGAAGGAGAGCGTGCCGGCGATCTTCACGGTGCCGGCCTTCGCCGCCGTGAACGCGAGGGGCAGCGTGCCCTTCTTCTCCTCGAACTTGCCGTCGTCGCGCTTCAGCACGCTCTTGGCGAAGGTCACGCCCTCGGGCGCGGGCTCCGCCACCTTGAACTTGAGGGGATACTTGTCGTTGATATGGAACTCGCCCTTCGCCTCGATCGAGATCTCGAGCTTGCCCTCCTTCGCGGCGGAGTAGGTGCCGGTGGGCTTGATCTCGACCAGGTACTGGTCCTTGTCGAACTTGGAGGCGCCTTCGACCCGCGCGGGCGCGTCCTTGGCAGGAGCGGCCGCGCTCGTCGCCGAGCTCGACACGAGGGCGATGGAAAGAGCCGCGGCCGCCCCGAGCGCCAGGGCACCGAGGAAATGGGTGGAGCGAAGCGAGTTCCTCATCGTGATCTCCTCCGGGCAGGGCGCAAGGCTGCAGCCAGGCTGTCCTCGCTCACCCGGTCAGGTCGCACGCTACCAGAGGCCGCCGCCGCAGCATAGGCCGAACGAGCACGGAGCCCGGGCTCATGGCTCCCGGCCGGTCCCCTCCTCCGCCAGGGCGGCCGCCATGAAGTGATCGCCGAGCGTCATCGGGCCCTTCTTCTTTTTCTTCCCCCTCTTCGCGCGCGCTTTCGCCCCGGCATCCGCCGGCCCCGGAGGCGGCGGCGCGAACAAGGCGGGGCGGGGCGGCAGGCCGGGGAAGCCCGCCTCCCGGTCCAGCGGCGCGGCCGCAGGCGGCTCCGGCGTCCGGACGAGAGCAGGCACTGGGACGGCAATGGGCGCAGGAGGGCCGGCGGCGATCGGCGGAGCCACGACCCGCGAAGAAGCAGTCGGTGCGGAAACGGGCACGGGAGCGGGCGCGGGAACGGGAACGGACACGGGGACGGACGCGGACACGGGAACGGACACGGGAACGGACACGGGAACGGACACGGGAACGGACACGGGAACGGACGCGGACACGGGAACGGACACGGGAACGGACACGGGCACGGACACGGGAACGGACACGGGCACGGACGCGGACGCGGTGGGCTGCCGGAATCG
>CAYQYG010000044.1:0-16375 GCA_964421485.1 uncultured Polyangiaceae bacterium | reverse complement strand
CGGACACGGGAACGGACACGGGCACGGACGCGGACGCGGTGGGCTGCCGGAATCGCTCAAATGGGGTCGCCTTCGCCGCCGCGAGCCGTGCCTCATCCACGGCCGCAATCGCCATGGTGGCCTTGTCGATTCTGCGCGCAGCAGGCCGCGCTGCCGTTCCCGCTGCCGTTGCCGTTCCCGCTCCCGCTCCCGGTGCCGCTGCCGTTGCCGTTGCCGTTGCCGTTCCCGTTGCCGTTCCCGTTGCCGTTCCCGTTGCCGTTGCCGTTCCCGTTGCCGTTGCCGTTCCCGTTGCCGTTCCCGCTGCCGTTGCCGTTGCCGCTGCCGTTGCCGTTGCCGTTGCCGTTGCCGTTCCCGCTGCCGTTGCCGTTCCCGCTCCCGCTCCCGGTGCCATTGCCATTGCCCGCGCGGGGGGGCGCGGCCACGCGAGGCGGCGCTCGGGGGTCTCCACCCCGGCCACCACCGCGAGCGCGCCGAGGTGCGCCTCGGCCGCGGGGAAGTTCGCGCGCCAGGTGATCGCGGCGATCCGGCGATCGACGTCGATGCTCAGCGTGTCCGCCCACAGGCTCAGATCCCGCGCGTCGCCGGGGCCGTGGAGCCGCGCCAGCGCGCGCGCCCAGGGGAGGCGCGTCTCCACGCGCTCGAGCTCGGGGTGCAGGCCCTCGAGCACCAGCGTCTCGCCGCCCTGGAGACCTCCGATGCGCTGATCGCCGGGCGCGGCCTGGAAATAGGACCAGTCGAATCCCTCGGAGATCACCGGGGCGGGGGCATCGAGCGCGCGCGGATCGAGCCCGCCCAGGAGCCGCCTCCGGACGGGCCAGCGGCGCGGGATCGGCGCGAAGCAGGCCGGCTGCGGCCTCCCGCGCGCGTCGAGCAGGTTGGGCTCGCGGCCCCGGCCGGTGGGGAGGCCGGCGGGGTTCTCGGGGGACTCCGGGCCGCCGAGCGCGCGCTCGTGCACGAGCGGCATGTACTGGAAACAGGCGGGATCGGCGCGGGGATCGGCCCGATCGCCGACCACGTGCACCGCCTTGTTCAGGAGCGGCGTGCGATCGCGCAGCACGAGGAGGCGCGCGCTCGTTCGATTCACGCTCCGGCCAGGAGGCGCGTAGGCGTGGCCCGTCAGCAGCACGTCGACCTGGCGGAGGTAGGGCGAGAGGTCCGACGCGGCGCGCAGGCTGCGGGCCGGATCGCCGCCGTGGTGCTCGTCCACAGGCACGATGGGGAGCGGCTCGATCCACCTCATCGCCCCGCCGGGCACGATCGCGAACGCCGCCTTCACCACCACCGTGACGCAGAGCTGGCCGCGGGCGCGCCACAGCGTGGTCGCGCAGGCCGCGCCGGCGATCGCCGTCACGCTCACGGGCCATCGAGGGTCGCGGGCCATGGATCAGGGGTATCACGATCGCGCGCGGCCGCGAAGGGGCGGCGGGGGCGATCAGCCGAGCAGCGGGCGATACACGATGCCCCGGTCGGGCGAGGCCATCACGACGAGCGGGACCTTGCGCCGGAGGAAATGGGCCGCGATCGGCTCGCCGTACGGATCGAGCTCGGCGGGGAGCGGACGGCACAGGCCGTCCAGGCCGGCATGATACCAGGCGCCGGCCCGGGTGCGGACCAATGCGAGGAAGACGCCCTCGGGGGTGATGTCGACGACGGCGCGATCCAGATCGCCGGGCCGGACGCCGGTCAGGGCGACCGGAGGGGACATGGACGCGCGGCCGTCGGGCTCCACGCGGAAGCGCTCCAGCGTGGCGCCGCCGGAGGACGGCGCCTGCACGACGGCCGCGCCGACCATGGCCTCGTCGCCGGTGAGCGTCATGGAGGCGCCGAGCACGGCGCCGGGCAGGCTCGCGATGGGCACGGGGCGCGCGGGGACCGAGCCGCCCCGGAAGCGGAGCAGCACCTCGATGTCCACGTCCTCGCCGCGCTGCACGGCCAGCGCGAAGCGGCCCTCGCCGCTCTGCAATGACACCGCGCTGGACCATTGCAGGACGCCGCCGTCCACCGTGATGCGCGGGCCGGGGGTGACCGTGCCCTCGGGCTCGAACGTGAGCACCGCGAGGTGCGCGCTGCCCAGGCCGGGCTGCCACGCGAGCGCGTGGCCGCGCACCGGGCGCGTGTGATCCGTTCCGGAGGGCTCCAGCAGGATCGGTGAGAGGAGGCGCTCCGTCGGCGCGTCGAGCGGCCGCTCGGCGCGCGCGACGAGCGTGCGCTGCTGTAGGACGTACATGCCGGACAGGCCCTTCCTGGCCAGCCACGCGAGCCAGTGGGCCGGATACGGGCGCCTGTGCGGCGAGATCGAGAGCGCCGGCGAGATGACCTCGTCGAGCTCCGCCATCCTGCGCGATTGCACGAGCACGGGCCCCTCGCCGCTCGTGCTCACGGCGGAGAGGACGAGGACGCTGCCGCCGCCGCCCGCGTCGTGGGAGAAGGCGCAGTATCGATAGGGATTGTAGGCGCCGTCGGCGCCGGCGAACGCGGCCGACACGAGCCGGAGGGGGTGCACGGCGAGCGGCTGCGGCGCCGTGGTGACCTCGCCGGCGGGCGCCTTCATGATGCCGGTGAGCTCGTATCTCCCGGCGCCGGGGAGCTCGATCCAGCGGAGGAGCTCGTCCTGCCACGCGATGGTCTGCTTCGGGGCGAGCTTGAAGGAGACCGGCCTCGGCGGCGGGAGGAACTCGTGCTGGCGCCGGCGCTCCAGGTCGTGCGGGCCATAGGTCGCCTCGGTGAAGCGCTCGAGATCGCGCACGCGGATCTTTGGCCAGTCGGGGCTCCGGCGGGGATCGGGGATGACGAGCTCCCGGTCCGTGGCGTTCGTGACCTCCAGGGAGATCGGCGCGCCCTCACCGGCGATGAGCTCCTTTCGACCGAGCGAGAGCGTGAATTGAAGGTCCGACACGCTGCCTCCGTCACGGGCCCGGGCTGTTCGCCGGGAAGGCCCGCGGGTTCCACCCCGCGCGGTTGAGCGAGCACCGGCCGCAGAAATCGCCGGCGCAGGACATGTAGCCCATGATGCAGAGATCATGGTAATCGTGCTCGTCGAACACGCTGCCCGTCATGGTCCCGAAGTTCGGGGTCTGCGTGTACTGGTGCACGCCGTACAGGACGTGCCCGGTCTCGTGCAGCGCGTTGCAGGTGTGATCATAAGGCATCCAGTGGCCGGCGCCGGTGTAGGCGGCCTTGCCGAAGATGACGAAGCAGCCGCGGCGCGACGTGCCCCAGCCGCTGTTCCCCCACGGGAAGGTGGCGGGCAGCCCAGGGACGTTGTTGACGTAGAGCGCGTCCATTCCCGGCGCCTGGATGATCGTGAGCCCGCTGATCGCATCCTTGCTGAAATAGTGGACGATCTCCGCGATCATGTTGAAGAAGATGTCCGACATGTTGGACCAGTAGTTCGCGTCGCCCGCGGCGGACAGGACCGCCCCGGGCCCGCCGGGCGGCTGGGTGATCAGGTCGTATTGCGCCTGGCTCAGGTAGTTCATGATGCCCGGGTTCGGGCCGCCGACCGGGACCTGGACGACGTCGCCCGCCTGGAGCGCGTTCGGGTTGCCCCGGCGGTTCCGGAGCGCGGTGTTCCGGCGGTTGTACCAGATCGTGCGCCAGTCGGGGATGTCGTACTGGGTCGCGATGCTCTGGGCGGTGTCGCCCGCGACGCACGTGTGCTGGCCGTAGATGCGCCGCAGCGGGAACAGCGTCGCGTAATCGTAGACCTGGCTCGCCGGCTGCGCGGCGCGGCCCGTCGCGAACGTCATCATGTCGCGCCACTTCCTCGTGGACAGGCTCTGCGGCGTCTGCGCCTTGGCCTCGCGGATGACGTCGAGCCAGGCGCGCCGGTACTCCCTGGCGATGTCGCTCATACGGAACGTGAGCAGCTTGCCCTCGCAGCGGGTGCGCTGCGCCGACGTGGTCCCGGAGGGGTAGTTCCAGCGGACGTAATGGCTGAACCGGAGGATGCGCCACACGAGGAGCGTGCCGATCTCCTGCTCGACGGAGTTGTCCTCCTGGAGGAACGCCTTGAGCCGGTAGCGGTCGCCGCCGGTCCAGGCGGGCATCAGGATCACCGCGCCCTCCCCGTCCGCGTTGGTCTCGGCGACCGCGTCGTTCCCGCTCGCGACCGCCGCGGAGTAGCTGTGCACGTCGTGGAAGCCGACCCGGGTGTTCGTGACCTCCAGGATGTTCTGGAGCGGGTCCGTCCCGGTGACGGCATTCCCGCGCTTGCCGCCGACGCTCTGGTGCGCGTTGTCGACCAGGTGATCGCCCGTCGGCGGGTTCCGGGCCTTCTCGGTGGTCACGTAGGTGTCGGGGTTCCCCGTCATCGCGGTGGGGGGCGCCACGGCGGTCAGGTTCACCGTGGTGTTCCGCAGCGCAGGGGGCCTGTGGGCCGCGGGCGGGTCCTCCGGGTCGACGAGCTGGAACTGGACGTGCACGCCGGGCGCGCGCTTCCAGGGCTTCCTGCCCTCCTTGATATACACGCGGGCGACGATCGGGATCGCGCCGAGCGACGGGTTGTCGGTCCAGACCGCCCTCTCCTGCTGGTGGCGGAACGAGGTGGCCCCGGCGTTCTCGGGGGCGCCGAAGAAGTTGTTCGGGAGGTTGTAATGGTCGTCGGTGACGCAGTAGGCGCCGGGCACGCGGACCTTGCGGAACCTGCCCCTCGCCGGCAGGGTGCCGTGATCGACGATCACGGTGCGCACGCGGTGCCGGAGCTCCCTCACGGCCGCCGCGTTGTTCCTCGTGCCGATGATCGACTTGAAGTGCGCCCAGGCGTCGGCGGCCTTCGTCGCGATGTTCGGGCTGGTGAGGTTCTCGTAGAGGAAGCCGATGGCCTGGAGGCGGCGGCGGACGCCGGCGTCCGTGTCGTCGTTCGCCCCGATCGCCGGGAACATCTCGTCGACGTCGCCGAGCCGGAGCCTCAATCGATATCGCGTCTGGTTCGCGGGCGCGGGGGGGCCGCCGCCGCCGCCGGCCCCTGCGTTCGCGGGCTCGCCGACCTGCATCGCCTCACCCCATGATGTTCTTCTTGTTGTGGAACAGCGGGTCACCGAGCCGGCACACGTTGTTCCCCTCGAACTTGACGTCGAACGAGTACAGCATGAACTCGGCCGCGCCCTTGATGGAGCCGCTCATGACGCCGCCGCCGGCGCTGCCCGCCTCGTCGCCGGTGGTCATCCGGTACTCCGCGCCCTTCGTCATCGGCATGCAGCCGTCGCACTTGACCTTCTTGGGGCCCTTCGACGTGTCCGAGGCCATCCCGATGTTGGGATATGGAATGGGCACCGGGCCGCCGGGCGTGGGCGTGTTGCACACGTCCGGGAACACCGTGCTCATCCCGCCGCTCGTCTCGTGGACGACGCCTCGACCGTTCGCGAACACCGTGGGCATGGCTCATTCCTCCATTCAGGATCCGGCGCCCGCCGGAGGGGGCTCGATCCGCCGCAGGAGCGCCGCGCCGCGCAGCGCCCTGTCCGACGAGCAGAAGACGAGGCACGGAGACTTCTTGTAACCCCGCGCGAGGCCGATGGCCGAGAGGCCGGCGAGGACGGGCGCGAGCGCGGCGCCCGGATCCCCTAGGCAATCGATCGGGTGCTCGATCCGGAGCCCTTCGGCGAAGCGCGGGCGGTGGCGCAGGTAGGCGACGCCCCACTCCTTCGCGCCGAGGTGCTCGCCGTTGAACCCGGCCGTCACGTGGCGCACGGGCGGGCCCTGCCACGCGGCGAAGAGGGCCCTGAACGCCGCGTGCAGCCCGTCGCCGCGATAGGGCGCCTCGCTGAAGCGGTGCCCGGGCTCCTCGGCCGCCGCGGCGGCGTCGATCGTGGCGAGCGGCCGCACGCCGCGCCGGGCGCCCACCCCCGGCGCGGCGAGCGCCAGGAACGCCGCGGCCTCGCCCGGCACGAAGCCGTCGAACACGCCGGGCGCGCGCAGCCGGCCGTCGTCGTCCAGCGCCTCGAGCAGGTCCTCGTCATGATAGCTGTCCACGCCGCCGACGAGCACGCACGCGTCGTCGCCCGAGGCGATGCGCCTGAGGGCGTCCTCGATGGCCAGGATCCCGGCGGCCCGGCCCTCCGGGATGATCCGCCCGCGCGCCGCGTGGAACGCGACGCCCGATTGCAATGCGAGCTGCTCGAGGAACCCGGGGCCGAGCGGGGGCTCCGCGCCCGGCACGCCGGCGGGGGCCTCGGGCGTCGCGAGCAGGAGCGGCGCCTGATCCACGCCCGTGAGCCCCTCCGCGCACTCCGCGAGCGCCGCGCCCGCGAGCGCGAGCATGCGCGCCTGGCGCTCGGTGAACGCATAACGGTCCTGGACGGCCTCGGTGAGCTCCGGCAGGAGCTCGTCCGGCACCACGCCCATGTGGATCGGCTCGTCGCGCTGGTCCCGGAACGCCGTCTCGCGGAAGCCCGCGATGCCGGCCCGCACCGCCGCCGCGGTCCCGGCCGCGCCGAGCCCGACGGACGTCACCATTCCGATCGCGAGGACCTCGGCGCCCCGCGCGCGGGCAGGGGAGAGCGGAGGAGGAGCCGCGGCCGTCATCGCATGGACCTCCCGCCGTGCGCGAGGCGCGCGAGCCCGATGCGCACCTGCTCGATCTGGAGCGCCAGCTTGTCGACCGGCACGGCGCCGCGGAGCGTGAGCGAGAGGCGGAGCTCACCGGGCTCGAGCAGCACCGTCTCGAGCCGCATCGGCGGGCGCTCGACGCCCCCCCCGATCGTCACCGCCACGTCGAGATCGCACACCGGGAGCTGGAAGCGGAGCAGCTCCTGCGGAGAGGCATTCAAGATCTCGATCGGCTCGCCGCCGGTCAGGTATCCGGGGCACACGAGCTCGGGGTGGGCGGCGTTGAAGAACGCGGGATCGAAATCGTCGGGCAGGTAGGGCGCCCGCTCGCCGAGCCAGGCGCTGTCGTACGTGCCGGCGCGCGATCTCCGCGGCTCCCACGAGGGCGCGATGAAGCCCACGCCGGCCGGCGGCGGGCGGTCGTCCGGCCCCTGGATGAGCCACCTCGGGTCCTCGATGTTGGGCGCGCGCATTCCCTCCATCTCCCAGTCGGCGCGCTTGCCCCGGAAGCCGGTCCCGACGGGGTTCCGCTCCTCGAAGAGGGCGGGGCCGCCCTCGGGCTCGTGCGCGCCGCCATAGGCCCGCTCGTAGGTGAGCGGCATCTGGAGGAACGGCTCCGGCGAGGTCATGTGCGGCGAGGCCACGCCCGCGCGCCAGGTGCGATCACCGATGACGGCGAGGGACTTCTGCACCGGCCCGACGCGCACGAGCACGTCGACCGAGGTCGCGGGGCGGCCGCGCGGCGCCCAGGCGTCGCCGACGAGCGCCACGTCGGTCGACGGCTTCGGCAGGTGCGCCTCGCCGGCGTGCCTGATGCTGGAGCGCCCGGGCTCGCCGTGGGCCTCGTCGCCGAGCGCGAGCGGGCGCTGCCGCTCCGCGACGCGCAACGCGCCGCCGTGGATCTCGAACGTCGCCTTGACGGCCACGATCAGGGTGTCGACCCCCTGCGCGTCCGGGAACACGAAGATCCCCGGCTGGAACGGGGTGTCATTGCGGAGCGCTAGCACGTCATGCTCCCTCCAACGCGCGCCGCTGCCTCCGCGCCGGCGCGCGCACCTCGAACAGCCGCCGCTCCGGCGCGCGCAGGGCGAGCTCGATCGCGGCCGCGGCGCGCCGCCGCTGCGGTCCGCGGGCGAGGATCCGGTCGAGCCACGGCGCGGTCACGGGCAGGCCGAGCAGGTATCGCGCTCCGTCGCGGAACGCGGGGCGGCGCCGCTCCCAGGCGCGCGCGGTCGCCTCCGGATCGGGCCATAGCAGGTCCTCGTCGGGATCCATGGCGACGTCCTCGTCGCGAGGATCGTCGGTGGGCCCGCTCCGGAACCCCTTCGGCGGCTCTCCCTTGAGCTTCTCGGCGCGCAGGTCGGCGCCGGTGATCGCCGAGAACGCCTCGCCCGCCGCGCGCGCCAGCCTGGGCTCCGCCATTCGCTCGAGCACCCAGGGCATCAGCGCGGGATCGCCGAGCGCCGCGACGCCGGCGAGCACCGTCCTCGCGCGCGCCGGCTCCGCGCCGAGCTCGAGCAGCCGCTCCGCCGAGGTCTCCTTGTCGTCCGCGAGCACCGCCGTCACGCAGGACAGCGCGGCGCGCGGGCCGCCGGCCGCCGCGTTGCGCCACAGCGCGCGGATGGGAGCCCGGTCCTCCGCGCCGAGCATCACGCCCGACCACGCCGCCCATTGCCGGCACGAGGCGTCCTCGTCCTCGAGCGCGCGCCGGAGATCGGCGCGCAGGTCGGCGCGGCCGAGCTCCCCGACGGCCCGCAGCGCGCGCGCCCTGAGCGCCGCGTCCGGATCGAGCAGGGCGTCCGGGAGCGCGGGGCCGGGATCCCGCCGGTGCGCCGCGCACGCGGCGATGCCCAGCCGCCGCAGCGCCGCCGGCCCGCGCGGCGCGAGCAGCGCCCGGATGGTCCTCGCCGCCGTGTCGAACGAGACCCAGCCGAGCGCCGACACGAGCCCCCGCGAGAGCGGAGGCGATGCGCCCGCCGCGTCGATCACGGCGGCCACGCCGCGCAGATCGCCCCGCTCCAGCGCGACGACCGTCGCCGCGAACACCTCCCCGCCCTCGGGCGCGGCGAGCCCGCGCGCGCACGCCTCCCAGCCCGCGTCCCCCGCGCCGAGCAGCCCGTCCAGGTTCGCCTCCACGCGCTCGTCGAGCGCCTCGAGATCGGCCAGATCGTAATGGGGTGCGCGCACGGCCCCGTCCCGCAGGAGCCACAGGAACGCGGCCTCGCGCGCGTGCTGGTCGACGACGGCGGGGAAGACGGGCCGGGACAACTCGAGAGCCTCCGCGCGCCTCAGTTCATGCTGACGGAGCTGGCCTTCACCGTCACCGCCCCCGAGGCCTCCAGATCGACGGGGCCCCCCGATTTGATCGCGATCTTCCCCCCCGCCTCCACCACGATGTTCCCGCTGCCCTTGATCGTGATGTCCTTGCCCTCGATGGTGATGTTGCCGTTCTTCTCGACGGTCACCTTCCCGTCGCCGCACGTCAGCTCGTACTTCTCGCCGACGGTGACCTTCTTGTTCTTCTGGACGTCCTCCTCGAGGTCGCCGCCGACGGTCGTGGACATCTTCTGGCTCACCGCGATGGAGTAGCTGCCGTCCACGCTCACGTTCTTGTCGCCGGAGACGGTCTCCTCGCTCTTGCCGGAGACCTTCTCCGTCTTGTCCGCGCCGACGGAGAGGCTCATGTCGCCGGCGATGGTCTCGGTGTGGCTCCCGCCGACCGACTCGCTGCGATCCTTGCCGATCGTCTGCTTCTCGCTGCCTGCGACGTCCTCGGTCCGGTCGCCGCCCACCTTGATGGTCTCGTCGCGCCCGACCGACTCGGAGCTGTCGCGGCCGACCGAGGTGGTCCGGTCCTGCCCGACCTCCTGCGACTCGTCCACGCCCACGGACTTGTCCCGGTTCGCGTCGACGCGGAGCTCTTCATTATTGCCGACGTGCTGGGTCTTGTCGTGCAGGACCTCGATGTTCCAGTCCTTCTGCGCGTGGAGGAAGATCTCCTCGGCCCCCTTCTTGTCCTCGAAGCGGAGCTCGTTGTACCCGTCGCCGCCGGGCGAGCTGTTCGATTTCAGCGTGCTCTTGGTCTTCTCGGCGGGCAGCGGGTACGGCGGCACGTTCGCCCCGTGATAGACGCGCCCGACGATGAGCGGGCGATCCGGGTCCCCCTCGAGGAACTCGACCACGACCTCGTGGCCGATGCGCGGGATGTACATCGCGCCCCAGGCGGAGCCGGCCCAGCCCTGGCTGACCCGGATCCAGCACGAGCTCTTCTCGTCGCGCTTCCCCAGGCGATCCCAGTGGAACTGGACCTTCACCCGCCCGTGCTCGTCGGTGTAGATCTCCTCCCCGGCGGGCCCCACCACGATGGCCGTCTGCGGCCCCTTGATCGTGGGCCGCGGGGTCCTGTGGAGCGGCCGGAAGGGGAGCCCCTCGGGCGCGCACAGGAAATCGTTGCGGTAGCTCCGCTCGCCGCCCGCGCCCGCCTCGGCCATCTGCGGCTGCGTGCCGGTGTGCTGCACCGCCGTGAGCAGCCAGCGCTGGTTGAACGCGTCGCGCGGGTGCTCGCTCAGCCCGAACAGGTGGCCCGGGAGGAACCGCACGCACGCGCTCTCGCCGCGCCCCGCGCGCGAGACCGACCGCCATTGCTCGAGGCGGATCTTCGACAGATCCTCGCCCGGCTTGGGAGCGTTGAAGTACCCCGGATAGTCATACACCTCGAGGTCCCGGTCCAGCGCGTCCTCGGTGTCGCCCTGGAGCAGGAGCTCCGGCCGCTTGAACTCGTAATCGCGGAGCGTGGTCTTGCCCGGCCGCACCTCCTCGGCGTACCGGAAGCGCGAGACGTGCTCGCCGTGCGCCATCGCACCGGCCGGGGGGCGGAACGTGAGCTGCTCGTCGCCCGAGATGGGCGTGTGCACGTACGGCGAGTCGCCGAACGTGAGCACGTGCCCCCCGTGATCGTGCTCGAAGAAGCAGACCATGCCCTCGTGCTCCATCAGCCGGCAGATGAACGCCCAGTCCGACTCGCGGTACTGCACGCAGTACTCGCGCGGCGCGTACTCCCCGTTGACGAGGATCTTGTAATCGGCGCTGGTGAGCCCGGCCGCCTGGAGGACCTTCTCGATGATCTGCGGGACGGTGAGGTCCTGGAAGATGCGGGCGTCGTGCCGGTGGAGCAGCCGGTAGGCGCGCGGCACGAGCACCGCCTCGTACACGGTGACGTTCTTGCCCTCGTCGCACTGCTCGAACCGGCTCACGATGCCGTGCACGAATCGCTGCTGCTCCCCCGCCTGCAGCGTGAGCCTCGCCGGCTTGCCGATCACGTCCGCGAAGGCGATCGCCCCCTCGGTCGAGGTGAGCGTGAGATCGAAGCGGAAGAGCTCCGAGAGCGCCTCCCGCCCGCCGAAGCGCGCCACGTTCAGCGCCGGCAAGAGGCCGTCGACTTCGAACGTGAATTTGAGGACGTCGACCGCGTCGGCCATGGCTGGATCCTCCCGTCCACGCGGGCGCCGCCTGTGCGCGGCGCCCGCGGCGAGGCGCCCATCCTATCGACTCCGCGCGCCGCATCAACCGGAAACCGGCCCTCCGCGGGGCTTGATTGCGCCCCGCGAGGTGGGCTATGGTGCGGCCCCGGGCCCCAACATCCCCGATTCCAGGCGCATGGCTGATCTGCGACGCGAGGGCTTTTGCTTCTGGACGAGCTTCGGCGAGGTGCTCGTCGTCCGCGCGTGGGACAGGCAGCCGGGCGACGAGGCGCTCGCGCTCGCGCAGGCGTTCGCGCGCGGCGCGCTCGAGGAGTGGCTCCGCGATCCGGCGCAGCGGATCACGCTGCTCTCGCTGTACGGGGACCTCATGGGCGCGCTCCCGCACCACGTCCCGCCCGAGGACACGCCGGGCGTGGCCGCGCGGCTCGCGCGCGCCCTCGACGAGGGCGAGATCATCGCGCTCCGCGTGCTCGGCCCGGCCGTCTCCGGCGGGGGCGAGCCCGGGAAGGAGGAGCCAAAGAAGGAGGAGCCAAAGGAGAAGGAGAAGACCTGGATCCGGATCAAGGTGGTCGACCCCGACGGCAAGCCCGTCAAGGGCGTCGCCTATCAGATGAAGGTGACGGATGGATCGACCCGGTCGGGCAAGGTCGACGGCGACGGGGAGGCGGACATCGACGGCATCGATCCGGGGACGTGCGAGCTCTCGCTGCACGAGCTCGACGGCGGCGACTGGCGTCTTTGGTGAGCGGCGCGCGCCGAGGCCGGGGGCGCGCCGCGAGGGGTTTCCGATGCCCACGAACCACACTGTGAAGGAAGGCGAGAGCCTCATCACGATAGCGAAGCAGTATGGCTTCCTGAACTGGAGGACCATCTACGACGCGCCCGAGAACGCGGAGCTCCGGAGGACGCGCGGCCGGCCGAACGCGATCCTGCCCGGCGACGTGGTGTCGGTCCCGGACAAGAAGCCGAAGAAGGTCTCGATCGCGACGACGAAGGAGCACGTGATCAAGCTCGCCGCGCCGAAGGGCGTGTGGAAGCTCGAGTGGAAGCCCGCCAAGGGCTACTGCGGCGACAAGGCGGCGCTCGAGGGCGAGACCAATCTGCCGCCGCCCGAGGTCGAGCTGAAGCTCACCCCGCGCCAGGGCGCCTCGCCCGGCCTGCCCGTCATCGACGGCGAGGTGAACGGCCAGAAGATCAAGAAGCACACCTGGGTCATCAAGAACGTCTGGCTGAAGCAGCCGTTCAGGGATCCGTTCCCGTTCGTGGAGCTCGACACGACGACGAAGGACGACGGGATCCCCTCGAACGTCGGGGTGCTCAAGGTCGAGTCGATGGCCGAGGCCCCCGAGGACACGTTCACGGCGTCGCACAACTGGAGCGGCTTCACCATGAACCCGAGCTTCAAGCAGAAGATCGTGAAGTTCGTGTGCAAGGTGAGCGTCCATTTCGACATCCTGAAGTGCTGGGGCGCCTACTGGGTGAACCTCACCTCGGCCGGCGTGACGGGCACGGCCGGCGGCTGCCCGTGGGCGGGCCACCGCTGGGCGCGCGCGACGGGCGCGAACGCGATGGCCCCGAACGAGTACCACGACGGGACGGCCTGGCGCGCGCTGCCGGCCGGCTTCGCGCTCACCGGCACGAACCACAGCGCCATCGGCTTCTACAAGTCGGGCGCGAGCTTCGTGTCCACGAGCGGCGGGACGTGGCCCGGCACGTTCGCCGACTACAACTTCAACTCGAAGAAGTACAAGAAGCGCCGGAAGGCCTGGATCGACAGCACGCACGAGGTGTGGAGCCACAAGTTCCACATCCGCCGGAAGACGTGCAAATCGAGCAAGGGGACCCGCTGCTGCATCTACACGGTGGACGTCGCGCTGAGCTTCACCACGGTGAACGCGCACGCGGCCGGGGTGATCGCGGTCTGCCCCGGCGCGCTCCGGTCGAACGCGTCCATCTGGTTCCTGGACGACTCGCGCATCGAGGTGGCCGCGCACGAGGCCGGCCACCACATGGATAACCCCGACGAGTACGCGGGCGGCGCGGTCGATCCGAGCCTGAACGGCGACGGCGCGGTGAACGGCATCGACGCCGACTGCATCATGGGCGCGAACCTGACCAAGGTGAAGAAGCGGCACTACCACGCGTTCTGCGCGATGGTGAAGAAGCTCATCAAGGCGAAATACGGCCGCGACTACGATTACATCGCGGTCCAGAAATAAGAGAAGAGCGGGAGCCAGGGATGACCGGACGAGACGTGGTGATGGAGGCTCTGGATCGGGCGGCGGCGGGGGATCCGGCCGCGCTGTCGGGCTTCGGCCTGGAGCGGCTGACGGCCTCGAGCCCGCTCTGGGAGGAGCGGCTGACGCTGGACGGCGCGGGCCGGGTGGAGCTCCGGACGCGGCGCTCGATCGCCGACGTGGGCGGCGAGGCGATCGGCGCGTTCGCGCGCGACGCGGGCCCGGCCGCGGCGCGCGCCGTGATCCAGGCGCTCCGGAGCGCGCCCCTGTTCAATCTGCCGCCCGAGCACGTCGAGCCGTTCGCGGTCCGCGTGGTGCTCGGCGTGGTGGCCGGCGGCGCGGCGCGGGAGGCGGTGCTCGGGGTGTCCCCCGCGGCGCTCGCGCCCGTGAGGCCGCTGCTCGACGAGCTCGACCGGCTCGCAGCCGCCGCGCGCGCGAATCCGACGATGACGCTCGCCCTGGAGCTCGCGGCCGGGGCAACGCCGCGCGCCGGCGAGATCGAGCTGCCGCTCGTGCTCCGGCTGAAGAATGACGGAGACCAGGGCTTCTGGATGGCCGAGCCGTCGAGCTTGCCGCTCGGTGCGGGGGACGAGGACGAGGACGAGGAGGACGGAGACGGGGACGGAGACGGAGACGGAGACGGAGACGGAGACGGGGACGGGGACGAGGACGAGGACGGGGACGAGGACGAGGACGAGGAGTCCGGCCCTGATCTGCGCAATGAATACTTCGCGGTCTGGTATGGTGTGCGGGAGCCTGTTCAGCCTGATGTGACCCCCCTCCCCTTGTCGACCCGGCGGGCGGCGCTCACGCCGGCGCTCGCGGACGCTCCGCCGCTGCTATGGCTGCCCGGGCGCTCCGCGGTGGAGCGCCATTTCCGCGCCGCGATCCGGCTGCGCCGGCCCGGCGAGCTGCTGCTGCGCGCGGGCTGGTCGAGCTATGCCGGCGCCGACAGGGTCGCCGGGCGCCCGCGGCTGCGCGGGGCCGCGTTCGCGCCGGATCTCTCCCTGATCGTGCGGTGAGGCGCGTGCGAGCATCCGTTGCGCTGGTCCTGTGCGCGCTCGCGCTGCTCCCGGCGTGCGGCAATCCGGCGCCGGCCGGCGGGGCGCCGGCGGCGAGCGCGCCGCCCGGCGAGGACGCGGGGTTCCGCCTCGAGGCGATCGCCGGGGCGCCTCCCGGCGCGAGCGCGGAGCGCCTGGTCATCGAGGGCGATCGCGCGACCATGGTCCGCCCGGAGGCCGTGCAGGAGGGAATGCCTATCGGCCTGTTCTCGACGACGTTGCTCGGAGGCGAGCGCGCGTCCCTGGAGTCCCTGGTGCGCGCCGCCGCGGGCCGGGGCGGCGCCGCGGCGCCGGGCGGGCCCGCCGCGCTGATCGCGCTCGAATCCGGCGGCGAGCGCGTCGAGGTGCGCCTCGCGCTCCCGGCGCCGTCCCCCGAGGCGTCGGCGCTCCTGACAGCCATTGACAGGATCCAGCAGCGCGCGCTCGCCGCCCCGCTCGCCGCGGTGCGGCTGGAGCTCCGGCCGCCCGGCGCCCCGCCCGCCGAGGGGCGGCCCGCGCCGATGCGGATCGCGCTGGTGAACCCCGGCTCCGTGGACGTCACGATAGCATTCGACGCCGGCGGGCCCCGCGTCGAGGCGACCGAGCCGCGCCCTCCGGCCGACCCGGCGGTGACCCCGCTGCCGGCCGTCTGGGATCGCGTGAGCCCCGACGCGGCGGGGCGCGGCCCGTTCGAGCTGCCGCCCGGGGGGGGCGTCGAGATCGCGGTCGAGGCGCTCTTCGAGGACGCCGGGCGCTTCGAGGTGTGGGCCCGCTTCGAGGGCGGGATGACGATCTCCGCCGCCGGGAGGGACCCCATCCGGGTGCATGGCGCCGCGATGTCGAGGCCGATCGCGATGACCGTCGCGGCGCGCTGAGGCCGCGCGGCCTCGAAGCGCCTTCGATCTGCGCGGCGTGGCTCAGGGCAGGCTGCAACCCTCGAGCTTGGCCACCATCCACCAGAACGCGCGGGCCTTGTTCTCGCAGCTCTCCTGCGTCGTGTGGGAGAACTCGAACTCCGTGTTGCCCGGCGTCGCGAGGCTGTAGTGCGGGTGCTCCATCGGGATCTCGACCGATTCCACCACCTCGGTGTACCGCTCGCCGTTCCACCAGCTGTCGAGATCCTCGAAATCGTAGAGGGCCTTGCCGTGGTCCCGGCAATACGATCGGATCTGCTCGTTGCGCTGCGTGCGGTTCACGCCGTTGTAGGTCTCCTGCGCCGGGCCGGTCATGTAGATGAACGTGACCGCCGGGAACTCCTGCTCCAGCGCGGTGAGCGTGTCCAGGTACTGCTGCACCGAGGCCTCCGTCTGCTCGGAGATCTCGAACGACCAGGCCCACATGCTGTACCGGAGCTCGGGGTTCTGGCTCAGGATGGCGCGGAGCTCGGTGAGGCCCGCGTCGCTGGCCCAGTAGTCCTCCGCGAGCACGAGGTTGTTGCTGACCATCCCGTCCCACATGCGGAGGACGCCGGTCTCGGCGGGGACGGAGCAGTATTCGGCGTCGAAGCCGTAGGCGGGCGCCGCGGCCTCGAGGCTCTCCGCGCCCGAGACGATCTGGCCGCCGTGGGAGCGATGGCCGTAATGGAACACGCCGGTCGAGGCCTTGACGGCGTCGATGCAGCTCTGGGGCACCTGCTCGACGCCGGTGTGGCGGTGGTCGAAGAGGCGCTCGTCCGAGGGCTGGCCAGCATCGGGCGGCGGTCCCCCGTCGACAGGGTTGCCCCCCGCCCCGCCCGTGCCACCGCCGCCCGCGCCACCGCCGCCCGGCGGGGAGGCCCCCGACGTGTCGTCGCCGCAGCCGACAGCAACAAGGGAGAGCATGAGACCAAGCAAGAGGGAGATCGGAGCGCGGAAAGGATTCGCCTTCATGATGCGGATTGTGAAGGCAGCGGACAATGAACGCAAGGCGGATCCTCCGCGCCCTGCGCGGTCCGATGTCGAGACATTCCGTTCGCACGCAGTCGCTGCGCGCGGCGCCGGCGCCACGCGAAGTCGCTGCGCGTGGCGATGGCGGCCCGGGGGTGGATCTGGATTCGGACGCGGACGCGCGCGCGGGATCGGGACCGGCG
>CAYQYG010000043.1:0-31587 GCA_964421485.1 uncultured Polyangiaceae bacterium | reverse complement strand
TACGAGAAGCGGCGCGACTGGGAGAAGCTCATCGGCCTGATGAAGCGCGAGGCGGCGGCGCTGCCTGGAGGCGCCGGGCGGGGCGCGAAGTACCTCGAGATCGCGAAGCTCGCGACCGAGCGCGTCAAGAAGCCTGAGATCTGCATCGAGCTCTGGAACGAGGTGCTCGCGAACGACGACGAGAACGCCGAGGCGCTCAACGCGCTCGCCGGGCTCCACGAGCGCGCGAAGGACTGGGACGCGCTCGCCGTCGTGCTCCAGAAGCAGGTCGACACGACGTTCGACAGCGCGGCGAAGCAGAACCTGCTCGGCAAGCTCGGCGCGCTCTACGGCGACCGGCTCAACAAGGACGAGGCCGCGGTCGAGGCCTGGCAGCAGCTCCTCGCGCTGAACCCGCAGGACCGGAAGGCCCAGGAGGCCCTCAAGAAGAAGCTCCTCATCCTGAACCGGTGGGACGACCTCGAGGTCTTCTACGCCGAGAGCGGCAAGTGGGACGAGTTCATCCGGGTGCTCGAGTCGCAGGAGGCGAAGGAGACCGACGACAAGGCGAAGATCGGCCTCTTGCTCAAGATCGCCGAGCTCTGGATGGTCCAGAAGCAGAAGGCGGACCGGGCGGCGCGCGCCTACGAGAAGGTGCTCTCGATCGACACCTCGCACCTGCGCGCGGCTGAGGCGCTGATCCCGATCTACACGCAGGCGAACAACCCGAAGGGGCTGGCCAGCGCGATCGAGGTCAAGCTCTCGCACGATCAGGACGATGCGACGCGGCTCGACCTCTACCGCGAGGTCGCGGGCCTGTACGAGACGCGGCTGAAGGAGCCGCAGCGCGCGTTCGAGCGGTACCTGTCGGCGTTCCAGATCGCGCCGCACGACGAGCGGTGCATCGACGACGTCGAGCGGGCGGCGCGCGCGACCGGCGGGTGGGACGCGCTGATCGCGGCGTACACGTCGGCGATCGAGCGGGCCGAGAGCGACGGCGACGTGATCCTCGGGATCGACCTCCGGCTGCGGCTCGGGCGCGTGCTGCTCGACGAGGTGAAGCGGGTCGACGACGCGCTCGCGCAGTTCCGGGCGGTGTACGACGCCGACGGCGAGAACGAGGCCGCGATCGCGGCGCTCGAGCGGCTCTACCGCGAGACGGGGCGGTTCGAGGAGCTGCTCGGGATCTACGAGAAGAAGCGCGATCTCACGTCCGAGCCGTCGGAGCGGAAGCAGATCCTCTACGCGATCGCCGAGCTCTACGAGGGCGAGCTCCGTGACCCGGCGCGCGCCATCGCCACCTACTGCCAGGTGCTCGACGACGAGCCGATGGACGCGCAGGCGCTCGCCGCGCTCGACAAGCTCTACCGCGAGCAGCAGGACTGGGAGCCCTACGTCGACGTGCTCCGGAAGCGGATCGAGCTCGAGCAGGCGGAGCCCGCGCTCGTCGATCTCAAGTTCCGGCTCGGCACGACGCTCGAGAAGCACCTCAACGATGCGGCGGGCGCGCTCGAGAACTACCGGGAGATCCTCTTCCTCGACCCGGGCAACGACGCGGCGCGGCTCGCGCTCGAGGCGCTGCTCGCGAACGAGGAGCTGCGCGCCGAGGCGGCCGCGATCCTGCAGGAGATTTACGAGGGGCGCGGCGACTGGGAGAAGCTCATCCAGGCGCTCGAGATCCTCGCGGCCGCGGAGGCCGACATCGCGGCGCGCGTGACGCTGCTCCGGAAGGTGGCGCGCACCGCGGCGGAGAACCTGAACGACCTCGCGCGCGCGTTCGACGCGCAGGCGCGGGCGCTCAAGGACGACCCGTCGCACCCGGAGACGCGGGCGGAGCTCGAGGCCCTCGCGGCGCAGGCGGGCGCGTGGGATCGGCTCGACGGGATCTTCAGCGAGATCGCCGAGTCGCTCAGCGACGCGCGGCTGAGCCGCGAGTACTGGATGCGGCTCGCCGGGATCCACGAGCGGCTCGGCAAGGTCGAGGAGGCGGCGAACGGCTACCTCCGCGTGCTCTCGATCGACCCGGCCGACGACGAGGCGCTCGCGGCGATGGACGCGCTCTATCGGCGCACGGAGCGCTGGGGCGACCTCATCGGCGTCTACCGGCGCCGGATCGAGCTCGCGCAGGAGCCTGCGGAGCGCGAGGCGCTCTACGCGCAGATGGCCGAGGTCTACGAGCAGAAGCTCGACCAGCCGGAGGAGGCGATCGCGGCGTACCGCGAGGTGCTCACCCAGGACAACACGAGCCTGGTCGCGCTGACCGCGCTTGACGGGCTCTTCAGCCGGCAGGGCATGTGGGAAGAGCTCGCCGACAACCTCGAGGCGCAGCTCAGCCTCGCCGTGGAGGAGGAGGAGCAGATCCGCCTCATGCTGCGGCTCGCCGCGCTGCGCGAGTCGAAGATGTCGCTCGTCGAGTCGGCGATCGACATCTACAGCCAGGTGCTCGAGCGTGAGCCGACCAACGCGGAGGGCCTCGCGGCGCTCGAGCGCCTCGGCAAGCTGCCCGAGCACGAGGTGGCGATCGCCGAGATCCTCGAGCCGCTCTACCGGCAGTCTGGCGATTACCAGAAGCTCATCGGCGTGCACGAGGTGCAGGTCCGCCGGAGCGACGACGTGACCAGGCGCGTGGAGCTCTTGCACCAGATCGCGCTGCTCTGGGAGGACGCGGGCGGCGACCTCAACTCGGCGTTCGACACGTACGCGCGCGCGCTGAGCGAGGATCCTGCGTCGGAGTCGACGCAGCAGGGGCTCGATCGGCTCGCGCGGGCGACCGGCAGGTTCGCGGACCTCGCGCGCGTCTTCGAGACGCTCGCGGCGCAGCAGACCGACGCGGAGCTCGCGAGCGCGCTCTACACGATGAGCGCGCAGGTCTACGAGGGCGACCTCGGCGACATGGACAGCGCGGTGGGGCACTACCGCACGGTGCTCCAGATCGATCCCAGGAACCTGTACGCGGCCGAGTCGCTCGAGCGGCTCTTCCGGACGGCGGAGCGCTACAACGAGCTGTCCCATATCCTGCAGCAGAAGGCCGAGATCCTCGACGATCTGAACGAGAAGAAGTCGGCGCTCTTCCAGGCCGCCGGCATCGAGGAGGACGTGCTCGAGCGGCACGATCCGGCGATCGCGGTCTACGGCAAGGTGCTCGAGCTCGACGCGGAGGACCTGCGCGCGATCGACGCGCTGATCAAGCTCTACCTCGGCCTGTCGCGCTGGCAGGAGCTGCTCTCGGTCTACGCGAAGAAGGCCGATCTCGTCGTCGACTACGAGGAGAAGAAGCGGATCTACTACCAGATCGGCGCGGTCTACGAGCGCGAGCTCGGCGACGTGCCGAGCGCGATCGACACCTACCAGCGCGTGCTGGAGATCGATCCCGACGACCTCCAGGCGCTCGGGCGGCTCGACGTGCTCTACCAGACGGCGCAGAACTGGCTCGAGCTCCTCAGCGTGCTGCAGCACGAGTCGGAGCTCGCGGCGGATCCGGCCGAGGGGATCAGCTACCAGTACCGGATCGCGGAGCTCTACGAGAAGCACCTCGACGACACGACGCGGGCCATCGAGCTCTACCGCGACCTGCTCCAGCAGATGTCGGATCACGAGCCGACGCTGCGCGCCCTCGAGGCGATCAAGGACGGGACGCGCGAGCCGCTGGGCGCGGCCCTGGTGCTGGAGCCCATCTACGACGCCTGCGGCGAGTGGCAGAAGCTCATCAGCGTGCTCGAGGTGCAGGTCCGGGCGGCGGAGGACCCGTACGCCAAGGTCGACCTCCTGCACCGGATCGCGCGGCTCTCGGAGGAGATGCTGAACGACCACCACTCCGCATTTGACACGTACGCGCGCGCGGTGACGTGCGACATCGGCAACGAGGACTCGCTCGCGAACCTCGAGCGGCTCGCGATGATCGTGAACCGGTGGCCGCAGGTCGCCGCGCTCTACGACGCGGAGCTGAACAAGCTCGCGGACGACCCGGGGCGCTTCGTCGACCTCGGGCTCCGGCTCGCGCAGATCTTCGAGACGCAGCTCGAGGACGTGGACAGCGCGGTCGCGCGCTACCGCCGTGTGCTCGCGGTCGAGCCGGAGAACAAGACGGCGATCTCGGCGCTGGATCGGCTCTTCACGATGACCGAGCGCTGGAGCGATCTCGTCGAGATCCTCGCGCGCGAGGCGGAGATCGGCGAGTCGCCGGACGAGATCCTCGAGTTCAAGTACCGGCTCGGCGTGGTGCACCAGACGCGGCTCAACGATCTGGCGTCGGCGATCGGCGCGTACCGCGAGGTGCTGACGGCGGCGCCGGAGCACACCACGGCGCGGGAGGCCCTTGAGGGGCTCTTCGCGGCCGGCATCAAGCAGATGGAGATCGGCGAGATCCTCGAGCCGCTCTACCAGACCTTCGGCGACTGGGAGAAGCTCTCGGGGGTGCTCGAAGCCTACCTCTCGCACCTCACCGAGGAGGGCGACCGGCTGGCGATGTACTACCGGCTGGCGGAGCTCCACGAGGAGCGGCTCATCTCGCTCGACGGGGCCCTCGGCGTCTACATCCGCGCGCTCAAGGAGTACCCGCGGGACGAGAAGACGCTGGAGGACGTCGAGCGGCTCGCGGGCTCGGTCGACGGCGGCTGGGAGATGCTCGCGAACGCGTACGCGGACGTGCTCGGCCTGCACTCCGAGAAGGACGTGCAGACGGCGGCCGGCAAGCGGCTGGCGCGCGTGTTCGAGTACGAGCTCGGTGACATCGCGAAGGCGGAGGAGACCTATCGCTACGTGCTCGGCGTCGAGCCGCTCGAGGCGGAGGCGCTCGCCAACCTCGACCGGATCTACACGATGCTGGAGCAGTACCCGGAGCTCGCGAGCGTGCTCGAGCAGCGGGTGCGCGCGACCGAGGACCAGCCGGAGCTCGTCGACCTCTACCTGCGCCTCGGCCAGACGTACGAGGAGCGGCTCGGGCAGATGGATGACGCGATCCGGGCCTTCCGCCGGATCTTCGACGAGCTCGAGCCCGCCAACGACCAGGCGATCGCCGCGCTCGAGCGCATCTACATGGTGACGGGCGCGTGGACCAACCTCAAGGTGGTCCTCGAGCGCGAGCTCGAGAACGCGATGGGCGACAGCCAGGAGGCCGACATCCGGGCCAAGATGGCGCACCTGCTCGCTGACCGGCTGAACGACATCCAGGGCGCCGTCGAGACGTGGAAGCGCGTGCTCGATCTGCGCGGGGAGGATCCCGAGGCGCTCGGCGCGCTCTCGAACCTCTACGAGCGCGTGGGCCAGTGGGCCGAGCTCTGCGACGTGCTCGAGCGCCACTACGACATCGCGATCGACGATGAATCGCGCGTCGCCGTGCTGCTCCGCCGCGCCAAGCTCTTCAACGAGCAGCTCGGGCGGGACGACTCGGCGCTCGATGACTACAACCGCGCCCTCGATATCGACTACGCGAACCTCGAGGCGCTCTACGCGATCTCGGCGATCTGGCGGAAGCGCAACGACCCGCAGGAGCTCGTGAGCTCCCTCCATCAGACCGTGGATCGGGCGCGCGAGGCGTTGCCGGCGGAGAACCTGGTCGCGCTCTTCCGCGAGCTCGGGACGACGTACCAGCACGTGCTCGGCCAGCCGTACGACGCGATCGACGCCTGGCGGAAGCTGCTCGAGGTCGATCCGCGCGACTTCGAGGCGATGGCGGCCCTCGAGAACCTGCTCCGCGCCGAGGAGCGCTGGGTCGAGGTCATCGAGGTGAAGATGGGTCGGGCGGCGGCGTACGAGGCGCCCGCGGAGCAGGTCCGCGAGTACCTCGAGGTCGCGTCCATCTGGGAGAACCAGGTCGGCGACAAGGACAAGGGGACGCTCGCGTACGAGAAGATCCTCGAGATCGAGCCGACGCACGACCAGGCGTTCTTCGCGCTGGAGGAGCTGCACGGCGCGGCGGGTCGCAGCGAGCCGCTCATCGAGCTCTACCTGGCGCGGCTCGACACGCGCGAGGACGTGCACGAGAAGACGGACATCCTGCGCAAGGTGGCGCGCGTCTTCGAGGAGCAGCTCGACGACAAGCCGCAGGCCTTCGACGCGCTGCTCACCGCGTTCGAGATGGATTTCGCGGACATGGACACGGTCCGCTACCTCGAGCGCATGGCGCAGGCGACGAACCGCTGGCCGGAGCTCGTCCAGACGGTGAACGGGTGGCTCCAGCAGCAGACCGATCCGGTCCAGAAGATCACGCTCTGCCTGCGCCTCGCCAAGTGGTACGCCGAGGACCTCGGGCACCCCGAGTACTCGCAGCCGTACTACCAGCAGATCCTCGCGCTCGACCCGAACAACGTCGCGGTGCTCCGCCAGATGGCCAACTTCTTCAAGAAGACGGGCCAGTGGCAGATGCAGGGGCAGACGCTGACCAACGCGCTGAACGTCGCGGTCACGGACGTCGATCGGAAGGAGATCCTGACCGAGCTCGGCGAGGTGCTCGAGAAGCAGATGAACGACGTCGACCAGGGGCTCAGCTTCTACAAGCGCGCCCTCGACGTCGACACGCTGCACCTGCCGGCCCTGGAGGCGCTCGAGAAGATCTACACCGACCGGGATCAGCCGAATGAGCTCGTCGACATCCTGCTGCGCAAGGCGAGGGCGCTCACGGAGCCGGCGGCCGTCGCGGCCGTGAAGCTCCGGACCGGCGGGCTCTACGAGACCACGCTGAACCAGATCGACAAGGCGGGCGCGGTGTACCGCGAGGTGCTCGAGATCGACGCGTCGAACCTGCTCGCGATGCGCGGGCTGGAGCGCGTCTACTCGGGCACGAAGGCGTGGCCGGACCTCGTGCGGGTGCTCGAGATGCAGCTCGACGTGGTCACCACCGAGCGCGAGCGCATCGACGTGCTGATGAAGATCGCGGTCATCCAGGAGGAGCAGTTCCTGAAGGCGGATCTCGCGGCGTCGCGGCTCGAGCAGGTGGTCGAGATCGATCCCTCGCACGAGACGGCGCTGGAGTCGCTCGAGCGGTGCTACCGGCGGCTGCGGCAGTGGCTCGACCTCATCAACACCTTCGACCGGCACATCCAGGCGACCCACGAGCGCTCGAAGAAGATCGAGCTCTGGGGGGCGACGGCGAAGGTGTACGCGGAGGAGGTCCAGGACCTCGATCGGGCGATCGACGCGTACCTCAACATCGTCGACCTCGACGAGGCGAACATCCCGGCGCTCGAGGCGCTCGCGAAGCTCTACGAGAAGCAGGACGATGCGGCCAAGGCCATCGAGTACATGACGCGCGTCGCCGACCTCACGGCGGACGGCAAGCAGCGCGTCGAGATGTACTACCGGATCGGCAAGCAGCTCGACGAGAAGCTGGGCGACCGGGCGCTGGCGCAGGAGCGCTTCGAGATGGCGCTCGACCTCGATCCGGCGCACCTGGCGACGCTCGCCGCGCTGCGGGTCATCGCGATCGACTCGGCGGAGTGGGACCGGGCGGCGCGGTACCTCGACCAGGAGCAGATGAACACCGAGGCGCCGCGCGCCCGGGCGAAGCTGCTCGTCGAGCTCGGCAAGCTGCGTGACGAGATGCTCGGGGAGCACGAGCTCGCTGTGCAGGCCTACGAGATGGCCCTGCAGAACGATCCGGACAACGAGGACGCGGCGATGCCGCTCCTCAACGAGTACGTCACGACCGAGCGGTGGGCGCAGGCCGAGCCGCTCGGCGAGATGCTCGTCAAGAAGGCCGGCAAGCGCGACCGGGGTGAGCAGCACCGGCTGCAGCGGACGTTCGGCAAGATCCTCGCGCAGCTCGGCAAGGATGAGGCGGCGATCAAGGCTTACCAGGCGGCGCACCACCTCGATCTGACCGATCAGGAGACGATCCGCGGCCTCGCGGACGTGAGCTTCAAGCTGAGTGACTGGGCGAGCTCGCTCACGAACTACCAGAAGGTGCTCACGAGCCTCGACGAGTCACAGACCGAGGAGCGCGCGACCGTCTACTACAAGCTCGGCTGCATCAAGCAGGCCCAGGGGCAGGCGAAGCAGGCGATCAACAACTTCGAGAAGGCGCTCGGGATCGATCCGGCGCACGTGCCCACGCTCCAGGCGATGGTCACGGTCTACGAGGGGCTCAAGGACTGGAAGCAGGTCTGCCATTACAAGCGGCAGATCCTCGACGGCATCATGGACGGCGGCGAGCGGTTCAAGATGCTGAACGAGATCGGGGCCATCTGGGTCGAGAAGGAGAACAACGTCCCCAAGGGCGTGGAGGCGCTCGAGGAGGCGCTCGACCTCGAGCCGCAGAACCACAAGCTGCTCCACAAGCTCCTGGAACTCTACCAGAAGACCGGTCAGTGGGCGCAGATGGTGGACTGCCTGCAGCGGATCGCGGATCTCGAGCCGCAGCCCGATCGCAAGAGCCGCTACCTCTATACGATGGCGCAGATCTACCGCGACAAGCTGGACGACCAGATGCGCGCGGTGGACCTCTTCAACGAGGCGCTGGACCTGAACCCGGGCTTCCTGGAGGCGTTCGAGCGGATCAACAAGATCCTGACGGCGCTCAAGGAGTGGAAGCAGCTCGAGCGGTCCTACCGGAAGATGCTGCACCGCGTGGCGGGCCGGGGGAACACCGACCTCGAGTACAACCTCTGGCACGCGCTGGGGCTCATCTACCGCGATCGGCTCGGCGACAAGACGGCCTCGCTCGAGGCGTTCCGCATGGCCTCGCGGCTCAAGCCCGAGGACATGACCGAGCACCTCATCCTCGCCGAGCTCTACGAGCAGGAGGGGCAGGTCGGTGAGGCGGTCGTCGAGTACCAGGCGATGGTCAAGCTCGATCCGATGAAGATCGACCCGTACAAGCGGCTCTACCGCCTGTACCTCGACAGCAAGAGCTACGACCCGGCGTGGTGCGTCGCGGGCGCGCTCGCCTTCGTGCGCAAGGCGGACCCCGAGGAGCAGCAGTACTACGACGACTACAAGCCGCAGGGCCTCATCCAGGCGAAGAGCCGGCTCGACAACGAGCAGTGGATCCGGAACCTCTTCCACGAGGAGGAGAACCTCTACGTCGGGAAGATCTTCGAGATGATCGCGGGCGCCGCGCTCCGGGCGAAGATCGAGACGCTCAAGGCGAAGAAGGAGCTGCCGGTGCTCGATCCGCGCTTCCGGCAGGATCCGGCGACGTCGACGGTGACGTTCGCGCGGACCTTCGGCTGGGCGGCGAACGTGCTCGGGCTGCCGGCGCCGCTGCTCTACGTGCGGAGCGACGTGCCGGGCGCGCTCGTGGCGGTCGCGAACGAGCAGCCGGCGTCGGTGGCGGGGCAGACGGTGCTCACCGGCTTCTCGCCGCAGGAGCTGACGTTCATCGTCGGCAAGCACCTCGCGATGTACCGCGGGGAGCACTACATCAAGACGCTGTTCCCGACGGTGACGGAGCTGACCGTGCTCCTCTTCGCCGGGATCAAGCTGGTCGCCCCCGAGACGCCGGTGCCTCAGGACATCGAGAAGCAGATCATCGCGACGGCGCAGACGCTCCGCGGGTTCATGCAGCCGATGCAGCTCGAGGGGCTCCGGATGGTGGTGAAGAAGTTCCTCGCCGAGGGGGCCAAGGCGAACATCAAGCGGTGGGTGCAGTGCGTCGACATCACCGCGGCGCGCGCCGGGCTCCTGCTCTGCGCGGACCTCGAGATCGCGAAGAAGATCATCGCGGCCGAGCCGCAGCAGCCGGGTGATCTGCCGCCGCAGGAGAAGCTCAAGGAGCTCATCGTCTTCTCGACGAGCGATCAGTACTTCGCGCTCCGTCAGGCGATCGGCATCGCGATCGGCGACAGCTGAGGCCCGCCGGGCGGGGGCGCGGCCCGGGCTCCGGGGCGCGCCTCCGCCGCCGTCTCCCGCACGACAGCCGGGGCGGTCGGTGACGCGGCGAGCGGATCACGAGCGCCGCGCGCCGTGGTCGCCTGCGCGCGGGCGTCCCGTCGCGCGAGCTTGACGATACCCACATAAGTTCGGACGATCGGCGCGGTGTCGCTTTCTTCGTCGAGGATCGTCCGCCTCCCTGCCGCCGCGGCGCCGGCGTTCGGGAAGTACCAGCTCATCGCGCGGCTGGGGCAGGGCGGCATGGCGGAGGTCTTCCTCGCGGCGCACCGTGGGCCGGTCGGCTTCGAAAAGCTCGTCGTCATCAAGCGGCTGAAGGCCGGTGTCGCGACGGATCCCGAGCTGCTCGAGATGTTCCTCGACGAGGCGCGGATCGCCGCGCGCCTGAACCACCCGAACGTCGTCCAGACGTACGAGGCCGGCACCGTCGACGAGCAGCAGTACCTCGCGATGGAGTACCTCGACGGTCAGCCGCTGGATCGGGTGATCCACCGGATCGGGCGCGGGCCGCTGGAGGCATACCTCGTGATCCTCGCGGACGCGCTCGCGGGGCTGCACCACGCGCACGAGCTCGTGGACTACGACGGCGCGCCGCTCATGGTCGTGCACCGCGACGTGAGCCCGCACAACATCTTCGTCACGTACGAGGGGCAGGCGAAGGTGGTCGATTTCGGGATCGCGAAATCGAAGATCCGATCGGCCGAGACGAGCACCGGGGTGGTGAAGGGGAAGATCGCGTACATGGCGCCGGAGCAGGCGCTGAGCTCGCCGGTCGACCGGCGCGCCGACCTCTTCGCCGTCGGGGTGATCCTCTGGGAGGTCGCGGCGGGGGAGCGGCTCTGGGGGAGCCTCTCGGAGGTGCAGATCCTCCAGAAGATGACATTCGGCGAGCTGCCGCGGATCGAGGCGCGGCGGCCGGACGCGCCGCCGGAGCTCGCGCGGATCTGCGCGCGGGCGCTCGCGATGGCGCCGGCGGACAGGTACGCGACGGCCGCGGAGATGCGCGAGGATCTCGAGGCGCTGATCGCGAGCCTCGGGAGGCGCCCCACCGCGGCGGAGATCGGCGCGCTCGTGGGCGGCGCGTTCGAGGACCGCCGCGCGGAGACGAAGGCGGTGATCGGCGCGCAGCTCGCGCAGATCCGGGAGGCGCCGGCCGAGGCGGATCTCCCGGGGGGGGCGGAGGACCCGGCGCGCGCGCGGATCGACGGCGGGCTGGGCGATCTGCCGATGCTCGATGATCGCGCGGGGCCGCCGTCGGCGCGGGGGCGATCGGCGCCGAGCCGCGAGGCGGTGCGCGAGGCGACGCCCGGCGCGGCCGTGGCGGGCCCGGAGGCGACTCCGGCGCCGGCGCCGAGGCGGTGGTTCACTGCCGCGGCGCTCCTCGGCGCGGCGGCCGCGGGCGCGGCGCTGTTCGCGGCGCTGCGCGGCGGTGTGCCCCCTTGGCCCGCGACGCCGGCGCTCGGCGCGGAGGCCGCGCCTCCGGCGACCTCGGAGGCGGCCTCGGCGCGGCTGATCGAGCTCAGGATCACGGCGACGCCGACGAGCGCGCGCATCCTCCTCGACGACGCGCCGGTGCCGTCGAACCCGTTCGCGGCGAAGTTCTTGCGCGACGGCACGGGGCACCGCATTCGCGTGGAGGCCGACGGGTATGCGCCCGAGGCGCGGCTCGTCGTGTTCGAGCGCGACGTGTCCCTCGACGTTGCGCTCGCGCAGGCGGGCGCCGCGCCGAGCGGGGCCGCGCCGCCGCCCTCGCGGCCCGCTCGATCCGCGGGCAGCGACGCGCCGCGGAAGCCCGGGCCGCCGGAGGCCGCCGTGACGCCCGCGGGCGTGGTCACGGCCGCAACGACGGCATCGCGCGGTCCCAAGGTCGACACCTCGGATCCATGGGGCAAGAGGCCCGGTTCGACGCTCGGGGCTCCGGATCATGCTCCAGGTGGTGGCGCGCTCTCCGCCCCTAACCGCAGATGAGCGCCCGCGCGCGTGCGGCGCGGCTCAAGGGGCGGCTCGCGGCCGCGGCGCTGATCGCGGCGAGCGGACATGCGGCGGCGCAGGCGCCCGCCACACCGGCCCCGGGCGCCGCCGCCCCGAAGCCCGGCGAGGGCGCCGGCGACAAGGTCGACGCGGCGCGGCAGCGCTTCCGCCGCGGGCTCGAGCTCACAGCGGCGGGGCGCCTCGCCGAGGCGCTCGCCGAGTTCCAGGCGGCCTACGATCTCAGCCCCACGTACCGGATCCTGTACAACATCGGGCAGGTCAGCCGGCACGTGGGCGATCACGCGCGGAGCCTGCGCGCGTTCGAGCGCTACCTCGCCGAGGGGGGCGACGAGATCGAGCGGCTCGACGAGGGGCGCCGGGCGGAGGTGGAGGGTGAGATCGCGTCGCTGCGCGGGCTCGTGGGCACGGTCCGCGTGCGCGTGGACGAGGCCGGCGCGGCGGTGCTGCTCGACGGCGCGAGGCTCGGCGCCTCGCCGCTCGCGGGGCCCGTGTACGTCAACCCCGGCGTGCACCGCGTGCGCGCGGAGCGGGCCGGGCGCGCGACCGCGATCGAGGTCGTCGAGGTCGCGGCGGGGCAGGTCATCGAGGTCTCGCTGCGCCTCGCGCCGGCGCCCGCGGCGGGCGGCGAGCGCGCGGCGCCGCGGCCCGCGGGCGGTCGGCCGACGTGGATCGGATGGGTCGCGACCGGCGCGCTGGCCGTGGGCGCTGGCGTGACCGGCGCGCTCGCGCTGGCGAGCTCGAACGAGCTGGCCGACACCCGCTACGTGGGGCCCGCGCGACAGCCGCCGCCTGATTCGAGGGTGCGCGCGCTCGGCGATCGGATCGACGCGCTCGCGATCGTGACCGACGCGCTGGCGGGCGCGGCCGTGGTGAGCCTCGGTGTCACGCTGTATTTCACGCTCTCCGCGCCGGAACCGGCGCCTTCGAGCGCGGGCGCGCGGGGCGTCCGGATCAGCGGGACGTTCTGAGGGCGGAGCGGCGCGATGCGGGTCGGGAGGACAGGCTTCGGGATCGCGATGGCAGCGCACGCGTCGATCGCGGGGGCCGGCTGCCAGCTCTTCGTCGACAGCGAGCCCGGGGCCGGGATCGGCGCGCCTTGCGAGAGGGACGCAGAGTGCCAGGGCGCGCAGTGCATCGAGGGGGTCTGCGCGTCGCCGTGCACCGGGCCGGTGAACTGCCCTGCGCCGGCGCGGTGCATGCGCGACGGGCTCTGCCAGCTCCCGCTGCGCGTGGGGTTCGTCTACGCGGGCGATCCCGCGGTCGAGCAGTGGGCGCAGGCCCACGACCTCGGGCGGCTGGCCGCGGAGGACGCGCTGCCTTACCTGGAGACCGAGGTGGCCGCGGAGAGGCTCCTCGCGAGCGACGCCGCGCTCGCGATGGATGACTTCATCGACCGGCGCTTCGACGTGATCGTCGCGACCTCCTCGACCATGCGCGACGTCGCCGCGGGGCGCGCGGCGGATCACCCCGGGGTGAAGTTCTTGACCTGCGGGGCGCCCGCATCGACGCAGAATGACGTCTCGTATCACGGCCGGATGTACCAGGCGACGTACCTCGCAGGGTACGCCGCCGCGCGTCGCTCGACGTCGAAGCGGCTCGGCATGATCGGCTCGTACGTGACGCCCGCGGTCGTGCGGCACATCAACGCGTTCGCCACCGGGGCGCGGCGGGCCGAGCCTTCGGCCGTGGTCGAGGTGCGCTGGATCGGGTTCTGGCACGACACCGATCCACCCGACGCGCAGGGCAACACGAAGGAGCGCGCGCTCACCCAGGCCCTGCTCGCGGCCGGCTGCGACGTCATCGCGCACCAGGCGGACAACGGGGTGCCCGTGACCACCGTCGCCGGCGAGGGCGGCCAGGCGAAGGCGATCGGAAACAACGTCGCCGACGCTTGCCCCGAGGGCTCGACCTCGTGCCTCGGCGCGACGTACTGGCAATGGGGGCCGCTCTATGCGGGGCTCTTCGACGAGCTGCACCGATGGCGCTGGCCGGCGGGGCAGATCATCAACCCGGGCATCCAGATCGACCCCGCCGAGAGCGTCGTCAACTTCGGGCTGAACACCGCGCTCGGGGGCGCGAACCTCGCGATCGAGGTGAGCGACCTGCTCGCGGCGCTCGCGGGCGACGGCGGCGCCTCGCTGCCGTTCCGCGGACCGCTCTGCTCGACGGGGCAGCGGGACGTGGACGGGGACGGGGCGCCGGATTGCGTCGCGGGGGGCGAGGCGGTCGGCGACGAGGAGATGCTCGGCATGTGCTGGTTCGTCGAGGGGCTCGTCGAGAAGGCGGACCCCACCGATCCCGCGTCGGCCGACATCCCCGCGATCGTGCCGGCGTCGGGCGACTGCGCGCCCTAGGGCGCCGGGCTCAGACGTCGGCGAGCAGCGCCTCGACCTCGGGCGGCACGCAGCCGTAGGCCTCGGCCGCGGCGAGCAGCGCGGAGTTCTGCGGCAGGCTCACGAGGAAGGAGCGCGCGTAGGGCGTGCCTTCGAGGCCCTTGAGGCGCCGGAGGAGCGGCGGGATCGCCCGGTCCATCGTGGCGCGCGCCCCGCTCAGGTCGCCGATGTCCACGCGGGCGTCGTGCAGCGCGAGGTAGATCGGCGCCTCGTTGAGCAGGCTGGGCGCGCCCGCCTCGACGAGGCGGGCGGCCTCCTCGGCGATCTCGATCGCGTGCTCGGCCGCGCCGAAGCGGCGCTCGGCCTCGGCCCAGAAGCCGAGCGCGACGGGCAGGACGTCGCGGTTCTCCGTCGAGCGATAGGCCTCGGTCGTGGTCTTGAGCAGCGACCTGGCGCGCGCGAGGCCCGCCACGTCCGCGCGGAGCAGCTCGCAGCCACGGTAGAAGAGCATGCCGAGCGTCACGCGATCGCGCACGACCCACATGCCGCCGGCGGCCTCGTCCGCGACGGCCCGCGGCTCGGCGAGCAGCGGGTCGAGCCGCGGCTCGGGGCCGAAGGTCGCCACCCAGCAGAGCAGGATCATCTGGCCGTGCCGCACCGCCCCGGAGCTGCCGATGGCCTGCGCCTTGGCGATGCCCGCCTCGATCTCCTGCAGCGCCTCGCGGCGCGCGCCGATCGTGGTCAGCGCGAAGCCGACGTTCATCGTGAGCGTCGCCTCCCGCTCCTGGAGCCCGGCGCTCCTCGCGGCGCGCGCGGCGCTCCTCCGCGCCTCGAGCGCGGCCGCGGGCTCGCCGCGCGTCTGGTGCGCCACGGCGCGCGTCTGCCACGCGTCCACGGCCGCCCAGACGATGTGCCGGCGCTCGGCGAGGTCGAGCAGGTGCTGGGCCTCCTGCTCCGCCATGCCGAGCTGCCCGGCGAACGCGTGCAGGTTGGCGAGCGCCGCCGAGCAGAGCGCCTCCTCGTCGACGAGGCACAGGGCGCGCGCCCGGTCGCGCACGGCCGTGAGGCGCCCCTCGACGTCGATCCCCGAGCCGCAGGCGTGGTCGTAGCGGGCGCGGGCGCCCAGCGTGCGCAGCTCGCTCGCCTCGTCGAAGACGCTCTCGGCCATCGCGCGGATCGCGTCGTCCCGCTCGCTGGAGCGCGCGTCGAGCCGCTGGTAGGCCTCCTCGAGCAGCACGGCGCGCGCGAACGCCGTCGGCTTGTCGGGCGCGAAGACGAGCGCCCGGTCGGCCATCGCCACCGCGTCGCGCAGCGCGTTGGCCGCCAGCGCGCGCCGCGCGGCCGCCTCCCAGCGCACGGCCGCCTCCTCGTGCTCGCCGCCGAGATCGAAGTGCTGCGCCACCGTGGCGCTGTCCTCGCCCATCGAGTCCAGCCAGCGCGCCGCGGCCGCGTGGAGCTGCCGCTGGAGCTCGTCGCCGGCCGAGGCGTACGCCACGTCGCGGACCAGCGCGTGCTTGAACAGGAACTCGCGCGCGCCCGGGAAGCGCGACGTCGGCTGCTCCACGAGCAGCTCCGCCGACACGAGCTTCCGGAGCGCGGTCCTCGGCTCGCGCACGCCGACCGCGCCCATGCCGGCGTCCCAGACCGAGAGGCCGAACACGCTCGTGCGCACCACCGCCTCGCGGGCGGCGTCGTCGAGCGCGTCCAGGCTCACCTGGATCGCCGCCTCGATCGTGGGCGCCGTGGTCGCGTCCTTGCCCGCGGCGATCACGCGCGCCAGCTCCTCGGCGAAGAGCGGCGAGCCGGCCGCCTGCTGCGCGATCTGATCGAGCTTGGCCTCGTCGATCGCCTGATTCGCCGCGTCCATCACCGCCCGCGCGATCTCGCGCGTCGCGCGCCGCGCGATCGGCCGGAGCTCCACGCGCACGTGATCGCGGCCCGCGAAGCGCTGGCCCTGCTCGCGCCAGAACGAAGGCCGCACCATCAGCATCACGAAGAGCGCCTTGCCCGCGGCGCGGCCGATGAGGTGGTCGGTCCACGCGACGCTCTCCGGGTCGGACCACTGGGCGTCCTCTATGAGCAGCACGCAGGGGCTCGCGGCCTCGGCGATCGCGAGCTCGGTCATCGAGAGGTAGAGCGCGTCGCGGGCGCCGCGCAGGTCCACGCCCTCGGGGAAGGGCTGGTTCGCGAGCAGCCGCGGGAGGAGGCCCGCCTCGTCGTGGACCAGCCGGCGCGCGCGCACCGCCTGCGTGGCCTGCTCCAAAGACGCGCCCTTGGGCAGGCCGACGAGCGCGCGCAGCGCGTCGGCCGCGACGCCGAGCGCCTGCGCGCGGCCGAACGACTCGCACCGGAGCTGCACGATCCGCGGGGAGTCATGGCGCTCGGCGATGCGCGCCACGAACTCCCGCGCGAGCCGGCTCTTGCCGATCCCGGGCGGCCCCGACACGCTCACCACGACCGGCGTGCGGTCGTCGACGCAGCGCTCGAACGCGGTCGTCGTGGTGATGATCTCCGCGTCGCGGCCCACGAACGGCGTCGGCGCGCCGTCCTGCCGGCGCGCGCTCCGGCCGAGCACCACCGCGGCGCTCGCGGGCGGCGGGGAGGACGAGCGGGCGCCCGGCCCTGCGCCCCAGGGGTCCGGACGGCCGCTCGGGCTCGCCCCGCCGTGCCCCCACGAGTCGTGGCGCGGCGCGCCGCCCGGCGGGGCCACGCGCAGGAGCCCCGGCTTCATCTCGAACACGAAGCGCCCGCGCGACAGCTCCACGGTCGTCGCGTCGGCCAGCACGCGGGCCTCGCCGGCCTCGCGCGCGAGCGCGACCGCCCGGTCGACCACCTCGCCCGCGGAGCGCGTCCGGTCGACGCGCATGCGCCCCGACGCGACCCCGACGCGGCCGCCCCGCTCCCCGAGCGCGAGGGCCATCTCCAGCGCGCGTATCGCCTCGTCGCCGTGCGCCTTCCGCACGCCGAGGTGCGCCACCAGCGAGTCCGCGCCGAGCGGCAGCGCGTCCGCGCCGCGCCGCCGGAGCGCCTCGATCTCCGCCTGCCGCTCCGGGCCCGTCGCGACGTGCAGCGCCACCAGGGTGGTCACGAGCCGCGTCCCGATGATCTGCCCCGGCGGATCGGTCGATCGCGCGGGCTGCGGCCGCGGCAGGTTGGGGTCCTCCGCGATCTCGGCGAGCTCGCGCATCACCTCGCGCGCCGAGCCCGGCCGGAGCTCTCGATCGGCGAGCAGCATCGTGTAGATCAGCTCGTCGAGGCGCGCGGGCACGTCGAGCAGGAGCTCCGAGAGCCGCGGCGCCGGCGTGGTCGCGAGGCGCACGAGCGTCGCGATCGAGGTCGGCCCCATGTGCGGCGGCCGCCCCGCGATCAGCTCGAAGAGCGTCGCCCCGAGCGAGTAGACATCGCTCCGCGCGTCGGCCGTCGCGTCCCCGCGGGCCTGCTCCGGCGCCATGTACGCGGGCGTCCCGACCACGCCGCCCTGGTCCGTCGTGATCAGCACGTCATTCGACGAGGCCGCGGCGGCCACGCCGAAATCGACGAGCTTGGTCCGGATCGACATGCCGATCGACGGGCCGCTCAGGAGGAAGATGTTCGAGGGCTTGATATCGCGGTGCACGACGCCGGCCTCGTGCGCCGCGGCGAGCGCGCTGGCCACCTGGCGCCCCACCTCCAGCGCGTCGCGCAGCGAGAGCGGATCGCGCCGCTGGCGAGCCTGGAGGTCCTCGCCGTCCAGCCACTCCATCGCCACGTAGGGCGCGCCCTCCTCGAGCTTCCGGCCCTCGGGATCGGACGCGCTCGCCTCGAGCGCGCCGAAGGCCACCACCTTCACGATCGCCGGGTGATCCAGCTCCGAGAGGATCTGTCCCTCGCGCGAGAGCCGAGCCTGCTCGGACGGATCGACCCCGGTGGAGGCGATCACCTTGAGCGCCACGTGTCGGACCGTGACCTCGTCGAATGCGCGGTACACGGTGCCCACGCCGCCGCGCCCGACCTCGCGTTCGATGCGGAACCTGCCCGCGACGAGCTGAGCGGCCTCGTCCATCGCGCTACGTGGACCGGGGCTCCGGCCATCCGGCAGGGCGCATGAGCCGGAGGTTACGCCGCCCTTCCGTGCAGTTCCATATTTCCGGTCGGGTCGGCAGGGCCCTCTCGGACCTCTCCGGGCAGGGCCCCGGAGGGACGCAGCTCCCTCATCGGCTGTCGGCCCTGCCGACCGCACCTTGACGTGCATGCCGGCTCCCCTTACGGTCGGCTGCGTCATGGAGCGACACAAGGGCTTCATCGCGATCTCCATCGCGACTGTCATCGCGGGCGTGATCGCGTGGTACCTCACCCAGACCTGGGAGGGGTGGGAGTATATCGTCGAGATCGTCGGTAAGGGCGACAACATGCCCATCGCCGGCCTGATCCCGATCATCATCTTTTTCACGTATCTCGCGCTCGACGAGGCGTTCCGGCACGACCGCCTGATCAAGCAGGGTCGCGAGGACGAGATCCTCGACGAGATGTACAAGTGAGCCATCCCGGCGGGGCACCGAGAGCGGTGTCCAGCTGTGCGTCATACGGCCCGTAGCGCGCGCAGATGAACACCGCGGCCCCCGCCTGACGCCGCTCCGATGCTGGATCGCGTCGCAGTCCACCAGACCCGGTTGCGCACGCCCGGCCTCGGGCTGGACGCCAAGGGCGTCGCCCTCGGGGCCAAGGGGCTCGTGCTCCTGCCCTCGATCGACCGGCTGGTCGCGTTCCTCGCGCTCTACACGCGCCAGGGCTCGCTCGCGGACATCCTCCGCTCGCTCGTGGTCGAGGTCGTGCGCTCCAGGCTCAACGCGCGCGAGGTCACGCTCACGTTCGCCGCCGAGAGCAGCGACCGGCTCGATCGGGTCGCGGAGGTCGCGCGGCTCGCGGGCGGCTACACGTTCACGGGCACGAGCCGGCACTTCGTCCAGTACCGCGACGCGGCCGCGCCGTTCGGCTACGACATCCCGCAGATCCTGCCGAGCGACGCCGCGCTCGCGCTCTACCACAACGCGTTCTCGCAGACCTACGACCCCGAGCGCCGCGTCGACGTCCGCTCGCTGCTCCTCCGCCTCGAGCCGCACGTCGATCCCACGGCCGGGCGCGAGCCGGGGCCGCGGTGGATCGCGGCCGAGGCGGGCCTCGGGCCCGCGCTGATCCATTACCTCGTCCGGAGCTCCGTCGAGGCGGAGGTGGGCCTCGCCGAGTGGCCGCCGGAGTCGAGCTTCGACGACGCCCCGGTGCGCCGCTACCTCTTCCGGATCCCTGCGGTCCCGGAGCGCATGATCCCGCTGCTCACCAGCACCCCGGGCCTCGGCTACTTCGTGCCGGTCGCGCCGGGCGCGGCCGTCGAGATCGGCTTCCGGCACCCGGTCAGCCTGCGGGCCTGCCCCGTCTTCAACGAGGCGGGCCTCGTGCTCTTCCGCGGCCGCGGGCAGGACCCGCTCGAGCTGCCCAGGGTCCCCGCGTTCGGCGACGTCGCGGCCTTCGCCCGCATGGAGCTCCGCCAGGAGGTCGCCGCGGCCCGCGCGCCGGCCGATGCGGTCCAGCCCGATGCGGTCGCGCTCTCGCTGCGCCTCATGCCGAGCTCCGAGCCCTGGCGCTCGGTCACGGCCTCCTGGATCCGCGCCGAGGAGATGCCGCTGCTCCGCCACGTCGCGTACGCGCTCGGCCCGGACACGCTCCGCAAGGCGCGCGTCGCATTCACCGCCGCGGGCGCGTTCCTGCGGCACCCGACGGGCATCGAGGGCATCCCGGTCGGCGAGTTCTTCCGCGAGATCCACCCGGGCCTCTACATCCCGGCCGGCTACGACGCGGTCCCGGCGGTCGCGCCCGCGGTCCTCTACCGCGCGCTCGGCGCGCCCGCGGGTCAGGTGCTCTTCATCGGACGGGATGGGCGCACGATCGGCGTCCCGCAGGACGCGTTCGTCTCGCTCGAGACCGCGCTGCTCGAGGCGCAGCAATGGGCCCCGGTCGCCGCCACCTCGACCGGCCTCACCGCCGCGCTCGCGACCGACCTGCCGGAGGTCTTCCTGGGCTCGGTGGGCATCCGGCCCCTGCGTGACCTCGCCGCCGCGGAGGCGCCCGCGCCGGCGCTGCCGGAGAACGCCGAGGGCTCGTCGGGCTAGATCGGAGCGGGAGGTCTCAGGTATTGAGCTGGCTCGAAGAGAAATCCCGCGGCCTCCTCGACGCGGCGCCCGACGCGATGGTCATCGTGTCCCCCGACGGCCGCATCCTGCTCGTCAACGCCGCGGCCGAGGTCCTCTTCGGCTACACCCGCGACGAGCTCGTCGGCGCGCAGGTCGAGCAGCTCATCCCCGAGCGCTACCGCGCCGCGCACCCCGAGCACCGCCGCGGGTACGTCGCGCGCCCCAAGACCCGGCTCATGGGCGCGGGCGGCCTGGAGCTCCACGGCCTGCGCAAGGACGGCACCGAGTTCCCGGCCGAGATCAGCCTGAGCCCCATGGAGACCGAGGACGGCACGCTCGCGATCACCGCGATCCGCGACATCTCCGAGCGCAAGGCCGTCGAGCGCGCCCTCGTGCGCGCCAAGGCCGCCGCCGACGCCGCCAATCGAGAGCTGGAGTCCTTCAGCTACTCGGTCGCGCACGACCTCCGCGCCCCGCTCCGCTCGATCACCGGCTTCAGCGAGATCCTCGCCGAGGACTACGCGGGCAGCCTCGACGCGCGCGGCAAGGAGTACCTCCGCCGCATCGAGGCCGCCGCGCAGCGCATGGGCGCGCTCATCGACGCCCTGCTCTCCCTCTCGCGCGTCACCCGGGCCGAGCCCCGCAAGGAGGTCGTCGACCTCGCGCGCATCGCGCAGGGCGTCGTCGCGCAGCTCCGCGAGGCCCACCCGGAGCGGGACGTGGAGGTGGTCCTCGGCGACCTGCCGGCCGCGCTCGGCGATCCCCAGCTCCTCCGCGTGCTCATGGAGAACCTCGTGGGCAACGCCTGGAAGTTCACCGGCAAGCGCTCCTCGGCTGGGTCCGACGCTCGGGGCTCCGGGTCGCCTGACGGCGCCCTGCGCCCCGAACCGCGGATCGAGATCGGCGTCCTGCCCGCCGGCGAGGGCGGGGCGGACCCGGCGAGCGGCGCGGAGGGCGCGCCGCCTGGGGCGCCACCCGGAGCCCCGGGCGTGAACCCGGCGCTCCGAGCTTATTTCGTGCGCGACAACGGGGTGGGCTTCGACATGACGCAGGCGGTCAAGCTCTTCTCGCCGTTCCAGCGCCTCCACTCGGCGTCGCAGTATCCGGGGAGCGGCATCGGGCTTGCGACGGTGCAGCGGATCGTGCAGCGTCACGGGGGTCGCATCTGGGCGCACGGCGCGGTGGGCGAGGGCGCGACCTTCTATTTCACGTTGCCGACGCTGGAGGATGGGCCCCGGGAATGAGCAAGCCGCTGCGCGTCCTCCTCGTCGAGGACTCCCAGGACGACGCCGAGCTCATCGAGCGGCACCTCCGGAAGGGAGGTTATGAGCCCGTCCTCGTCCGCGTCGAGGACGCGGCTTCCATGCGCGCCGCGCTCGCCGAGCCGGGGTGGGACCTCATCATCTCCGACTGGACCGTCCCGAGCTTCGGCGCCCTGGACGCGCTCGACCTCTACCGTGAGATCGGCGTAGATCTCCCGTTCCTGATCGTCTCCGGGACCATCGGCGAGGAGCGCGCCGCGCAGGCGATGCGGGCGGGCGCCCATGACCTCGTGCTCAAGGACCGCCTCGCCCGCCTCGTCCCGGCCGTCGAGCGCGAGATGACCGAGGCCCGCCGCCGCGCCGAGCAGCGCGCCCTGCGCGAGGAGCTCCGCGCCTCGCAGGAGACCCTGGCCCGCTCCACCAAGCTCCGCGCGCTCGGCCAGATGGCCGCGGGCATCTCCCACGACCTCAAGAACATCCTGAACCCCATCTCCCTGCACCTGCAGTTCCTGAGGCGCGCGATCGCCCGCGGCCAGACGGCCGAGGCCGAGGAGGCCATCGCCGAGATGGACCAGGTCCTCCGGCGCGGCGTGCAGACCATCGAGCGCCTCCGCGAGTTCAGCCGCCAGGCGCCCGAGTCCAAGGCCGAGCTCATCGACCTGAACCGCCTCACCCACGAGGCCGTCGAGATCGCCCGCGCCCGCCTCTCCTCGCGGCCGGCCGGCGCGTGCAGCATCCGCGAGGAGCTCGGCGATCCCCCTCGTGTCCTCGCGCGCGCCTCGGACGTCGTCTCCGCGGTCGTGAACCTGGTCGTGAATGCCATCGACGCGGTGACCGACGGCTGCACCATCGTCCTCCGCACCGGCAAGGCCCGGGGCGGCGCGTGGGTCGAGGTCTCCGACGACGGCCCTGGAATGACGCCCGAGGTGGAGCAGCGCGCCTTCGAGCCCTTCTTCACGACCAAGGGCGAGGACGGCACCGGCCTCGGCCTCCCCATGGTCTACGCCTGCGCCGAGCGCCACAACGGCTCCATCTCGCTGGAGACCGCGCCCGGCAAGGGTGCCCGGTTCACCCTCTGGCTCCCGGGCACCGCCGCGGCTTCCTAGAGCAGTGCTCATCTGCGCGCGCCACGGGCTCATCCGCGTCGTTGGCTCGTTGCGACGTACCTTTGTACGCCTCACTCGCCTGCCTAGCGGCTGAGCCCGTATCACACGCAGCCGAGCACCGCTATTCCTTGGCTTCGTTGCCGCTCCAGCGGTGCTCCGGCCGGCTCAGGATCTCGTCGATCACGGCGTTCACGGCCTCGCCCTGCGCCTTCTTGTCGCCCTCGATAGCGTGCTTCGTGATCTCGCGCGCCTCGGGGATGAGCTCCTGATAGAAGCGCTCGGCCACCTCGTACATCCCGTGCCAGTGCGTGTAGTCGGGCGCCATCATCGAAGCCCCGTGCCGCGCGCGCCGGCCCTCGTGGTGCCAGAGGTAGTACCACGTCCACTCGATCTTCTCGTCGAAGTCCTTCTTCGTGATCAGGCCCTGCTCGCGGAGCGCGTTCACGATCTTCTGCCCGGGCTTCGAGAACTTCTCGTTGAAGAGCACGACGAAGTTGTCGTACTGCTTGTAGAACGAGTTCACGTAGCCCTCGGAGTGGCAGTGCGAGCAGACCTCCTTCATCCGGGTCCGCTTCGCCTCCGCCGTGTCGGCGATGAGCGCGCGCCGCTTCTCCGGATCGAGCTCGGTCACCACCTTGTGCTTCTCGTCGGTATCCATCACGAGGCTGATGGGCGGCCGGTTCGTCCAGGAGATGCGCTCGCCCGGATCGTGCGTGATCCTGCCCCCGTTCCTCGTGTTGCCGGACATGTGGCACGTCGCGCAGGTCGGCGCGCCCGAGTAGTCCTTGCCCAGGATCCACGACGACGAATCGAGGTTGAGCTTCTCGCGGAGATCGCGGAAGGCGACCCCGTGCTTCGACTCGTCGTAGATCTCCTTCTGCGGGTGATCCGGCCCGAGGTGGCATTTCCCGCAGTTCTCCGGCTGCCGCGCGCGCCGCGGCGAGAAATCGTGGCGGCTGTGGCACGCCGAGCAGGATCCGAGCGACCCGTCCAGGTTGATCCGGCCGATGCCGGTGTTGGGCCACGTCGACTCGGCGAGGTGCGGCCGGCCGCCTTCACCCTTCGCGATCCGCGCCACCGCCGCCGCGTCCGTCGGCTTCCCGTCCGGCCCCGGCTTGAGGTCGTCGACCGTGAGGACCGCCCCGTCCGTCGCGACGAGCCCGACCTTCGCGCCGTGGCATTGCCTGCAGCCGGAGTTCACGCTCGACATGCCCTCGACCGTCTTGATGTCGCCCCTGCCCGGCGTGGGCGAGTGCGGGCTGAACTGGCCGCGCATGCCCTCGACCGTCTCGGCGAGGATGTTGTCGAGCGAGGCGAGGATGTTCCCCGCCGCCGCGTGGTGGCTCCGGCCGAACTCCGCGGCGATCTCGCCGTGGCAGCGCGAGCAGTCGCGCGGCGTCACCACGGTCGCGATCGTCGCGCCGTAATGGCTGAACGCGTCCGCGTCCCCGGTCTCCGCCTGGTGGCACTCCACGCACCCCACGCCCTTCTCGGCGTGCGTGCTGCCCTTCCAGTGGTCGATGATGCCCGCCGTCGCCTGCGTGTGGCAGTCGACGCACGCCTTCGAGCTCTCCGGCACCGCGATATGAGGCCCGGCGAGCCCGGCCTCCTCGCGCTTGCGCGTCACCTCCATCCACTGGACGAAGAGCAGGGAGATCAGGAACGCGCCGCCGAGAACGGCGATGAGGATACGCTTCGTATTCAATGTCATGTCGATCGCTCCGAGCCGTGCCTCAGTGCGCCACTACCGCTTCCCAGACGGTCAGGGCGAATATCGCGAGTGCGGCCGCGACGCCGATGTAGACGCTCGCCTCGGACGCCTTCGTCCGCCGCCGGATCCAGGCGTCGATGAAGGGCCAGAGGAACATCGTGAAGACCACGAACCCCATGCTGAGCACCGCCGCCGTCCCCGTGAACAGCTTCAGCCAGCGGAAGGCGACGTAGAAGAACCACTCCGGCTTGATCACCTCGGGCGTCGACAGCGGATCGGCCCGCGGCCCCAGCGTGGCCGGCAGGATCGTCGCCAGCGCGCTGAGCAGGATCATGAGCAGGAGCCCCATGATGAGCTCGGTGAGCAGGTGGTCCGGGATGAAGTCGAAGTGCTTCGCCTTGCCCTTCGGCTCGTCCTCGAAATGGAACTCCGTGACCCCCTGGATCCGGATCATGGTCACGTGCACCGCCACGAGCGCCACGATGAGCCCCGGCAGCACCGCCGTGTGGATCACGAAGAAGCGCGGCAGCGTCCGCTCGTTGTAGACGTCCCCCGCGAGCAGCATCCGCTTCGCCAGGGATCCCACGAGCGGCACGTTGTCGGCGATGTTCGCGCCCACCGTCGCGCCCCAGTAGCTGAGCTGCTCGTAGACGAGGCTGTACCCCGTGAAGCCCGTCACCAGCGTCAAGAGGAGGAGGCACATGCCCACGATCCAGTTGAGCTCGCGCGGCTTCCGGTACGCGCCCGTGAAGAAGACGCGCATCTGGTGCAGCACGACGGCGGCGATCATCAGCGTCGCCCCCCACTTGTGCACGCTCCGGAGGTACCACCCGTAGGCGGCCTCGTGGGTGATATAGTGGACAGAGTCGTACGCCGTGGCGGGCGCGGGCTCGTAATAAAACGCGAGCAGGATGCCCGTCACGACCTGGACGACAAACAGGTAAGCCGGCGTGCCCCCGAGCGCGAACCACCACCGCTTCATGTGGTAGGGAACCGGCTCGTTGGTCAATTCACGGAGCTCCGCGCCGCTCACCGGCAGCCGCTCCCTGATCCAGTCGACGACGACGCCCATCGTGCTCAGCCCAGCCTCTCCGTGGGGACCTCGATGTAAAGCAGCCCGCGCTCGACCCGGAGCGGGTATCGGGGGAGCGATTGCCCCGCGTCCCCCGGCGGCCCGCCCGTGCCCTTGCCCGTTGCGTCGAAGACGCCGTTGTGGCAGGGGCAAAAGAACCTGTTCTTGGCGGTCTCCCAGTGCACCTGGCACCCGAGGTGCGGGCAGGTGCTGGAGAGCGCGATGAAATCGGCCTCGGTGCCGGCGTCCCCGCGGCGCGCGATGACGACGGTGGCGCCGGTCGGGGCGCGGTAAGTCATGGACGCGCCGACCTTGAAGCCGGCGAGGTCAGCCACGTAGAGCCACGCCGTCTTCAGGGGGGCCGCCGGGTAGAGGTAGCGCGCCGCCATGAGCCCGAAGGTGCCGTATCCGGCGACCAGGCCGCCGGTCATCGCGATCGATGTGGCGGTCGTCATGAAGGTCCGCCGCTCCGGCTGCGCGGGCGCGCCGCCGTCTGGCTGCGCAGCCGCCTCCGCCGCGGCGCCGCTCGCGTCACTCGCGTCGGCCTGGGGCTCACCAGTTTCGGGCGCGTCGGTCCGGGGATCGCCGGTCTCGGGCTCACCAATCATGTCTGTCGAGCGCCACATTCGCATGGACCGTGCCTAGACACAAGATGTTTATTTTCGCGGACTTCCATCACGATTCTCGTCGGCGGCCGCGCAGGGCATGCGCAACGCGCGCAGTCCGTGCGGCCAGCTCCTCACCCCGCTTGCCCGCTCGCCGTGCGGTCTCGTGCGCCGCCCGGCGGGGGGGATCACGGCGACGTCTGGACGCCCCCGGGCGCCTTTCGGCGCCCTGCGGCCCGAGCCCCGATGCCGCCTGCCCCGTTCGCGCTCTAGAGACCCCGCGCGGAGGCCCGGCGCTCCGCTCGATTGAAGAAGAGGAGGTGGCTCATGTCGCTCGAACGCTATCGCCGTCCCCGCCTGGTCGTCCTCCGGCCGAGCGCCAGCGCCTACGAGGCGGCGCGCGCCATGGCGGACAACCACGTGGGCGCGATCCTCGTCGGAGAGGACCAGAAGCTGGTCGGTATCGTCACCGATCGCGATCTCGCGCTCGACGTCATCGCGGGCGGCCTGGACCCCAGGGCGTCCACCGTGCGCGAGGTGATGTCCGATGAGCTCGCCGAGGTGGGCATCGGCGCGACCGTGGACGATGTCGTCCGGTTGATGCGCGACCACGCCTGCCGGCGCGTCCCGATCGTGGAGGACGGGCGCCCCGTGGGCCTCCTCACGCTGGACGATCTGATCCTGGAGGGCGACATCGATCTTGACACGGCGCGGTCGATCGTCGCCGAGCAGCTCGAAGAGGCCGCGCGCTTCAAGCCCGCGGGCGTGCCGCACCCGACGGAGCCCGCGCGCCCGGGCATCACCGGCGGCCGCCAGCGCGCCCGGCGCCGGAGCGAGGCGCGCGCCGAGGAGACCTACCGGCGGCTGCTCAAGCAGGTGGAGCTCCGCGCGCAGCTCGGCAGCAAGGACCGGGACGAGCTGGCGCTGCGCATCGTGGTCGGCTCGATCTGCCGCCGGCTCACCCCCGACGAGGCCCGCAATTTCATCTCGCAGCTCCCGTCGCGCCTGCAAGGCGAGCTGATGCGCGATCTGACCGGCCCGGATCGCGAGGTGACCACGGAGCTCATCCAGTCCGAGCTCGGCCAGAAGCTGAGCCTCGGGCCAGACCGCGTCGAGCAGGTGCTGGCCGCGATCCTCGACGTGGTCGCCGGGAGCGTGTCCGCCGGCGAGATCGAAGACGTCCGCTCGCAGCTCCCCGCCGCAATGAAGGACCTGTTCCCGGTCACCCCGATCCGGCTCGCGGGGTAGGGGAGGGAAACGGAAGCGGACACGGAAACGGACACGGAACCGGAACCGGACACGGAACCGGACACGGAACCGGACACGGAACCGGACACGGACACGGAACCGGAACCGGACACGGAATCCGATCCGGTCAAGGTCGGAGCGGGCTGCGGGGCGTGCCGAGCAAGCGGCGGGTCAGGCGGTCGACCACGGCGATCCGGGCGGGGTCGGGGGCCGCGGAGCGGGGGCCTTCGTGGCCGGTCGCGGGCGCCGTCCGGAGGGAGGCGTACCACGTGCGCCTCCGGAAATCGTGGAGCGCCTCGCGGTGCCGCGGATCGAGGGCGGCCAGGCGGGTCAGGAATGCGCCCTGGAGGGGCTCGTCGCGGTGGTGCGTGGCGCCGGCGAGGCCCTCCTCGGCGAGCTCCAGCGCGATGTCGCGGGCGCCCAGGGTCGAGGCGAGCGCCGCGACCTCCGCGATCAGATCGAGCTTCGCCGTGTTCGGGCGCTCGGCCGCGCGATACCCGCGCGCCAGGTCCGCCAGATCCCGGACCAGATCGAGCGCCCCTCGCTCCACGCCGAAGCAGGCGAGCGCCTGCGCCGCGCGCAGCGTGAACACCGGCCGGAAGCAGGCCATGACGTCGACGCTGTGGCGCGCGGCCTCGTCCCACGCGGCGTCGCGGCGGCCGAGGTGGCACAGCGCCACGATCCGGGCCTCGGCGAGCAGCGGCGCCGCGGTATGGCGCGGCGGTCGAGGCTCCCGGGCGGTGAATTCGAACGCGCGCTGGAAGCTCTTCGCCGCGAGCATGGTCTCCAGGCTCTCGGCGATCCACGTCGCGTCCAGCCACGGGGCCAGCCCGGGCCGGGCGACCTCGACGGCGGGCCAGTCCTCCGCGCGGATCTCGACCGCGCCGAGCGCGATCGCGCCCCCCCGCGCCGCCGCGGGCAACCGAGACAGCTTGCGCAGCGAGGACTCTTCCTTGCCGGCGAGCCGATCGAGCCGCGACAGCTCGATCCAGGGCTCGAACGCCCGCGCCAGGAACGCGGGATCCCCCCTCCGCGCGCTCTCCTCCCGGACGAGCCTGAGCTCCGCCGCGCAGACCGACTCCGCCACGTGCAATCGCCCGAAGCACCGCTCGATCCGCGCCGCCTGCCCGAAGCAGGACAGGACGCCTTCCACGTCCTCGCCCGCGGCGTCCAGCGCCCGCTCGACCTCGGCGATCCATTCGGGCAACGGCGGCCGCGCCGGCCGCTCCCTCGGCACGAGCAGCCCCACCGGGACCCGCTCGACCTCCGGCCAGGGCGCGCGCCGGCTGTCCGTCCCGCGCAGCGTCCCCGGCCCCACCGAGCCCGGCCCACCCGGCGCGGCCTCGCCGTCCGAGCAAGGGCCGAGCTCATGACAAACCTTGGCCATCGAGTCCGCACCCCTCCGCCGACCTCGATCATCCCGGGCCCACGGCCAAGAAGACGCCGCGCCCTGCCGGAGCCCCCCCGCGCTGGTCCACGCGCCGGGCACGAAATGAATGCCCCACCGCATGGATTTGTCAAATCACATTCACCCCTCAATCAATCGAGACGCACCCCCCATCACCCCGGTCAATCATCCCCGTCCCGAACGCCCCCCCCCGCGCTCTGACCTCTCACTGCATCTGCAGCTCCACCACCCCCGCTCCGGCGCCGACCTTCACGATCACCGTTCCGCCCACGGCCTCGTCATGGACCCACCCGCTCTCCACCCCCTCGAGCGCCGCCACGTCCGCCACCTCATCGATCGCCGCCCCGCCCGCCGTCACCCCGAGCGGCGCGCCGCCCGCCGCGATCACCTCGAACACCACCCCGCCCTCGAATTCCCTTCCCGGCTTCCACCCCAGCGTGATCACCCCCCCGCTCCGCTCCGCCGTCACCTCCGCCCCGTCGAACACCGTGAACGCCGCCGCCGCCCCCGCCGCGATCCGCGCCCACAGCGGCCCGGCCGCGGTCGCGTAGCTATCGACCCGATCCGGCGCCGTGGTCTCCGCGATGGCGTCGATCGTCGGCCGCAGCATCGGCACGATCCCCCCCTCGGCCAGGAACAGCGGCAGCTTCCCGAGCGGCGCGTCCACCGTCACCGTCCGCCCGCCGTCCAGCGCCTCACCGGTCCAGTAATCGATCCACCGCCCCTCCGGCAGCGTCACCTCGCGCTCCCGCGCCCCCCGCTCCACGACCGGCGCCACCAGCAGGTGGTCCCCCAGGAGGTACGTATCGTCCGGATGCGCCCCGATCTCCGGGTGCGAGAGCCCCAGCGCCCGCGCGATCGGGCGGCCGTCCTCCCGCAGCCTCTCCGCGTACGTCCACAGGTACGGGAACAGCCGGAGGTGAAGCCGCGTGTAATCACGGTACCAGCCGAGCATCTCCTCGTCGAACCCGTTCTCCGCATTGAGCTCCCACGCGACGGTGTTCGCGCTCGTCCCGATCTGCATCACCGCCGACAGCGCCGTCTGCTCGAACCACCGCGTGAAGGTCTCCTTGTCCGGCGGAGCGTGCCGGTAGCCCCCCGTGTCGGATCCGTAGAACGGGAACCCCGACGGCCCGAGCGACAGCCCGGCGATGATCGACGCCGGCAGCCCGCCCACCGCGGCGTAGGCGTCGCCCCCCTCGTCGACGACCTCCCCGTGCTCGCTGAAATCGGCGTCCAGGTCCCCGGGCCAGATGACGCTCACGTGCGCCTGGTCCCCGTAGCTGCCCGCCCGGCACAGCAGGAATCCCCCGTCCTCCGGGAGCGTCTCGTCGTAGAGCCGGTGATAGAGCAGCGGGAAGCCGGCGTGCATCGTCCGCTCGTCGCTCCCGTCCGCGAACTTCCATTCGTTGCGCGCCGAGCTGATCCCCGGGACCACGTCCTCCCCGTAATCGAGCTTGAAGCCCTCGACGCCCATGTCCGTGTACCGGCGCACGAGGTCCTGCCACCAGGCGTACGCCTCGGGGTTCGTGAGGTCGATCGGCGTGCCCCACTTGTTGAGGTTCACGCCCCCGACGGGCGGGTAATACCCGTTCGCCTCGGCCTCCTCGCGCAGCGCCGCCGTCGCCGGATCCTGCTCGTCGAGGTAGGGGGTGTGCCAGAGCGCCACGCGGAAGCCGAGCGCGTGGGCGCCGTCGATCATGGCCTGCGGATCCGGGAAGCGGGCCGCCTCGAAATCGAACGTGTTGACGCCCGTCGCGTAGGGCCGGTCGATCCAGTAGCCCGTGGCGGCCAGATCGAGGTCCCGGATCATGTTGATGTCGGATTCGACCTCCGCTTGATCCTCGCTCTCGTCGCGCCAGATCCAGGGCCCGAGCGCCCAGCGCGCCGGCAGCCGCGGGAACCCGGTCACCTCGTAATAGAGCCTCGTCACGTCGAGCGGGTGATCGGCGCCGAAGAGGTGGAACCTCAGGCCGTCCTTCGAGGAGACGCCCGTCCCGAAGGTCGCCTCGATCAGGTCGTCCTCCTCGGCGGCGACGGCGAAGGCGCCGGGGAAGGGGCATTCGACGAACAGGCCCCAGCCGCGGGTGCCGATGACGAAGGGGACCGGGACGTGGGCCTCGTTGTAGGAGCTCTCTATCTCGGGCATGAGCTCGATCTGCATGGCGCGGACCTTGCCCCGGTGGTTCACGGAGTCGAAGTACTCGCCGAGCCCGTAGAACCCCTCGGCGGCGCCGGCGCGCGGGCGCAGCCGGAAATAGGCGATGGGCTCTCCCTCGGCGGCCGGGACGAGCTCGGCCTCGAACGCGCCCGGCCTCGCGGCCGCGATGCGGAGCGAGGCGCGGCGGCCGCCCTGGTAGCCGAGGCGGAGGGTGATCGAGGCGTCCGTGGCCTCCTCGATCGAGATCGAGCTGACGCGGCGCCAGGTGATCTCGGGCGGCGTGTAGAGGGGGTTCTCGACGTAGAGGCGGTACGGGTCGTAATTGAAGTCGTCGCGCGCCTCGGCGACGGCGCCGAGCTCGAGCGCGTCGGCCGGGAAGCGGAGGAGCACGTCGTCGCCGCGGAGGAAGGTGACGGTGAGCGCGGCGGTGTCGACGCGGACCGAGACGCGGCCGGAGATGATCTGCTCGGTGCGGCCATAAGGCGAGAGCGTCTCTTCCCCGGCGCACGCGGGCGCGGCGGCGGCGAGCAGGAGGCCGAGGAGGGGGAGGCGGACGCAGCGGCGGGGGCGCATGCGTGGACAGTACCCAAAGCGCGGCTTCCGGTCACCCTCCAGGATCGAGCGCCCCGGTGATTTCGGGACCTTGGCTGTGCTAGGATGTCATACATGCCGACCCGTGAGGAAATGCAGGATCTGGTGGAGGCGCACCGGCAGCTCGATG
>CAYQYG010000042.1:9821-31623 GCA_964421485.1 uncultured Polyangiaceae bacterium | reverse complement strand
GGTAGAGGGCGCGCTCGGGCGCGTCGAGCGCGCGGGCGGCCTCGGCCAGGTCGAGCGGCGGGCACACGGCGGCGACCGCGCGCCGGGCGGCATGCAACAGGAGGGTCTCTCCTGGGAGCCGTTCGTCCGCTCGCGCGGATCGACCCACGCCATCCTTCTTGCAAGGGGGTGCGCTGGATGGGATCCTCGGCTTGGAGCACATGGCGTCGTTCAAGCTGGAGATCGCGGAGGACATCCTGGACGAGGCGCGGATCCCGCCGGACGAGCGCGCGGCGGTGCTCAAGCGAGAGCTGGCGGTGCAGCTCTACGCGCGGGAGATCTTGCCGAAGGCGGCGGCGCGGCGGCTGTCGGGGATGGAGCGGGTGGCGTTCGACGAGCTCTTGGGGCAACGCGGCATCCCGTCGCGGCTGACGGTCCAGGACCTCGACGAGGATCTCGCGAACCTGGCGGCGTACCGGGCGGCGGTGGGCAGGGGCGGCTCCGGATGACGGCGCCGCTCTGCGTGGTGACGAACAACACGCCTGTCTCGCACCTCCTGCGGATCGGGCAACTGCCGCTGCTCGGACGCTTGTTCGGGCAGGTGCTCGTTCCGGAGCAGGTGGCGACCGAGCTCGATCGCGGACGGCACGCGCTGGGTGCGTGGCGAGAAGCGCCGGGTGCGGAGGTGCTGATCACCGCCGCGCCGCTCGATGGCCCCTTTCTGCGGCAGCTCGGCGCATCTCTCGACGCCGGGGAAGCGGCGGCCATCGCGCTGGCCGTGGAGAGAAGCGCGGCGCTGTTGCTCATCGACGAGGCGGACGGGAGGAAGATGGCACGCCGGCATGGGGTGCCCGTGACGGGGACGCTCGGGGTTCTGCTCGAGGGCAAGCGGGAGGGGCACCTTCACGAGGTTCGCCCGTGGATCGAGGCGCTCGAGCGCCAAGGGTTTCGCCTTGGCGCGGCGCTCAAGCAGCACGTCCTCGCGGCTGCGGGCGAAGCGCTCTGAGCGACGTAAGCAACAGAAGCGAGTGGGCCGGTGCCGCCGAACAAGGCGTTGCAGCCGACAGGCACCTGGGCGTGCACGGAGCTGCGCCCCGCACCCGCCCAGGTGTCCCGCGGCTGAACGCCAAATCGTTCGGTGGGCAAGGAAGCCGAGCTCACCGGATCAGATGGTCGCCTCGGGGGACAACACGTCAATGACGGAACGACGACAATATGACCAATGCGGACGAGTACGCAGGCTGCCGTCTCTTCACATCTCCCTGTCCCGACTTCCTGTACATGATCCTGGTCAAGCCAGAGCATGCCGCGAGGTCGCCGACCTTCGAGAGGCTCAAGGGCCCTGCAGGCTACAAGAAGCTCCTCGAGTCCGTGCAACAGGCGTCGAAGCCCGAGAGCACGATCGCTCCGCACGCCCCCTGTGCGAGCTGCGGGCGGGCCGTCGCGAGCCGAACGCGCACATTCGGAGTCCTCGGAGGGTACAGATGTCAGCACTGTGGGTATATCCATGTCTACGGAGCGCTCACCCTGCGACCTCGAATACCCTCGCGCGAACGGGATCCTGGAACTTCAACCGCAAGCCCACAAGAGAAGGCATGTCCGTGCGGCAGTGGGAAGGTGTTCTCCGAATGTCATGGATCGGAGTAGCGGGTGTCGTGCGCCTGCAACGCGACGACGATGCCGCGAGCGCGATGACGACGGGTTCGCATCGAGGTAGAATCGCGCGCATGGAAGAATCCAGCGTTGGACAGGTCCGCGTCGAGCGACGGGGGCACGTGGCGGTGATGACCCTCGATCGCCCCGGCCGCAGGAACGCCCTCGACGACACGATGTGGACGAGCTTCGCCCGGGCGGTCGACGAGCTCGCCGCCGCGCCGCCGCGCGCGATCGTGCTGACCGGCGCCGGCGAGCGGGCCTTCTGCGCAGGGCAGGACGTGAACCCCGACAACCCCCAGGTAGGTGCGCTGGTCGCGGCGGTGCAGACCCATGACCGCGCCCCCGTCGAGGCGATGCTCGGGCGCGTCCGAGCGATCGTCGATCGGCTCGCCGCGCTTCCCGTACCGCTCATCGCCGCGATCAACGGCGTCGCCTTCGGCGGCGGCGCAGAGCTGGCGGTCCGCTGCGACCTGCGGGTCATGGATCCCGGGGCGGTGATCTCGTTCTCCGAGGTGCGGCTCGGGCTCATGCCCGATTGGGGCGGAGGCGTCGCCCTCGGGCGTCTGATCGGCCCGAGCCGAGCGGCGGATCTCATCCTCACCGCGCGTCGCGTGTCGGCGGCCGAGGCGCTGGCGCTCGGCCTGGTGAACCGCGTGAGCGCGGCCGGGGGCGCGCTGGCCGAGGCGATCGAGCTGGGCGAGACCATCGCGAAGAACGGCCCGGGCGCGGTGCGCAGCGCCCTCGAGGTCCTCCGCAGCACGGCCGACCTGCGGCTCGACGAGGCGCTCGCCCTCGAGCTGGACCGTGCCGTGGCGCTGATCGCCGGCGGCGAGTGCGTGCACGGGATCACGGCCTTCCTCTCGCGCACCGAGCCGAACTTTCCAGGCTAGCGATATGCCGCCCAGCAAGGGTCTTGCTGACCGACGCGTGAATGCGCGTGGCGCACCCACGCGCGGCAGGACTTCAAACCGTTGGGCAGACCTCGAGCCGAAGCACCGGCTCCGCCGAAATCTCGCACCTGAGATCTGGAGGAGAGATGAGTCCGCGCAAGAGCGTTCCCGTGAGCAAGAAAGATCAGCACGACGAATCGAAGCGAGATCGATATCTTCACGGACGTGGAGCCGGACGATGTTCTTGCGCTGATCCTTCTTGCCAAGGTCTTCCGGTTCCGCGCGATCTTCGTCGTCTGCTCCGAAAATCCCATGTGGCCCCGGCTCCAGTCTCCGCTCGAACGGATCGAGGAGATCATCATGCCATGGTATGTCTATTTCGCGTACTTCTTCGGTGGGGCGTTCTTCGCCAATGCGCTCCCCCACTTGATCGCGGGCGTGTCGGGCCAGCCGTTGCAGAGCCCGTTCGCATCGCCGCCGCTCAAGGGGTTGTCGTCGCCGGCGGTGAACGTTGCCTGGGCGCTGGTCAACCTGGCCCTCGCGTATCAATCACAATGAGGAGATCTTCGTGAGTCAATGTATCAAGGCGGCCATGGGCGTGCAGGCCTACATCGTGGCCATGCCGGGCTGGAAACGCGACGTCGGGCGACGCCTCGACGCGCTCATCGTGCGCAACGTGCCCAACGTGCGCAAGGCCGTGAAGTGGAGCTCGCCCTTCTATGGCGTCGAGGGCCAGGGCTGGTTCCTGGCGTTCCACGTCTTCACCCACTACGTCAAGGTGACCTTCTTCCGAGGCACGTCGCTGCGACCCGTTCCACCCGGGGGCACGGGCAAGGACGCGCGCTGGATCGACATCCACGAGGACGATCTCGACGAGGCGCAGATGGCGACCTGGATCAAGCAGGCCTCTTCGATTCCCGGTTGGGGGACCGGGAATCGAAGCTTCAGGAGGAGGACATGAAAAGTCGGGTTCGACCGAGGGCCACGCGCCGCCTGAGGCGCCGACAGGGCGGCGGGCGGCGATCCCGCACGCGGCCGGCGGCCGGAGCCGATGGGCTCCGACGGCGAGGAGATGTGACTCATGCCCAGCGACAAGCGGAAGAGGGCGGCTCAGGACGGTATGCCGTACAACCTCAAGTTCTCAACGCACCTGGCGGCCTCCCCAGATGAAGTGTGGGCGTGGATGACATCCTTTGAGGGAATATCGAAGGAAATGGCGCCATACGTGCACATGTCGTGCCCTCGGGGCGTCACGGGCCTGGAGTCCGTTGCCTTTACTCCTGGGAAGCGCCTGTTCAGAAGCTGGATCACCCTGTTTCGCGTCATCCCCTTCGATTACTCTGACCTGACGCTGGAGAGCCTGGAGGAGGGGGTGGGCTTCGTCGAGCAGTCCCCGATGGGCTCGATGCGGTCATGGAGACACGTTCGCCGCATCACGGCTGCGCCACGGGGTTGCATACTCACCGATGAGCTGACCTTCGAGCCGCGATTCGCTGGTTGGCTGGCGAGCGAGATCGTCAAGGCATTCTTCCAGCACCGCCATCGTATGCTGGCGCGTCATCTGGGAAGATTCGCCTGACCATTCGTTGCGGCCGACGGCCCTGGCGGGCGGCCGGTGAGCTGAAAGGAGCGAGGTTCCTCGACGGAGCAGGAGGGAGAGAGAGAGAAGCTCACAGGGAGGCGGGGAGGCGGGGAGGAGAGAATTTTCTGGTCCTTCTCTCACCTCCCCGCCTCCCCGCGCTCGCCGCCGGCCAGGTCCGTCCAGGCAGGCCCCGCGCCTCGAGCGCCGGCGCCCGCACGGGCACGAGGCGTGCCGGTACCCCTCTCGCCGCGCGGGTGCTGCGGGTGTAGATCCGGCCCATGAGACCTGCCCCGCGGCGCCACGCAGCATTTGGGGCTTGCGGGGGCGGGCCGAACCATGAGACGTTCGGTGCGAGAGGCTACCAAAACGACCGATCTGGACAGACCTGGTGCGGCGGCTTCGGTTGACCCGTCGAGTGCTCGTCATGCCTCATGAAGGGACTTATGAGAATCGAAGCCGATCTGAAGAGCCAGGTGAGAGATTTTTGGGACGACAAGAGCTGTGGCGAGGTCTACGCAACCGGACAGACGGAGAGGGACTACTACGAGACACATAGCAGGGCTCGCTATGAGCTGGAGCCCTATATTTTCGATTTCGCGAGGTTCCAGGAGGGGAAGGGCAAGGACGTGCTCGAGATCGGCGTCGGCATGGGAGCGGACCATGTCGAATGGGCCAGATCACAGCCGCGCTCACTCACCGGCATCGATCTGACTCCGCGAGCAATCGAACATACCAGAAAACGGCTGACGATATACGGACTCAGCTCAGAGATTCGCGAGGGCGACGCGGAGGAGCTGCCCTTCGATGACGGCTCCTTTGACCTGGTGTATTCGTGGGGCGTGCTCCACCATTCACCGAATACACCTGACGCCGTGAATGAAGTACTCCGCGTCCTGCGCACCGGCGGCGTGGCGCGGATAATGGTATACCACAAGCACTCGCTCACCGGGTATATGCTGTGGGCAAGGTACGGACTGCTGCTCGGGCATCCATTCATGCCGCTGAGCGAGATCTACGCAAGTCATCTGGAGAGCCCCGGCACGAAGGCCTATACGACCGACGAGGCTCGCACGATGTTTGGTGGATTTTCACAGGTCACGATTCGGACTCAGCTGTCCTTTGGCGACCTGCTCCAAGGCGCCGTGGGGCAGCGACACAGGGGAATGCTGCTGACCGCGGCCAAGAGCTTGTGGCCACGATGGTTGCTCAAGCGAGCCTTCAAGAATCAAGGGCTCTGCTTGCTCGTCGAGGCAAGGAAGTAGGAGGCACAACCGCAAGCCGTCGGGCGGCGCAGGCGGAGAGGAGCGCTCGCGCGTGTGCGCGCTCCCGACCGTGGGGTGGAGAGTGGGTGCTCACGCCATGACGGAGCGATCTATGGCTATTCGCACGGCTCGGCTGGATCTGATCGTCACGACCGTGGAGCATCTGCGCGCGGAGCTGGATGCTCCGGAGCTGCTCGGGGGGTTGCTCGGCGCGGAGGTGCCGGCGGGGTGGCCTCCGGGGCTGTATGATCGGGACGCGATGAGCTTCTTCCTCGCGCAGGCGACGGAGCGGGGGGAGGAGGCGGTCGGGTGGTATGGGTGGTATGCCGTCCGGCGGGCGGCGGGCGGAGAGGGGGCCTTGCTGGTCGCGTCGGGGGGCTACTTCGGCCCTCCTTCGGCGGATGGCACGGTGGAGATCGGGTACTCGGTGGTGCCGGAGGCGCGGGGACAGGGCTATGCCACCGAGGTGGCGGGGGCGCTCACCGAGCGCGCCCTCGCGTGGTCCGGTGTGGAGCGGGTCGTCGCAGAGGCGCACGAGTCGAACGCGGGCTCGGTGAAGGTGCTCTCGCGATGCGGCTTCCAGCGGGTGGGGCCGGGCCGCGAGGCCGGGCACTGGAGGTTCGAGCGGCGGCGGGGCGGCGGGTGAGGCCGTCGTGGATCGGGACGCCCTCCTGGGTTAGCCTGGCGTCCAATGTACCAGCGCCTCCATCGCTCTCACCCGCGCGCCTCGGTCGCCGATCAGTTCGGCGTGCGCAGCGCTGCGCAGGTGGCGCGCGACGTTCGCACGGTGGTCGCGCAGCAGCTCGGCGCGCGAGCGGGCGGAGGTTTCGCGTTCGACGCCAGCACGGCGGGGTTCTTCCGGCCCGACCTGTCGCTGCCAGCCTATGCGGGGCTCGTGCCCGCGGACGGCATTTCGCCCATCTACCACTTCTTCGATCGCGTGGGCGGCGGGCGCGGTTACAGGTACGCGGTGACGCGCACGGCCTCGCGCGACTGGCGCGGCGGGCGGCTCACCTACGACGAGCACGACGGGACCGATTTCGTCTGTCCGCCGGGCACGCCGCTCGTGGCCGCCGCGCCGGGCGTCGTCGTCGCGCTGCGCGACTCGTTCCTGCGGGGCGGCCTCACCGCGTGCGTCGATCATGGCGCGGGGGTCGTGACGCAGTACACGCACCTCTCGCGCGCCGTCGCGGAGGTCGGCGCCGAGCTCCGGCGCGGCGACGTCGTCGGCCTCTCGGGATCCGCGGGGATCGACATGGTGCTGGGCTTCCCGTGGGTGCCGCCGCACGTGCACTTCATGGTGTGGGTGCGCGGCAGGCCGGTCGATCCATACCTCGCGGACGGCGAGGCCGAGCGGGCGGGCACGTGGGTCGACAGGAACGACCCGCGGGCGGCGGGGCCGCTCGCGAGCGACGCGCCTCCGCCGCGGCTCGCGTCCATCGCGATCGACGAGCGCGAGATCGACCGCGTCGCGGCGCTCGCGAAGGATTCACGCGTCGCCGCGGAGATCGCCGGCGCGAGCGCGCCGGCCTCCCGGGTCGCCATCCTCGAGGACAGCCTCCACCACGAGCGCGACGCGTGGCCCGCGGGCGCCGACGCGAGCGCGCTGCGACCGGCCGCCGACGCGAGCGCCGTCCGGCTCACGCTGCCGCTCGCCGCATCCGTGTACCGCGCCGCGCGCGCGGCGGACGCCCCGTGGACGCGGCCGCAGCGCGCGTGAGGTCGGCTCCAGCGGCATTCCCCCCTGTCTCTTCCGCGACGACCTCCTCCGCGTCCTGTCTCCTATCCTGCGTCGGGCCGCGACGTCGCGGCGCTCGCCTAGAGGCGGACGCGCGCCATCTGGGCGGCGACGGGGTCGAGGTAGCGGCGGATGGTGACCAGATCTCCGGTCCCCGAAGGCTCATCGATCCTGGAGCGATACAAAGGCGTCCTCCCCGAGGTGGGGAGAGTAGCGGAGCCGCGCCGGCGGGGGAACGAAATTGGCCTCCTCTCCCGGCCGGCATCGCATCTGGACGCCCCGGTTGCCCGCCGCCTGCCTCCCGATGAGGTCGTCGCGGCGCGCCGTGGCCACCCGGCGCCCCTTTACCTGGACGCTTCAGGCGCGCGCTGGCGAGATGCGTCGAGGATCATACAATACGCGGAGGAGTACTGCATTGTTGAAAATCGATGCCATTTCGGCGCCGGTCGATGTCCAGGCGCCGCGGACAAAAACCCTCGTTCGCGAGATGCTCCTCGTGTTCACGGCCGCGTACGTGATCCGGTTCGTCTGGGTCATGACGGCACCGAGCAACCTGCTCGCGGATTTCCTCGATTATGACCGCCTCGGATGGGAGCTGGCCTCTCGTGGAGGCTACAACGGGTCCCTGGGCGCGCCCACCGCGTTCAGGCCCCCCGGCCTCCCCTTCCTGCTCGCCGCGATCTACTCCGTCGCGGGCCACGAGCTGCTCGCCGTCCGCGTCGTCAACGCGGTGATGGGCGCGCTCACGTGCGTGCTCGTCCATCGCATCTGCGTGAAGCTCGGCCTCCGGGCGGCCGCGCTGCCGGCGGCGCTCGCCCTGGCATTCTATCCGAACGCCGTCTATTACGCCCATTTGATCGCGACCGAGGTGCCGTTCACGCTGCTCCTGGTCTGCCTCTTCCTCGGCTACCTCCACCTGCGGGACCTCCCGGCCGAGGAGCTCGGCGGCCCCCGGGTCCACGGCGTGGTCGCATTACTCGGCGCCGCGCTCGGCATGGCGATCCTGCTCCGCCCGGTGCTGATCCCGATCGCCGCCCTGGTCGCCCTGACGCAGGCGAGGCATCTCCTCGGCTCGATCCGCTCCATCCGCCTGCTCGCCGTGGGGGCCGCGACGTGCGGTGTCCTGGTCGGCTCCTGGGTCTGTCGAAATTACCTCGTGCTCGGGGAGCCGGTCCTGGCGACCATCGGCGGGATCGATTTCTATATCGGGAACAACCCGGCCGCGGACGGCGGCTACGCCGCCCCCGCGGCCCTCCACGCGCACGGCCTCACGGACCGGGACTTCAACCACGTCGGCTGGCAGCTCGGCTTCGATCACATCGCCCACCACCCGTGGAGCCTCGCGACCGGCGCGGTCCGGAAGACCCTCCGCCTCTTTGCCCTGGAGCAGGAAGGGTTCTTCTTCACCTTTCACACGATGCAGACGTTCCTGAGCGGGGTGCACTCCCTGAGCCTGGTGCGCGCGAACCCCTCGCTCGCACCCCTCCTGCTCCTCCCGCTCGCGGCGTCCGCGTTCGTGATGGCGACTGGCCTGTGCGGCCTGAAGCGCGCTCATGGCATGCCCGGCCGGGGCCCCGTCCTCCTCCTCCTCGGCTCGTTCGTCGCCGTCCACGCCGTCTTCTTCGGCGATCCGCGCTTTCACTATCCCCTGATCCCGTTCCTCGTGATCTCCTCCGTGCACGCGATCGGGCGCCGGCGCTCGACGGGGTGGCGAGCCCTCCTCGAGCTCCTTTCCCGCAACGCGTCCTGGGGCGACCGCGCCCTGTCCACCGCCACGGTGCTCCTCGTCTGCTACTGGCTGTACGACGCGGGCGGCAGGTTCGTGGCCTGGGGCCTGGGCGCGCCGGGCGCCGGCCATTGAAGTGGGGGAGAGAGATGCAGGTGCTCGGGAGGGCCTGAGCGCGGCGGGGGGTGCCGCGCCCGGGGGCTACTTCTTCGGGAGGGGCGCCTTCGGCGCCGTGGGGGCCGGAGCCTTCGCGGTGCCGGTGTTCGCGGCGGGCGCCGCGGTCGCGGCGGCCGTCGGCGCCGCGGTCGCTGCCGCGGTCGGCGCCGCGGTCGCGGCGGCCGTCGGGGCGGCGGTCGTGCCGGGCTTCGTCGTGCCGGGCTTCGTCGTGCCGGGCTTCGTCGTGCCGGGCTTCGTGGGCGTGGCGGCGCCGCCGGTGTTCGCGGCGGGGGCGCCGGAGGCGGCGGGCGCGGCGGCGGCCGAGTCGAGCTTGATGCTCAGCGAGAAGCTGAAGCCGCCCTGGAACTTCGCCGGGGCACCCTTCACGGAGTCGCGCACGTTGATCGTGTACTTGCCCTCCTTGAACGACGTCGTGATCTTGTCGACCTCGTCGCCCGCGTCCTGATCGGCGGCGAGGACCTTCGTGCCGCTCGCGTCGGTGATCGCGAGGACCGGGATGATCGGGATCTTCACGTTGGGCTGCAGCACCGCGACCGTGTAGGTGCCGGGCTTGGTGACGGTCCAGTCGTAGGTCTCGCCGCTGTCGTTCGTGATGTGGCCGGTGCACATCTCGGCGGGCTGATCGGTCATGTTCGCGCAGTTGTCGACCGGGGGCTCGCCGAAGATCGAGAAGTAGCCGCCGGGGAGCATGAGCACGGCGCCGCCGATGAAGCCGAGCATCGCGTTGCGCTTCGTCGCGCCGATGAGCTTCTCGCGGCCCTTGGTCGACGCGATCAGCTTGCCGAGCATGCCGTCGGTCTTCGTGACCGTGCCGCCCACGAGCTTGCCCATGACGAAGAGGTTGCCCGCGGCGGGGACGATCTTCTCGACGGCCTTGACGCCGGTCGTGTGCTTGTCGCCGCCCGCGTGCGGCACGTTGGTCCGGAACTGGCCGAAGACCACGTCGCCGTAGGACACGTTCTGCGCCTGCTCGAAGGACTGCTCCATGTCGCAGTCGAGGCTCTCGCGCGCGTCGACGCCCGCGGGGCCCGAGCCGTCATTCACGTAGAAATGCGAGCCGACCTTGGTCGTGTTGACCGTGTCCTTGCCCTTCTCGGTCTTCATGCCGTTCTCGGTCTGGACGTGCTTCTCCCACATCCGGATGACCTCGACCTCGTAGTAGACGCAGGGCTTGCCGGAGCAGGGCGCGGCCAGCGGCTGCTGCGCGACGATGGCGCCCTCGCAGCTGACCAGGCCCTTGGCGTCTCCAGCCTGCGGGTTCTGCGCGACCTCGGCGGTCTTCTTGAACGGCGCGGCGAGGATCTTCTTCGCCTTCATCTGGTTCAGCACACCGACGACGACCGCGATGATCGCGACCACCACCAAGAAAAAGCCCACGTATTGCATCCCGCACCCTCCGGAATCTGGTCCCTCGCGCCGCATCCGTGATGGGCGGCCAGCGAGCAGCGCGGACAGAACCACAATGTGGTAACAAATGGAAGGACGTTGTGGTCCTTTCCAGACGGTTCCGGGCGGGGGGGAGAGGGCGGGTGGGGGGTCCGAGTGAGCGGACGTACAGTCGTGGAGGAGGGGCGATGGGGCTACGCGAGGGCCGGCGTGCGGCGGAAGAGGCGGGTCCAGGAGGCAGCCACGCTGCGGGCCCAGCGCCGGGCCCTCGACTCGGCGAAGCGGCCGGCCGAGCGGAGCACGCCGCCGAGGGTGAGCGGCACGACGGTCAGGAGGCCATGGCCCTCGACGAAGCCCGGGTTGGCCTCGATGAAGAACCGGACGGACGGTCTCGTGTGATTGAGCCAGTAGGCCCGGTCCGCGGCCGTGTCGATGGTCTTCCAGCCGGACTTGCAGACGAGGGGGTTGGCCTGGTCCACGGGCTCGAGGCCGAAGCTCGGGGCGAGGTCGGTGATGAGCGCGGCGACGTCCGAGGGCACGCCCTCCTGCGCGTTCGGGAAGACGTCGTCGGCGAAGCGCGCGAGCTGGGCATAGCTCGAGGGGTGGACGAGCAGGCCGACGTAATAGATCGGCCGGCCCGGGTGCGCGAGCACGTAGCGGAGGACGCGCTCGATGCCGAAGGCGAAGACGACGTTGCCGCCGCGATACGCGCTCGTCATGCCCGCCTGGGCGCGGAAGACGGCGACCGTCTCGCCGCGGAGCTCGCGCTCGTAGACGTGCACCGCGAAGTAGCCGACGATCCGGCCGCGCTCGCCCTTGTAGAGCTGGATCCAGGTGTGCTCCGCCTTCGAGTCGACGACGTACTTCGCGAACGACGCCTTGTCGACGCCCTCGAAGATCTCGCAATGGACCGCGTAGAGCTCGTCGACGAGGGCCTGGCGCGCGGCAGGCGACATCGTGCGGGGAACGACCATCTCGGAGCCGGCGATCTTCGCCATCGGAGAACCCTCCTCGGCCTGCCGTTCCTGCCGGCATCCCCGGCGGCGGCGGCGCGATGTGGACCCCTTTCGCAACCCGCGTGCCGATGTCTCCTCGAATCGATGCGGGGCTCGAGTTGCCGACAAACCCATCGATCGCGCAGTGGCCGGGCGGCTTCGCCGTCCCCGGCCCTGGAGGCGCGGCCCTCCAGATGGAGGGTCCAGCCTCCAGGTCCACGGGGCGCGCGACCCGGGGAGCGGGAGTGCGGGCGCGGCTGCGGGCACGGCTGCGGGCGCGGGCACGGAAACGGCTGCGGGAACGGAAACTGCCGCGGAAGCAGCGGCCGCACGAGGGAGGTCCCCGCGGGGCCCGGCCTGCGCTATGGAGAGGATCCCGCCGTACAGGGGAGGCCGCTATCCTCGTCGAGCTACTCGTCATCCTGGCGCTCGTCCTCGTGAACGGCGTCCTCGCGGGCGCCGAGATCGCGATCGTCGCGCTCCGCAGGACGCGGCTCGAGCAGCTCGTGCACTCCGGAAGCCGCCGCGCGCGCGCGGTCAAGCGCCTCCGCGACAACCCCGAGCGCTTCCTCGCGACCGTCCAGATCGGCATCACGATCGTCGGCGCCACGGCCGGCGCGTTCGGAGGCTCGACGTTCGCGCGGGATCTCGCGCCGGTCGTGCGGTCGATCCGCCCGCTCGCGGAGCACGCGGAATCGATCTCGCTCGCCGCCGTCGTCGCGATCATCTCCTTCCTGTCGCTCGTGCTGGGCGAGCTCGTCCCGAAGTCGCTCGCGCTCCGCCACTCCGAGCGCTACGCCCTCCTGATCGGCCGCCCGCTCCGGTGGCTGGCCGCGCTCGCCCGCCCGGTCGTGTGGCTGCTCACGGCGAGCTCCAACCTCGTGCTCAGGGTCTTCGGCGACCGCACGACCTTCGCCGAGGCGCGCATCTCCCCCGAGGAGATCCAGCAGCTCGTCGATCAGGCCGCGCAGGCCGGCGCCATGGACCAGCGCGCCGGCGAGATCGCCTCGCGGGCCATCGACTTCGGCGACCTCACCGCCCTCCAGGTCATGCTGCCCCGCGGCCGCGTGGTCGCCGTCCCGAGGACGGCCACGACCGACGAGATCCAGCGCATCTTCCTGGAGCACGGGCACACGCGGATGCCGGTCTACGAGAAGACGATCGACAACGTCATCGGCTACGTGACCGTGAAGGACGTGCTGGCCCTCGCCTGGGAGCGGAAGCTGCTCGTGCTCGAGGACATCATCCGGCCCGCATACTACGTGGTCGAGACCACGCGCGCCGTCGACCTGCTCGCCGAGATGAAGCGGCGCCGGCTGCAGATCGCGATCGTCGTCGACGACCGCGGCGCGATGACGGGCATCATCACCATGGAAGACCTCGTCGAGGAGCTCGTCGGCGAGATCTTCGGCGAGCACGAGCCCGCCGCCCCCGATCCGATCCGCCGCGAGGAAGGTGGATCTGCGATGATCCAGGGCGACGTGCCCGTGCGCGAGGTGACCCGCCAGCTGGGCGTCGAGCTGCCCGAGGGCGAGCGCTGGTCGACGGTCGCCGGCCTCTGCCTGGAGCTCGCGGGCCGCATCCCGGCCGCCGGCGAGCACTTCAGCACCCCCGGAGGCGCCCGCATCGAGATCGTGGAGGCCACCGCGCGCAGCGTCCGCGCGGTCCGCCTGCACCCGCCCGAGCCCATCTCGGCGGCCGAGGAGGAGGAGCCCCCTCCCTGATCCCCTCTCCCGGCCCGGCGCGCCCCGGCTACCATGCCGCCCATGTTCCGCTCGTCCGCCGGCCGCTTGTTCCTCTGCGCGGCCGCCCTCGCCGCCGTCGCAGCGCTCGCCGGCCCCGGGTGCGGCGCCCGGAGCGCCCTGATCCCCGCCCGCCGCCCGCCGCGAGAGGCCGTGTGCGGCGATCACGTCGCCCACGCCCCCGAGCCCTGCGACGACGGCGACGAGGACGACACCAACGCCTGCGTCTCCTGCGTCCTGGCCCGCTGCGGCGACGGCTTCGTGCATGCGGGGGTCGAGGCCTGCGACGGCACGCCGGGCTGCCGCGATGACTGCGCCCTCCCCACCTGCGGCGACGGCTTCGTCGATCCCGGCGAGGACTGTGACGACGGCAACACCGACGACACCGACGCCTGCCCCTCCCGCTGCCTCTTCGCGATCTGCGGCGACGGCTTCGTGCACGCCGGGGTCGAGGGCTGCGACCTCGGCCCCGCGAACGCCGATCGCCCCGCGTTCACCCTCACCCAGGGCCCCCTCGCCCGCCCCGTGATCCCCGTCGCCGGCCCCCTCGGACCCGCTTCCTTCTACGGGTACGAGTCCGCCAGCTCCCACACCGGGCTGGAGCAGGTCCGCGAGAGCCGCCTCTATCTCTACATCGACACCTCCGCCGCCACCCTGAGCCTCTTCACGCATCACGGCATCGACAAGAACGCGACCGGCATCACGCAGCCCAAGGGGAAGGTCCAGCAGACGTTCCTGAACCTCCCCGACGGAGCGTTCATCCCCGTCGCCGACGACAAGCCCGAGGAGCTCTTCCTGGACACCGCGACCAGCGCCGAGGGCGACTGGCATTTCACCGAGAACACCGACGGCGGCGTGCTCTCCGGGCTCCCCTTCCCCGGCGAGTTCTCGATCGACATCCAGAGCGAATTCGAGCAAGGCATCGACGGCTGGGCCTATCTGGACCCCACCGGCGCGCCCATACCGCTGGACTCCGCGATCGCCGCGAACCTGACGGCCATCCCCACTCCTTCCCCTTGCCGCACCGATTGCACCATCCCGCGCTGCGGCGACGGGATCCTGGACGGCGGCGAGCGCTGTGACGACGGCAACAGCGCGCCCGGGGACGGCTGCGCGCCCGATTGCCAGTCATTCGATTGAGACAGGAATCGATACTCTCTGCGTCACTGCGCCCGGGTCCCGGGGGGCCCCTTCTCCGGCACCGGCGGCCGCCGCTCCAGGAGCTCCGCGGCCGCCGCCCTCACCACCGCCGGCACGTCCGCCGCCGCCGCGACCTGGAGCAGCTCGGGCCTGATCAGGAGCCTCACCATGGGCACGGCGATCTCGGGGGGCGAGCCCGGGTTCTGCACCACCGCCATTCGAACCCTGCTCCGCTGCGACCACCGGGGGTGCCGCGCGATCTCGATCGCCGCCTCCGCGAAGATCGGCCGGCGCGCCGCCATCCGCACCACGTCGTCCTCCGTCATCAGCGGGTTCCCCAGCAGGTTCCGGATCACGAGCGGATGCGGATCCCTCATCAGCGCGTCGAACGCGGCCCTGCTCGGCCGCCGCGCCAGGGCCCGCCGCTCCCCGAGCGTCAGCACCCGCCCGGTGCGCGAGGTCGCGAGCTGCCGCTCGTCCACGGCCGGGGACGACGGAGGCGCGTCCCCTGCCCGCCCCCGGCGCCGGAGCAGCCTCCCCAGCGGCAAATGCGCCCGCGCCGCGGCGACGGCCCGGAGCTCCTCCACCAGCGGGGCCAGCGCCGGATCCGCCAGCACCTGCACCACCGCCCCGAGCACGTCGCGCGCCACCGGATCCGCCTGCTCGGCCGCACCGCACAGCGCGTCCAGCCCGGCCGCGGCGCCCTCCGCGCCGAGGCGCGAGAGCTCGCTGCGCAGGAACCCTGCCCGCAGCTCCATGTCCCGCAGCGAGCGCACCGCGCCCCGCCACCAGCGCCCGGACAGACCGGCCATTCCGACACCATACCAAACACCGGGGCCCCCGCAGGCACCTCGGCGGCGCGATCGCGAAGCGCCCTCCGCAAGGCGCGGGTCCCCTGGTATACACGCGTCCATGGTTCTACCCCCGGTCCTCCCGGGCTCCGCGACCGTCGAGGAGGCGCCGATCGATCGCGCCCTGTCCCTGGCGCTCGCGAACGAGCGCGAGGCCGCGCTCCGGTGGGCTGCGGCCATCGTCCGGCACGACCCGGCCATGCCCACCGCGCTGTGCCTCACGGGCCGCCTGCTCGGCGAGCTCGGCCGGCAGGAGAAGGGGCGCGAGGCGTGCGCTATCGCGATCGAGCGCGCCCTCGATCTCGAGAACCTCCCGCTCGCCGTCGCGGCCGCGCGCGAGATCGAGCGCCTCGGCGGCGATCCGGGCCCGCACCTCGACCGGATCGCGGCGGCCTTCTGCAAGGACTCCCCGCGGCTCGGCCCCGGCGTCCCGCCGCCTCCGCCCTTGCCCACGGCCGAGCCGTTCCAGCCGCTCCACGCCGTGCTCACGGGCGCCCTGCTCGCCAACAAGGCGACCGAGATCGTGCACGAGGCCAGGCGGCGGTTCGAGGCCGAGCCCGTCCGGCCGGGGATCGCGGCGCAGCCGATCTTCTCCTCGATCGGCGAGGCCGCGCTGCGCGCGCTCGCGGGCGCGCTCACGCCGTTGTGGGTCCGGCAGGGCACGCGCGTCATCGAGCAGGGATCGACCGGCGGCGAGGCGTACTTCGTCGCGCGCGGCGAGCTCGAGGCCGAGCGCGAGCGGGCCGGCGAGACGATCGTGGTCGAGCGCCTCGCGAACGGCGCGCTCTTCGGCGAGGCGGCGCTCCTCTCCCGGGCGCCGCGCAGCGAGGGAGTCGTCGCGACGCGGCCGTCGATCCTGCTCGAGATCAAGCGCGCGGCGCTTGACGGGCTCGCGGATCTGCACCCCGAGGTCGGTGTCGAGCTCGCGGAGCACTGCCGCGCCCGCATGGTCGACGGCCTCGCGCGGACCAGCGAGGTCCTCCGCGCCGTGCCCGACGGCGATCGCCCGGCCCTGATGAGGCGGTTCGTCACGCGCGCCTTCGAGAAGGGCGACCGCCTGCTCCATCAGGACGAGCGGCCGCCGGGCCTCTACATGATCGCCTCGGGGGAGGCCGCGGTCGTGCGGCGCGACGCGGAGGGCGGCGAGCCGCTCGTGCTCGGCGCGCTCGGCCCGGGCGACGTGACCGGCGAGGTCGCGCTCGTGCTGCGCCGCCCTGCGAACGCCGACGTCATCGCGACGCACCCGACGGTGGCGCTCTACCTGCCCGCGGAGCAGCTCCTGGGCCTCGCGCACGATCACCCGGCCGCGCTGGCGAAGCTCTACGAGCTCGCCGTGCGCCGCGACGAGGAGACGAGGACCATCCTGGAGGAAGAGGTGTCGGTGGCCGAGGACTTCGTCCTCGTCTGAGCGGCGGCCGCCCGGGCGCGTCCGCGACGTCGCGCGCCGGACAAACGGGGCGCCGCGCCTCGGATCGATGAATTCCCGGACGAGAACAGGTATACTGGCGCCGCCTGCCAGACGTCTTGCCTGGGAGCTCGGAGAGAACGGGGAGGAGAGAGATCCACGGGAGGCGGGGAAGCGGGGGCAGAAGATTCTGAACCTCTCTCGCTCTCTCTTCTCTTCCCGTCTCCCGCCTCCTTGTGAAGATCTCACCCGGGATCCCCGGAAAGACTTCGGGCGCGCGGGGCTGATCCCCGCGATCGCCGGTGGGGCGAGGCGGTGGCGTGGGCGGAGCCGCCCCTGACAAGGGGCGCGCCGACGGGCTGCCATGCGGGGAGGAGCCTCAACGAGAGGCGCGAGGGGGAAATGATGAGCAAGCGCGTGCTGATGCTGGTCGGCGATTACGCTGAGGACTACGAGACGATGGTGCCGTTCCAGGCCTTGCAGATGGTGGGCCACACGGTGCACGCGGTCTGCCCCGGCAAACGAGCGGGCGAGAAGATCCGGACCGCGATCCACGATTTCGATGGGGATCAGACCTACAGCGAGAAGCGGGGGCACGACTTCACGCTGAACGGAACGTTCGAGACGGTCCATGACGCCGATTACGACGGTCTCTTGATCGTGGGCGGTCGGGCGCCGGAGTACCTCCGGCTACACCGGGCCGTCCTGGACCTCGTGCGGGGCTTCGCGGCCGCGAGGAAGCCTATCGCGGCGGTGTGCCACGGGCCGCAGGTCCTGACGGCGGCGGACGTGGTGCGCGGGCGGCGGGTGTCGGCGTATCCGGCGGTGGCGCCGGAGGTGCGGCTCGCCGGCGGCGAGTACGTCGATGTGGCGATGGACGCGGCGGTCGTGGACGGCAACCTGGTGACCGCGCCGGCCTGGCCGGCTCACCCGGCGTGGCTGGCACGGTTCCTCGGATTGCTGGGGACGACGATCTCGTATTGACAGGGCGACTAGTACACTAGGGCACGTTGGCCGCGCCGGGGGTGATCGTGGCGCTGAAGGCCCAGTCGGTCGCGGCGTCGTTGGTGTCCATGCCGTCGGGGAGGCGGCAGAGGGAGCCGGCGACGGTGTTGCTGTCGGCAATCCCGGCCGGGAGCGGGGCGCCCTCGACCAGATTCATGACGCCCACGCCCGCGATGGTCGCCGAGGTGATGCTGCCCTCGTAGGAGAGCGCGTCGACCAGCGTGACCGTCGGGACATAGATCAGCGCGATGCCGTCGGGGCCGCCGTTCTGCACGGCGCCGCTGAAGTCGATCTTCAGCGCGGTCGGGGGCACCGTGACCGCGGCGCCGCCCACCACGAGGTACTGCCCCGCCGCGAGCGTGCCCGCCGGGCTCAGGTCGATCGTGTCGTAGTCCGTGCTGGTCGAGCCGTTCACCAGCACGAGCGAGTAGCCGGTCAGGTCGATCGGCGCGCCCGTGCCATTGTAGAGCTCGACGAACTCGGCGGTGTCCGTGCCGATCTGATCGTAATCGACCTCGTTGATCACGAAGCCGCCGGTCACGGCCGCGACGTCCACGGTGGCCGTCAGGGTGGTGGCGTCGAGCGTGGCAGAGATCGTCGCGCTCTGGACGACGCCGCCGTCGACGTAATCGAACGGGGCGCTGATCTGGCCGGCCGGGATCGTGACCGAGGCGGGCACCGTGCCGGCGCCGGCGGGCGTGACGCCGAGCGTCACGACCGTGCCGCCGGCCGGGGCGGGGATGTCCAGCGTCGCGGTCAGGGTCGCCGTGCCGCCCGGCGCGACCGTCTGCTGCGCGGGCGTGAGCGAGGCGAGGACCGGCACCGCGGCGGGGTCCACGACCTGCACGGCGGCGTTCATCGAGACGCCGAGCGTGGCGGTGAGCGTGACGGACGGCGAGACGGCGAGGCCGTCCACGAGGACCGTGGCGGTGGTCGCGCCCATGAGCACGGTGACGCCGCCGCTCTGGACCGCGAGCGCGGCCGGATCGGACGAGGTGATCGGCACGAAGGTGTCGGCGAGCGCCGGCCCGGTGAGCGTGACGGTGAGCGGCACGGGGATGGTCGGCGCGGCGACCTGGCCGACGTACGCGTAGCTCAGCGCCGGCGCGAGCTCCTTGAGCTTCGGCGGGCCCGCGACGAGATCGGCGGCGCTGCGCGGCTCGATCTTCGAATTCGCGTTGCGGTACTCGAGGATGCCGCGGACGGCGGAGAAGCTGTCGCCGACCGCGGGGAACGGGCTCGCGAGGTAGAGCAGGTCGTTCACCCGCAGGCCGTCGTTCACGAGGAACTCGTTGTACATCAGGTCGAGGCCCGTCACGTCGACGTCCTGGACCTCGACGATCACGCCCTCGAGCTGCGCGGCGGCCGCGCCGCCGGTGGCGATGTCGATGGGCAGCGAGACGACCGGCGGGGGAGGCGCCTCGTTCAGCGAGCTGTCGATCACCACGGTCGCGCTGCCGAGCTGGATCTGGCCGAAGAAGCTCGCGACCACCGCGCTCGTGATCGAGACGCGATCGCCGGCCGTGACCGTGTTGCCAGGGCTGTAGACGTAGATGCCGGAGTGCTCGGGGCCCTGATAGCCGGGGTCGCCGGGCTTCACCTGGAGGAAGAAGCCGCTCGCGTGCTTGCCCGTGACGAGCGCGTTCACCAGCGCGACCGAGGTGCCGGCCGGGACCGTGCCGTTCTTGATCTCGTAGATCGTCACCGTGCACCCGGCGCTCCCCGGGTTCGCCTCGGCCGGGCAGGGATCGCAGACGTCGCCCTTGCCGTCGGCGTCCGCGTCCGCCTGGTCCGCGTTCGGGGTGTTCGGGCAGTTGTCGCTCGGGTTGAGGACGCCGTCGTTGTCGGTGTCGTTCGGGTTCGGCGCCGAGCAGATCGACGTGCCCGCGTCGAGCGGGCAGAGGTCGCAGGCGTCGCCCTCGCCGTCGCTGTCGAAGTCGGCCTGCGCGCCGCTGTCGACCGGCCGGATCGGGTTGAAGACGGTCGGGCAGTTGTCGGCCGCGTCCGGCAGGCCGTCGCCGTCGGCGTCGTCGGCCGTGGGCTGCCCGGTGTAGACGTTGGAGCCGTTGACCGAGGCGTTGACCGGCGCCGTCGCGGTGCGCGCCGGCGTGCAGGAGGGCTCGCCGTCCGGCTCGCCGCAGAAGACGGCCGGATAGATCGACGCGCCGGCCGATGCCTGGAGGTCCGCGAGCGACTTGCCGATGTCGCCCGTCAGGCAGACCTGCTTCTGCGCCCCGCAGACGTCGATCGCGTCGCAGGCGTCGCTGCCCGGCACCGCCGAGACCACGGCCGCGTCGCCGTAGAGCACCTTGCCGCCGCGCAGGACGAGCACGACGTCCTGCGGATCGGCGTCGATGATCGCGCGGTGGTCGTGGTGCGCCGCCCCGTCGAAGACGGCGACGTCGCCGACCTTGCCGGCCGCGAGCACGCCGAGCACGTCGTCGGTCGCGGTGACCGCGGCCGCGCTCGACGTGACCATCATCCAGAGCTGCTCGTCGGTGAAGAAGCGGTCGAAGTAGGTCGAGTTCAGGCTGTCCGCGCAGCGCAGCTCGCGCAGGAGGTTCATCGATCCCGTCGCGACCCAGTCGGTGCCGAGCGCGATCTGCACGCCGAGGCGCGCCGCCGCGGTGACGACCGCGGTGTCGCCGTAGAGCGTGATGTTCGAGCGCGGCGACCAGATGAGCGCCGTGCCGTTCGCGGCCATCGCCGCGTAGTCGGGCGCGATGAGCCCGATGCCGTGGATGAACGCGCTCTGCGGCAGCACCACGTCGTTCGGATCGGTGTGCAGGCAGACGAACTCGTTGCGCGCCGAGGCCTCGATGCCCTCCGCCACGTGCGGGAAGTACGCCTCGATCGGGTCGACGTCGGCCCCGAGCACCATGCTCGGGTAGCCGCACCCGGTCGCGAGCTCCGCGCCGTTCGAGTCGCCGAGCGGGAACGTGTCGAACGAGACCTGCGGCTGCCCCAGCTCCTCCTGGTCGGCCCGATCGAGGTTCCGGAGGATGCCCGTCGCGCTGCCGGAGCCGACGGTCGACGTCGCGCCGCCCATCAGGAACCGGAGCTCGCCCCACCGGATCTGGTCCGCGCTCGCGGCGCCCGGCGTGTTGATCTCCGTGTGCCCGTTGTTGCCGCGGCGCCAGTCGTGGCGGTGCTCGTACCGCTCGTCGGTCGGCGTGTACGGCGAGTTCTGCGTGAACGTGATGTGGTCGTGCGTGTTGATGAGCCCGGGCGAGACGACGCCCGTCGGGCAGGTGATGGTGGTCGCCGCGGCCGAGGCGCAGTCGCACCCGACGCAGCTGATGGTCCCCGTCGCGTCGATCAGCACCCGCCCGCCGCGGTAGATCGTGCCCGGCGTGAGCACGTCGCCGATGATCAGCCGGGTCGCGTCGCCCGGCGTGACCTCGCAGGTGCCCGAGGGCAAGGGCTGCAGCACCTCGCAGACGATCTCGTGGGTCGGCGTCAGCGTGCAGTCGGTCTCGCACCCGTCGCCGTCGACGGCGTTGCCGTCGTCACACTCCTCGTTCGCGTCGGTGACCCCATCGCCGCACACGCCCGGGATCTCCTCGTCCTGGCATGTCGCCGAGCACCCGTCGCCGCCGGTCGTGTTCCCGTCGTCGCACTGCTCCCCGTCGTCGACGAAGCCGTCGCCGCAGGCGCCCGGCGAGGCCTCGAGCTGGCAGGCGGCGGAGCAGCCGTCGCCGCTCGTGCCGTTGCCGTCGTCGCATTGCTCCCCTGACTCGATGGCGCCGTTCCCGCACACGCCGGCGCTCGAGGAGCCGCAGCTGCACCCGTTCAGCATGACGAGCGCGAGGAGCGCGAGGAACACCCGCGCGAATCGGATCGATCGGTGAAGCATCCCGGGAGCCTAGGCGAACTCCCCGCCGCCGGATACCCCGTCACACGGCCGTCATCGCGCCGCCGACCGCGCGCTCCGCGAGCGCCGCGCGCGCCGCTCCCCGAGCGCCGCCGCTGCGATCAGCCCGATCGCCCACGCCGCGCCCGCGCCGCGGCCGCCGCCCGCCGCCTCGCAGTGGCAGCTGCTCTCGGCGTGCTCGTCGCGGATAGGCCCGCCCTGCCCGCCGCCGATCGGCCCCGGTCCCACCACACCCCCCGCCCCAGGGCCGCCGGCACCCGCGCCCCCCGCTCACACCAACCTGCCCCTACACGACGCTCTTCCGATCTAACGCCGCCGGCGCCGTCCCGTCTCCGTTCGACTGCTGGCTGACCCTCCGCGCCCCGATGGCCGACACTGATGGCGTGTTCCACTG
>CAYQYG010000042.1:6378-9811 GCA_964421485.1 uncultured Polyangiaceae bacterium | reverse complement strand
CACTCTTTCCCTACACGACGCTCTTCCGATCTACCACTCCCCCCGACCCCGCGCCGCTGCCCCCCTCGCCGCCGCCACCCGCGCCGCCGCCCCCCTCCCCGCCCGCCTCGCACCCCTGCGCGGCGACCTGCATCGCCGCGAGCGCCGGCTTCCACGCCCCGCCCTCCGTCGTGAGGCCGAAATAGAGATCCGCCGCGGGCGCGTCCCTGAAGGAGAACCAGTGCACGTCCGCCACGTCCGCCCGCGCCGAGAGCAGGTCGAGCGCCGTCGTCAGGTTCGCCGCCTGCACGTCCTCGCTCACCGCGGCCGTCGTCCACCCGATCTCGGTGATCGAGAACGGCGCAGGATCCCCGCTGTTCCCCGCGAGATCGCGCACCGCCGAGAGGTAGGCCGAGATGGCCGCCCCGTCCGTCTGCACCCCCTGATCGACGTACAGGTGATACCCCAGCCAGTCCCAGGGGTACCTCCGCCCCTTGTTCGCCTCCAGCCAGTCCCAGACCCCGTCCGAGTAGACCTCGCCGAGGTAATCGGTGGCCGGCGAGGACGACCCCCCGATGTCGTGCGCGAAGAGCCCTCCGGAGATCATCGAGACCGATCCGCTCGCGAAGAGCGCCTCGTTCCTGACGAAGACCTCGGCCATGGCCTTGGAGAAGACGCGCGGCAGGATGTACGTGCACCCCGCGCTCTGCGGGTCGTTCGCGTAGCCGGGGTTCGACCAGCAGTTCGGCTCGTTCCAGATCTCCCACCGCCGCACGCGACCATTGAAGTGATCGAAGAGCACCTGCGAGGCGCCGGCGAACCCGTCGACGTAATCGTTGAACCCGTCCCCGTCCGGGTCGTCGTTCCATTGCGCCTGTCCGCCGTTCACGGCCTCGTAGGCGAGCAGGCCGACGGGCTCCATGCCCGCGGCGATGACGGCGTCGATGATGCCGTCATACTGCGCGAGCTTGCCCGCGTCCCAGTCCGCCGCGCCGTCGATCCGGAAGTTGACGCGGGCGGCGCGCGCCCCCGTGATGGCCATCTGCTCTGCGTACGCGACGTCGAGGATGACCTGCCCCTGCCAGACGGGCGCGCCGGCGTTCATGCCGTAGAACGAGCAATGGACGCCGGGCGCGGCGAGGCCCCGGGTCGAGGCGGCGGCGGCCGCGAGGGCGAGGGCGAGGGCGAGGGCGGCGGGGCGGAGGCGCATGGATGGCGAGGTTACTACGTCCGTATCCGCGCCATCAATCGCAACAGCCCCATCGCCGAGAGCCCGTACACGTCCACTGCCAGCGCGATGATCACCGGATCGTAGGGCGTCCTGAACCGCGTATCCCCGAAGTACAGCACGGCCACCGCCATCAGCGCGAAGACGTTCATCGCCAGGAGCGCGTGCCGCGCCCGCCTCCGCCGGAAGCACAGCCCCAGCGCCGCCGAGAGCCCCGGCAGGAACGCGATCGTGTGCGCGACGTTCCACGTCCTCATCGGCGCCTGCCAGCGGCGCTGGCCCGAGTCGGGCCAGGTCGTGTTGTAGCCCCAGAGCAGGATCACGTGGTTCAGACCGTAATGCGCCTGCTTCAGCCAGCCGGTCTCCTCGACGCACTTCCTCGCGAGCTCGTCCATCTTGCGCTCTTCCCACATGTAGCCGCGGATCTTGAGCTCCAGGCCCAGCGCGGGATCGAGCTTCACCCAGGCGTCGGGGTGCGCCTTCTCGTGCGCCAGCAGCTGGCCGAACGGCGGCGGACCGAACCAGGCGCGGACCGCCTCCGTCTTCACGTTGTGGCATCGCCCGAACACCCGGTTCACGCCGCCGTTCTGGGCCACCAGGCTGTAGCGCCCCGAGTGATACTTCGCCCGCGCGGCCGACAGCGCGAGCAGGAGGCACAGCGGTATCGCCGCCCGGAAGAGCAGCCCGGGCCGCAGGCGCGGCAGCGCGCGGCGCCGCAGCAGCCAGAACAGGCCCAGGAAGAGCGCGCTCATCAGGATCTGCGGCCGCACCCAGGCCCCGAGGCCGAGCACGACGCCGAGCAGCCACGCGTCCCCGCGGCGGCCCTCGTCGGCGAGGCGGAGCGCGAGCAGCGCCGATGCGGTCAGGAACACCGAGTAAGGCGTCTCGCTGAGGTAATAGCCGCCGAGCGAGTACAGCGGATAGTAGAATGCCCCGACCGCGCCGACGATCCGCGGCACCCAGCGGCCGCCGGACAGGCGGCGCGAGAGCGCGTACATCATCGACACCACGCTCGTCCCGGCGAGCGCCTGGTAGATCGCCGTGGCCGCGCGGTTGTCCTCGCCGAAGGCGGCCTTCACCGCGGCGAGCAGGTAATGGGCGCCGAAGGGGAAGAATGCCTCGTCGACGCTCCTCGCGAGCGGCGCCTTGAGCATCCGCGCGGCGCGGCCGGCGTAGCCGGCCATGTCCGAGTACACGTAGTCGTCGGGCGGATGGATCCGGAGGTTCCATATGAGCCGGACCGCCAGCGCGGCCAGCGTGACGGCGATCAGGAACAGGTTGTCCTTCACCCACCAGCGCAGCCGGCGAGCGGCACCGACCCCTCTAGCCCCCATTCCGCTGCGCCCGGCTCCTCCGGAACGCCTCCGCGAACCGCGCGGCGGCGTCCGCGTCGACCGGATCGCCCGCGCGCCCGCTCCGGCGCAGCGCCGAGCCCACCACCACGCCGTGCGCCCCGCGGAGCGCGTCGAGCGAGCCCTCGGTCGCGCCGCTCGCGACGAGCACGGGCACGTGGACCGCGGCGAGCACCGCCTCGAGATCCCCTGCCGCGACGCCGCGCCCCGTCCCCGCGCCCGTCACCAGGATCGCGTCCGCGAGCCCGCGCCCGGCGAGCTCCTCGGCCTCCTCGCCGATCGGCCGCGCCGCGAGCGGCGCCGCGTGCTTGACGTCGACGTCGCAGAGCAGCCGGACGTGCTCGGCGCCGAGCGCGCGCCGCTGGCGCAGCGTCTCGTGCGCCCGCCCGGAGACGACCCCCTGATCGGTGACGCGCGCCCCCGTGTGCACGTTGATCCGGATCATGTCCGCGCCCGCCGCGATCGCGACCGCGAGCGCGGCCTCCGCGTCGTTGCGGAGCACGTTCACGCAGAGCGGCAGCGCCGGCGCCGCGGCGCGCACGGCGAGCGCGCAGGCGGTCATCGCGGCGACGGTGACCTGCGGCACGCGCTCGGGAAAGAACGGCGCGTCGCCGAAGTTCTCGACGACGATCGCGTCGAACCCCGCCCCCGCGAGCGCGCGCGCGTCCGCCGCCGCGAGCGAGACGACGTCGTCGAAGCCCCCGCGGAAGCGCGGGCTCCCGGGGAGCGGCGGGAGGTGGATGACGCCGAGGAGCGAGGGGAGCGGTGCGGGCATGGTCATCTCGGTTGCGAGAGCGGGAACGGGAGCGGACACGGACACGGACGCGGGAACGGACGCGGACGCGGACGCGGGAACGGACGCGGACGCGGACGC
>CAYQYG010000042.1:0-6278 GCA_964421485.1 uncultured Polyangiaceae bacterium | reverse complement strand
CGGACGCGGGAACGGACGCGGACGCGGACGCGGACGCGGGAACGGACGCGGACGCGGGAACGGACGCGGGAACGGACACGGATGCGGGAACGGACACGGAAGCGGAAACGGAAGCGGACACCGACGTCAAGCCCGATGCTCACGGTCAGACGTCTGGCTGTCCACGGTCAGACGTCTGACTGTCCAGGGTCAGACGTCTGGCTGCCGGCGGCCGGCGACTTTTGCTAGGCTCGCCGCCCCATGCTGTGGCTCTGGTACGTAGGCCCGATCGCCGTGCTCATCACCTGGTTCCTCACCGGCCTTCCGGGCCGGCACGAGCGGCGGCGCGCGCGCGAGCTCGCGCGATGGCGGGCGCTCATGACGCCGACGGAGACCGTGCGGAAGCGCGAGGGCTACCGCGGCACCAAGGAGGTCAAGGTCGACCTCGCGGGGCCGCGCGAGGTCTCGTCGCTGCCGGGCGAGCTCAACCGGATCCTGCCTGACATCGGCGGCGGCGTGCCGCTCGCGCGCTACGAGCTGATCGAGAAGCTCGCGTACGTCGTGGCGATGGGGCCGGACGCGATGAGCGGCAGCGAGTACCAGGCCGTGCTCATGAAGCTCGAGCGCGCGGCGCCGCGCTTCAGCGTGCGCCCCCTCCCGATCGTCGACGGCAAGCGCGTCCCGAACCTGGGGGTGCAGTTCAAGAAGGACCGCGCCTTCATGGACCTCTTCCTCGTGGAGGGCGCGGACGCGAAGGCGATCGGCAAGTGGCTCCGGCGCCCCCTGCGCGACGCGCTCCGCGAGCACGAGGACGTCTGGCTGTTCGTGCAGGGCAAGGCGATGGCCGCGGTCGTCTACGGCCCCGCCGACGCCGACCGGATGCACGCCCTCGTCGCCTGCGCCGACGCGCTCTTCGCCGAGCACGGCGACGAGGGCGGCCCCTCCCTCTTCTTCGACGAGGACGCCGAGGACCGCGGCCCGAGCGGCGAGGACGACGAGGAAGCCGACCAGGACGGCGAGGAAGAGGAGGAGCCGAAGGCGGCCAAGCCGAAGGCCGAAAAACCGGTCAAGGTGCCCCCGAAGGCCGGCAAGGCGGCCGTGAAGCCGCCCGAGAAGACCGCCTCGGGAAAGAAATAGTGAAGATCACGCATTTCGGGTTCCAGGATCTCCGGACCAAGTGGCGCCTCGAGGAGGCCAGCTTCGATCCGTTCAACTTGCTGGTCGGCATCTCCGGGGCGGGCAAGACGAAGATCCTCGATGCGCTGCGGCAGGTCTGCAGGCTCGCCACGGATCGTGACTACAAGCCGGGCCACATCGAGTGGGCCATCCAGTTCGAGGAGAGAGGACAGCAGTACCGCTGGGAGGGCCGCACCGAGCCGGTATCGAAGGACGTGTTCCCGGTGGAAGCCGGCAGCGTGCCGAGCCTGGAGGACAGGGTAAGACCCACGGAGATCGCGCATGAAAAGATCGTCGAGAACGGTGGTACCATCATCGTCGAGCGCGCGGGCGATGTCTTCCGATTTCAGGGCAACACCGCTCCGAAGCTGAACAGAGCGGTCAGCGCAATCGTGCTGCTGGAGAGCGAGCACAAGATCGCCCCGATGCAACGCGGGTTCCGCAGAGTCTTCTTCAGCGTTGCTCCAGCGCTCGGGGTGCGCGTCTTCGGCGCCGAAGGGGGTGAGATCGAGGGCTACCTGAGCTACTCCAAGTCCCTGAGCAAAATACCCCAAGGATTCGACGAGTTCAGATCCTCGCTGGAGCACATGGGGTTTCGGTGCGTTCGCACCATACGCCGCTGCTGGCCTATTGCCTCCAGGAAGCTTTCGACGCCGAGTTCGCCGAGCTCAAGAGCGTCTTCATCAGCATCTTCCCTTCGGTCCAGGACGTCAGAGTCCGTCGCACGAGCAGCCAGTTCATTGCGGGCTCTGTGACCCTGCTGGAGCTGTGCATCCTGGAGGAGGAGACGGGTGCCTGGACCCCTCAGGCCGAGATGTCCTCCGGCATGCTCCGCGTGCTGCTGCACCTCATCGAGCTCTCCCTCATCCCACCAGGCTCGGTCATAGTCATCGACGAGCTCGAGAACAGCCTCGGCAAGAACTGCATGCCGCAGCTCACCGACTTCATCATGAGCCGGGCGCCGATCGGATGAGCTCGAGCTCATTCCGTCAGCGCGAAGGACCCGGAGCTGATGGGCCGGCCGAGGGGGTGCGCAAGGCTGAGCACGGCGCCAGCGACCGGGCCGTTGACACGTTGCGTCAGAGCGCCTAGAGAGGGCCGGCGCCGGGCCTTTTCCCGTGCGCTGGAGGTCGCCATGAGCTCGGATCGGAACGGGTCGGGGCGGGATCGGATCGCGGTGGTCGCGGGGCTGCGGACGCCGTTCACCAAGGCGGGGACGGCGCTCAAGAGCATGCGGACCGTCGATCTCGCCGCGGCGGTGGTGAAGGAGCTGGTGCAGCGGAGCGAGATCGATCCGCGGGAGATCACGCTCTGCGTCTATGGACAGGTCGTGCCCACGCTGGACTGGCTCAGCATCGCGCGCGAGGTGGTGCTGCGGACGGGGCTGCCGAAGGAGGTCGACGCGGTGAGCGTCTCGCGGGCGTGCGCGACCTCGATCCAGGCGCTGACCAGCGCCGCGGAGGCGATGCTCGCGGGGCAGCACGACGTCGCGATCGCGGGCGGGGCCGACAGCATGAGCGACGTGCCCATCGGGGTCTCGAGGAAGCTCGCCGGGGCCCTCATGGAGCTGCAGAAGGCGCGCACGCTGCCGGACCGGCTCAAGGCGCTCTCGAAGGTCGCGCTCAAGGACCTCGTGCCGCCCACGCCGGGGTTCTCGCGCGAGCCCACGACGGGCGAGCAGATGGGCGAGGCCGCCGAGAAGATGGCCAAGCAGAATGGCATCTCGCGCGCGGAGCAGGACGAGATCGCGCACCGATCCCACGCCGGCGCGGCGCGCGCGTGGCGCGACGGGACCTATGCGGCCGAGGTGATGCACGTCATCCCGCCGCCCTACGACAAGGGGGTGGATCGCGACAACCTCGTCCGGGAGGACTCCTCGCTCGAGGCGTACGCGAAGCTCCCGCCGGTGTTCGACCGGCGGCACGGGACCATCACCGCCGGCAACTCGTCGCCGCTCACCGACGGCGCGAGCGCGCTGCTCGTGATGCGCGAATCGAAGGCCAGGGCGCTCGGGTATGCCCCGCTCGGGTTCGTGAAATCGTGGGCGTACGCCGCGGTCGATCCGGGGTGGCAGCTCCTCATGGGGCCGGTCTTCGCGGCGCCGCGGGCGCTCGAGCGCGCGGGGCTCTCGCTCGCGCAGATGGACCTCGTCGACATGCACGAGGCGTTCGCGGCGCAGGTGGCCTCGAACCTGAAGGCGCTCGCGTCGAAGCAGTTCGCCGAGGAGCGGCTCGGGCGGAGCGAGGCGGTCGGGGAGGTCGATCCTGCGAAGCTCAACGTCAATGGCGGCTCGATCGCGATCGGGCACCCGTTCGCGGCGACCGGGGGGCGGATGGTGCTCTCCACGCTGCGTGAATTGAAGAAGCGGGGCGGGCAGCACGCGCTGCTCACCGTCTGCGCGGCCGGCGGCCTCGGCGCCGCGGTCGTCCTGGAGGCCGCATGAGCACCACGAACAGCGCCCTCACCATGGATGTCCGGCCCGACGGGGTCGCGGTCATCACCTACGACGTGGCCGGCGAGCCGGTGAACACGCTCAAGGCCTCGTTCGCCGACGAGTTCGAGCGGATCTTCGCCGAGGTCGAGGCGCGGCCGGACATCAAGGCCGCGATCCTGATCTCCGGCAAGCCCGACTCGTTCATCGCGGGCGCCGACATCGAGATGCTGAAGGGCGTCCACACGGCCGGCGAGGCCGAGGCGATGTGCCGCACGGGCCACCGCGCGATCGCGCGGCTCGCCGGTTGCCCGAAGCCGGTCGTCGCCGCCGTGCACGGCGCCGCGCTCGGCGGCGGCTTCGAGGTCGCGCTCGCCTGCCGCGCCCGCGTGCTCAGCGACGACCGGAAGACCACGCTCGGATTGCCCGAGGTGCAGCTCGGCCTCCTGCCGGGCATGAACGGGCTGCAGCGGCTCGCGTCGATCGTCGGCCTCCAGGTCGCCCTCGATCACGGCCTGACCGGCAAGGCGATGCGCCCCGCGAAGGCGAAGCAGCTCGGCGTGGCCGACGACGTCGTCCCCGCTCCCATCCTGCGGGAGACGGCCGCGGCGCTCGCGCTCGCGCTCGCGTCCGGCGCCAGCGGGCCGAGGAAGGGCCGCGCCCGCTCCGGCTCCGACGCGGTCACGCAGCTCGCCCTGGAGCGGAACCCCCTCGGCCGCGCGCTGCTCTTCAAGAAGGCCCGGGAGGAGGTCCGCAGGAAGACCGGCGGCCATTACCCCGCGCCCGAGCGGATCCTCGACGTGCTCCGGGCCTTCGCCGACAAGGGATTCGACGCCTCCCGCGAGATCGAGGCCCGCGCGTTCGGCGAGCTCGTGGTCTCCAGCACCGCGCACCGGCTGATGGAGATCTTCTTCGCCACCACCGCATTGAAGAAGGACACCGGGGTCGACGATCCCGCCGTGAAGCCGCGCGAGGTGAAGAAGATCGCGGTGCTCGGCGCGGGGCTGATGGGCGCGGGGATCGCGTGCGTCACGCTCGACGCCGGCGTCCCGGTCCGGATGAAGGACCGCGACGACGCCTCGCTCGGCCGCGGCCTGAGGTACGTGGCCGACCACCTCGACGACAGGGTGAAGCGGAAGCGCCTGACCCGGATCGAGCGCGACCAGGAGCTCGCGCTCCTGACGACCGCGCTCGATTACTCCGGGATGAAGACCGCCGATCTCGTCATCGAGGCCGTGTTCGAGGACCTCGCGCTCAAGCAATCGGTGCTCCGCGAGGTCGAGGCCGAGGGCAAGGAGGGCCTCATCTTCGCGTCGAACACGTCCTCCATCCCGATCGCCCGCATCGCCGCCGCGTCGAAGCGCCCGGAGAACGTGGTCGGGATGCATTACTTCAGCCCCGTGCCGAAGATGCCGCTGCTCGAGGTCGTGCGGACCGAGAGGACGGCCCCCGAGGTGGTGGCGACCGCGGTGGCGGTGGGCAAGAAGCAGGGCAAGACGGTCATCGTCGTGAACGACGGGACCGGCTTCTACACGAGCCGGATCCTCGCGCCGTACATGAACGAGGCGAGCTGGCTCCTGACCGAGGGCGTCGCGATCGAGGCGATCGACCGGGCGCTCGTCGCGTGGGGCTGGCCGGTGGGCCCGATGGCATTGCTCGACGAGGTCGGGATCGACGTCGCCGCGCACGTGGGGCCGATCATGCTCGAGGCGTTCGGAGACCGGCTCACGCCGCCGCCGACGCTCGTGAAGCTCGTGGAGGACGACCGCAAGGGCAAGAAGAACGGCCGCGGGATGTACCTCTACGGCGAGGCCGCGAAGAGGAAGAAGGGCGGGGGCAAGCGCGCCGACCCGAGCGTCTATGCGGTGCTGGGCCTGCCCGCGCCGGATCCGGAGGCGAAGCCGCCCGTGGCGGTCGAGGAGATCCAGATGCGGTGCTCGCTGCAGTTCGTGAACGAGGCATTGCGCTGCCTCGGCGAGGGGATCCTGCGGAGCCCGCGCGACGGCGACATCGGGGCGATCTTCGGCCTCGGCTTCCCGCCCTTCCGCGGCGGCCCGTTCCGCTACGTCGATTCGATCGGCGCCGCGGAGGCGCTCCGCCGCGTCGAGCAGTACCAGGGCCGCTTCGGCGCCCGCTGGACCCCCGCGCCCGCGCTGGTCGAGGCGGCGCGCACCGGCAAGCCGCTCTACGGCTGAGCCCTCATTGCACGAGCCCCACCACCCGCTGCTGGCGCGCGAGCTCCGCGGCGTTCTTCAGCTCCTCGAACACCTGGCGCGCCTCCGGCAGGCCCCGGAGCACGAGCTCGGGATCCGTCGTGTCCTTCGTGAAGACGCGGATCTCGGCGACGCCCAGCATCCGCTGGAGGAGCGACTGGCGGAAATCGATGTCCTGCACGCGCCATAGCTGGAGCGTCTCTATGCGGCGCGAGAGCAGGCCGGTCTCGTAATCGATCGTGCGCTCGGTGATCTTGTAGCGCAGGCTCTTCCGCTTCCAGTTCAGGATCGCCATCCAGACGAGGCCGACGAGCACGAGGGAGAGGACGCCGGCGGCCACGTAGGACCAGAACCACGCCTTCCAGCTCGGCGTCCCGTCGAAGAGCACCCGCGAGGGCGCGGCGGGGCCGAGCGCGGGCGAGCCGGCGGCGGCCACGGGCGCGAGCGCGGTCGCGGACGCGGCTGCGGGCGCGGTCGCG